>NZ_JABCPZ010000294.1 GCF_013283785.1 Nonomuraea antri
AGAGACAGGGGCGGGCGGGCACCCGATACGCTGCCGGACGTCCGATTGCGGGAGGTCCGGGAGTTGTCGGGGATTGTCGCGGCATTCGCCGCCCTGGTGTCCGTCGCCGTCCTCGGCTACGTCATCGCCGCCGCCGGGCTCTTACGCGCCAGCGACGAACTGGTCCTTTCGCGGCTGACGTTCTACGTCGCCACGCCCGCGCTGATGTTCGCCACCGTCTCCAGGGCCGACCTGAGCGCGCTGCTGTCTCCGGTGCTGCTCAGCCAGGTCGTCGCGGTGGCCTGCACCCAGTTGGTGTTCGTGCTGGTGGCACGGCTGGCCTGGCGGCGCGACGCGCGGCGGGCGACGATCGGCGCGCTCGCCTCCTCCTACGTCAACGCCGGCAACCTGGGCCTGCCGCTGGCCCTGTACGTGCTCGGCGACGCCGCGCTCATCGCGCCGATCCTGCTGTTCCAGCTCACCGTGATCACCCCGGTCTCGTTCCTGATCCTCGACAAGCGCGCAGGTTCGGCGCGTGCGGCGCTGCTGACGCCGGTGCGCAACCCGCTCACGGTCACCTCGCTGCTCGGGTTCGCCTGCGCGCTGGCCGGGCTGCGCCTGCCCGAGCAGGTCATGCGCCCGGTCGACCTGCTCGGCGGCGCGGCGGTGCCCGTCGCGCTGCTGGTCTTCGGTCTCAGCCTGTACGCCTCCCGCCAGGCCGCACGCGGACCGGGTGACCCGGCGCCGGACGAGGACGGCACCGGCCGGGACGTGTGCCTGGCGGTGCTGCTCAAGTCCGTCGTCCAGCCCGCGATCGCGTACCTGACCACCCGGTTCCTGCTCGGGCTGGACGGCCCCGCGCTGCTGGCCGCCACCCTGTTCGCGGCGCTGCCGACCGCGCAGAACATCTACGTGTACGCGGTCACCTACGACACGGGCAGGCGGCTGGCCCGCAGCTCCGTCCTGCTGACCACGGGACTGTCGGTCCCGGTGATGGCGGTGGTCGGGGCCGCGCTGGGGTGAGCCGGGCCTTGTCCGGCCGCCGCGCGTACACTTGTCCTCGCCAGCGAGTAATCGCCGACGGGGACGATGGGGTGAGCGTGATGCCGAAGCGGCGCAAGGTCGCCAACCTGCTGGCGCTCGCCGTGCTGTCCGCGCTGGCCCAGCGGCCGATGCACCCGTACGAGATCGCCACCGCGCTGCGGGCCTGGGGCAAGGACCAGGACATGGAGATCAAGTGGGGGTCGCTCTACACGGTCGTCCGCAACCTGGACAAACATGAGCTGATCGCGGCCGTGGAGAGCGTGCGCGAGGGCCGCAGGCCGGAGCGCACCGTCTACCGCATCACCGACGCCGGCCGCGCCGAGCTGATCGACTGGGCCCGCGAGCTGGTCTCCACGCCCATGCCGGAGCAGCCGCGCTTCCGCGCCGGGCTGTCGGTGCTCGGTGCGCTGCGCCCGGACGAGGCGGCCGATCTCCTGCGCCGCCGGCTGGAGCTGCTGGAGAAGGGCATCGAGGAGGCGCGCGGCACGCTGGCCGGGCACGCCCGAACCGTCCCCCGGCTGTTCCTGATCGAGTCGGAGTACGACCTGGCCGTCCGTGAGGCGGAGGCGTCCTGGATCCGCGGGCTGCTCGCCGAGCTCACCTCGGGTGCCTTCCCGGGGCTGGAGACGTGGCGCGTCTACCACGAGACCGGCGAACTGCCCGCCGACCTGGCCGGCCTCGCGGAGCGGGCCGGCCAAGCGGATTGACGCTCAGGGGCCTTCGGGGTCCACGAGGTCGCCGTCCACCCAGTACGGCGCCACCACCTCGCGGATCCGCGCCGCGCCCACCCGGCGCACCAGGTCGAGCGCGCCCGCGTTGTCCACGAGCTGGGCCAGGCTGGTCGCGCCGAACAGCACGGTGGCCACCGCCGGATGGGTGAGGCAGAAGGCCACGCAGAGCTGCGCGGGCGTGGTCTCCAGCGCGGCGGCGACCTCGGCGATCCCCTCCGCGGCCTTGACCACCTGCTCGCGCACCCCGCCCGCGTCGGGGAACACCGGGCGGGCCGGGCTGGCCTTGCCCGCCAGGATGCCGCCTTCCAGCACGTCGCTGGCCTGCAGCGAGATGCCCGCGTCGAACACCTCGGAGAACGGCACGCCCTCCGGGATCGACCGGCGGCACGGGCTGTACTTGAGCTGGGCGAGCTGCGGCCCGGGCGAGCCGAAGTCGGCGGCGTGGTTGCGGATGGTCAGGATCGAGGTGGCCGACCAGTTGTTGACGCCCCAGCAGCCGAGCAGTCCCTCCGACTCCAGCGCGGCCATCTCGCGGGCCAGCCGCCGCAGGTCCAGGTCGTCGCGGTGGATGTCGCCGAGCACCGCCAGGTCCGCGTGGTCGGTGCCGGCCCGGAACAGGGCACGTTCCAACTGCGCGCGCAGCGGCTGCTCCGGGTAGCCCTCCAGCCACAGCTTGGCCGACAGCAGGTAGTCCTCGCGGGCGACGCCCGCACCCCGGACGATCGCGGAGAACAGCACGTCCGTGAACACCGGCGGATTCTCCGGCAGGCCGTAGACGCCCACGTCGAACAGGTTGATCCCGATGTCGACGGCGTGGCGCAGCATGCCGACCGCGTCCTTGAAGTCCATGCGGTCGTAGGTGTGCCACGAGCCGAGCGACAACACCGACGCCTCGGGCCCGTGCCGGCCGATCCGGCGTCTGGGAACCATCTCACTCCTCGCTGTTCGTCTCACACGTTCGCTTCGGTGTCCCACACCTGGTGCCGGCTGCGCCACCACAGCAGCGCCACCATGACCAGGAACGGCAGCACCCCGCGATACTGCTGGACCGCCTCCAGCGAGGCGGTCACCCCTTCCAGGCAGCCCAGCAGCAGCCCGCCGGCCAGCGTCAGCCACAGGCTGCCGAACGCGCCGACCATGGCCACCGCCAGCGCGGTCGTCACCAGGTTGGCCAGCGTGGAGAAGTCGCCGCCGAGCCTGGGCGCGACCAGCACGATGACGAGCGTGCTGATCGCGCCGATGGCCACCCAGACCAGCATGGCCAGCCTGGGCGCGGGGATGCCGACGACCTGCGCGGTCGCCGGGCGCTCCGACAGGGCCTGCAGGCGCAGGCCCACGCGGGTGCGCCCGAGCAGCAGGCCCACGCCCACGGTGATCAGCACCGCGAACGACAGCGACACCAGCACCGCCTGCGGCACGATCACGTCGCCGACGGTGAACGCCGGCTCGTCGAACGGCTGCGGGAAGCGCCGGGCGCCGCTGGTGTTGTTGCCGAACAAGCGCAGCCCGACCGAGATCAGCGCGACGAACACGGCCACCGTGACGGCGGCCTTGGTGCGCAGGTCGTGCTCGCCGAACCAGCGCACCAGACCGGCCCCGAGCAGGCCCGACAGCAGCCCGCCCGCCAGCACACCGGCCAGCAGGGCGAGCCACACGTTCAGTCCCGCGTCGGTGAGCGTCACCATGACGAACGCGCCCATGGCGCCGATCGCCGCCATGGCGAAGTTGACCACCGCGACCAGCCGGTACGTCAGCACCACGCAGAGCCCGAGCAGTGCGTAGACGCCCCCGCTGGTCAGACCGGCGACAACAGAATTGAGCATGGTCAGTTCTTCTTCGGCACGATGAAGCCCTCGGGCAGGACGACCCACTTGCCGTTCTCGGCCTTGACGAAGCGGCTGCCCTCGATCGGGTTGTGCGTCTCGCCGGGGCCGAACACCCACGGGGTGCCCACCATCGGGTAGTTGATCGGTTGCATGTTCTTGAACGCCTGGGTGACCGACTCCCTGGTGATGTCACCCTTGATCGTCTTGAGCACCTGGACGAACACGTCGGCCGCCATCACGCCGCCCTGGCTGAACGCGGTCTTCTGGATCTTGTTCGTGTTGACGACCTTCGCCCAGCGGTCGTTGCCCGGCAGCGTCTCGTCGGTGTACGGCTGCCACTCGGTGCCGGCCTGGGCGCGCATCCCGGCGGGGATGAGCGCGGCGTTGGCGTCGGTGTAGGCGTTGGCCATGAGGATGAACTCGACGTCCGTCATGCCCTGCGTCTTGGCCTGCGCGAACCACGGCCCGACCTGCGCGTTGTAGATGACCGACTGGCAGCCCGCCGACTTGAGCTTGACCAGGTACGGCGTCGGGTCGCCCTGCCCGACGGAGGTGTCCTTGACCGTCAGCGTCTTGCCGGTCAGGTCCGTCCACTCCTTGATGGCCGCGTCGATGCCGCCGCCGCTGCCGGGCAGCACGGTGAAGGCCAGGCACACCTTCTGGTGGCCGAGCGTCTCGGAGGAGTAGTAGAGCATCGCCGTCAGCAGCTTGAACGGGCCCGGGTTGACCGGCGCGATGTTCGGGCTGTTGAAGCAGGCCGGGTCGACGCCCACGGCCGGGATCGAGATGACCTGCGCCTTGCTGTAGGTGGCGCGGTTCAGCCCGCAGTCCACCGCGCTGGACGAGCCGACGAAGGCCACCACCTCCTCGGAGTCGATGAGCTCGCGCGCGGCCTCCGTGGCGCGCTGCGGGTTCATCGCGTCGTCCTTGCTGATCAGCTCCAGCTTGCGGCCGTTGATCCCGCCGGCCGCGTTGACCTCCTCGAAGACGGCCTTGACCGCCTGTGGCACCTCGGGCGTCTGGAACAGCCCGGTGATGCCGTTGATGGCTCCGACCTTGATCGTCCCGCTCCCCCCTGAGCCGCCCGAGCAGGCGGTTGCGGCGACGACTAAGACCAGGGCCACGAGTACGCGTTTCACGATGTCTCCTCCAACACTGTCCCGAGATAGGCGGCCCGGACGGCAGGGGCGTCCAGCACGTCGAGCGTCGGCCCTGAGGCGATCACGTGCCCGAAGTCGAGCACCGTGACGTGGCCGCAGGCGGCTCGGACGAGATCCATGTCGTGCTCGACCAGCAGGATCGACACGCCGAAGCGGCCGGGGACCTGGGCGAGACGATGGCCGAGCCGCAGCGACTCGGCGGCCGACTGGCCCGCGCCCGGCTCGTCGAGCAGCGCGACCAGTGGCCGGGCGGCGATCGCGGCGGCCACGTCGAGCAGCCGCCTGGTGCCGGCGTCCAGGATGGAGACGGGCACGTCCGCCGGTGGGCAGCCGAAGAACGCCAGCACGTCCTCGGCCTCCTCCTCGCGCAGGCGGCGGCCGGCCACGATCGCGAGGTATTCGCCCTGGGTGAGCTCGGGTGCGATGGCGGTGGTCTGGAAGGTGCGCCGCAGGCCACGCCTGGCCCGCGCGCTGGGGGTGAGCCGGTCGATGGACCGGCCGGCCAGTTCCACCGTGCCGTCGTAGCGGGCGAGGAAACCCGTGACGGCGGAGATCAGGGTCGACTTGCCCGCTCCGTTGGGGCCGATCAGGCCGGTGACGCCGCCGGCGGGGACGGTGAGGTCGACCCCGTCCAGCGCGACGACCTCGCCGAACCTGACGGTCAGCCCGCGCACGTCCAGCCCGCCGAGTTCGGTGGACACGGGCGCTCCGGTGGACACGGGCGCCCCGGTGGACGCGCGCCCTTGGGGGTCACCGGCCGCCAGCCCAGCTGCCTGGTCACCGTCCAAGGGCGCGCGCGTCTTGCGCGCCCCGGGCTCCAGCAGCCGGCGCGCGTCGCGTTCGCGCTTGCGCGCGCGCGTGAAGTCGGTCTGGCTCACCCCGCTGCGCAGGGCGAAGATGGCCAGCGCGCCGAACAGGATTCCGCCCAGGTCCTGGGGCAGGCGCAGCTTCTCCAGGACGGTGGCCATCACCGCACCGAACACGCCGCCCATGACCGCGCCCTCCGGGTTGTGCGGGCCGATCAGCACGGCCACGGCGAACAACGCCAAAGACTGCATCATGGCGAAGTTTCCGGAAACGACCAAACCGAGCTGGCCGGCCATCAGCCCGCCGCCGATACCGGCGATGAACGCGCTGATGGCGAACGCGGTGAGCTTGCTGCGCGCCACCGAGATCCCGTGCGCGGCGGCGGCCCGCTCGGAGTGCCGCAGCTCCAGCCAGGAGCGTCCGATCCTGGTCTGGTTCAGCAGCGCCAGCCCGATCGCGATCAGCACGAACACGATCACGGCCAGCCGGAAGTAGGCGGCGTCGGAGGCGAACAGGTCGGGCCGCACCACGGTCTTGAGCTCGGTGGTGCCGGGGAACTGGTTGGCGTTCAGCACGATGTCGGTGGACACGGCGAACCCGAGCGTCACCACGGCCAGGTTCACGCCCCTGATCCGCAGCGCGGGCAGCCCGATCGCCACTCCCACCGGCACCGCGGCGAGCCCGCCGAGCAGCAGCCAGAGCAGGAGGCCGCCGGGCGCGTCGGCCAGGTTCAGCCGGAGCACCACCCAGGCGCCGATCGCCGCGAACGACATCTGGCACAGCGACATCACGCCGGCCCGGCCGACGATGACGCCGTAGCTCTGCATCAGCACGCCGCTGACGACGGCGGCGACGGCCAGGTAGATCCAGTACGGGGGCAGCACGAGCGGCAGCACCACACAGGCGGCCAGCGCCAGCCCGAGTCCCGGGCCCCACGTCCTGAGCAGCGCGTTCATGAGGTTTCGCCTTCCGCGACCGCTGCCGTATCGCCGGCGGTCTCCGTCACCGTGCCGAAGTAGAACTCGTGCAGCCGGTCGTCGGCCCCGCGCAGGTCCGCGCACGGGCCGTCGTAGACGATCCGGCCCTTGCGCAGCACGTACGCGCGAGTGCCGATCTCCAGCGCCAGGTTGGCGAACTGCTCGACCAGCAGCACCGCGATGCCCAGCTCGGTCAGGTCGCGCACGGAGGCCATCAGCCTGCGCACCACGACCGGCGCCAGGCCGAGCGACATCTCGTCGATGAGCACCACCTTGGGCGCGGCGATGAGCGCCCGGCCGAGCACGAGCATCTGCTGCTCGCCGCCGGACAGGAGCCCGGTGGGCACCGAGCGCCGCCGTTCCAGCTCGGGGAACAGCCGGTACACCATGGCCACGTCGCCGTCACCGTCGCCGGAGACGAGCAGGTTCTGTTCGAGCGTGAGGGTGCGGAAGACGGTGCGCGCCTGCTCGGCGTAGCCGAGGCCGGCCTGGGCGCGCCGGTAGGTGGGCAGCCCGGCCAGCTCGGCGCCGTCGAGCGTGATCGTGCCCGCGGACGCCTTGGCCAGCCCGGCGATGCCGTCGAGCAGCGTGGTCTTGCCCGCGCCGTTCGCGCCGAGCAGGACGGTGACGGTGCCAGGGGCCACGCCCAGCGTGACCTCGTGGACGATCGGGACCTCTCCCCTGGAGACGCTGATGCCCCGGACGTCCAGGATGTTCGACACCTCGCGAACATCCGGGACGTCCGGACCGGCCCCCGACGCCGGCAGCGGCTCCATCGGCGATCCCATCAGCGGCTCCCGAAGGCCGCGCGCAGGGCCGCGATCGCCCGTTCGTGCGCCAGCCTGGAGGCGCTCAGCTCGGTGGGCAGCAGGCCGAAGAAGCCGTGGATGAGGCCGTCGAACCTGACCAGTTCCGCGGGCACGCCGGCACGCCGCAGCGCGGCCGCGTACTCCTCGCCCTCATCACGCAGGACGTCGTACTCGGCGCCGAGGACGAGGGCGGGCGCCAGCCCGGACAGGTCGTCCGCGCGCAGGGGGAGCAGGTACGGATCGTTCAGGTCGGCGGCGTTTCTCGGGTACTGGGTGAAGAACCAGTCCATGCTGGACTTCGACAGGAAATATCCGTCAGCGTAGTCCCGATAGGAGTCGCGGCCGTCGTCGGGGTGGCCGAGTACCGGTGAGATCAGCACCTGCAGCGCCAGCGGCGGGCCGCCGAGGTCGCGTGACTTGAGCGCGGCGACCGCCGCGAGGTTGCCGCCCGCGCTCTCACCGCCGACCGCGATGCGGGACGGGTCGACGCCGAACTCGGGACCGTGCTCGCGCACCCAGCGCACGGCGGCGTAGCAGTCCTCGGCCGCGGCGGGGAACGGGTTCTCCGGTGCGAGCCGGTAGTCCACCGAGATGACCACCGCCCCGGCGCCGGCGCAGAGTGCCCGGCAGGCGAACTCGTTCTCGTCGAGCGATCCGATGACCCAGCCGCCCCCGTGGAACCAGACAAAGGCAGGAAAAGGACCATTTCCGGATGGGGTATACCGGCGAATCTGGATATTTACCGCAGGACCAGGAAATATCGTGTCGACAACGCTCCCCACGGCGGGGAGGTCGGCCGGCATGACCCAGTACTTCCGGAACTCCTCCCTCATCACCGCCGCCTCCGGCGGCGGCCCGTCAGCCGGACCCATCAGGGTCCGCTCGATGACGCGCCGCGCTTCGGGATGCAGGGGCATCAGCACCTCCCGCGCAAAATCGTATCTGATTCCATGTACGTTATGCGGGTGGAATTCCAGGTGTCCAGAGTGGAGCGGACATGAAATCTTGGGCTGACAAGGGGTGGGCGGATCTGGTCATGACCGGGGGCGTCATCCACACGATGAACCCGGGCGGGCATCTGGCGGGCGCGATCGCGATCACGGGCGGCCGAATCGTCAGAGTGGGCACTCCGCTGCAGGTCCAGCCGCTGGTGGGGCCGGGTACGCGGGTGATACGGCTGGGCGGCCGCTCGGTACTGCCCGGGATCAACGACTCGCACCTGCACGGGGCCTGGCTCGGCCACCGCAGAACCACCCCGCTCCCCGGCGGCCCGCTCCCAGAAGGCCCGACCTCTGGCGGCCTGCCACCCGTCGGCCCCTTCCACGGCGGCCCGACCTTCGCCGGCCCGCTCTCCGGTGACCGGTCCTCCGGCGGCCTGCCCGTGTGGGGCATGGCCGGGCCGGAGACGTCCCACGCGTCCGGGGCGCATCCGGCGGCGCCGGACTCCGGCCGGCTCCGCACCTCGGAGCAGCGGCGTGCGGCCATCCTGCGTACCGGCGACCTGCTCGCCTCCCTCGGCATCACCAGCTACACCGAGCCAGGTCTCGGCCCGGGCGAGGACGCCGGCGCGACGGGCTGCTTCGGCACGGCGGTGCTGGAGGAGTACGCCCAGCTGGCCGCCGAGGGCCTGCTGCGCGCCCGGGTGACGGCGTTGCTGCTGTTCGGCGAACGTAACCGGCCGAGCTCACCGTCCGCGCTGCTGGACGGTCTGCGCGACTTCACCCCGCCGGCGGACGTGCCGGGCTGGTTCAGGGTGGCCGGGGTGAAGATCTTCGCCGACGGCGTGGACGGGCCCGAGGCCGCGCTGGCGCAGATGATCGGCGCGGCCGCCCGGGCGGGACACCAGGTGGCGGTGAACGCCATGAGCGGCACCGCCACGAGAGCGGCCGCCACCGCCCTGGCCCGCCTCCGACACCCCACGCACCGGCACCCGGACCCGGACGACGACTACCCGCACCGGCACCCGGACCCGCACCCGGACGACGCCTACTCGGACGCCCCCCGCTCGCTGGCCGCGCACCCGGACGGCCGCCACTACCTGATCCACGCCGGCCTGCTGGACTCACCGACGCTGGCCGCGATGGCCGCCGCCGGCATCGGCCTGAACACCCAGGCGGACCTCGCCGCCCTCCCCCCGCACGACGTCCAGACGCCCGCCACACCACGGAACGGCATGCGACAGGATGCCGGCGCCCCGGACACCCCCCACGGCGGCCGAACGCCGCACGAGGCCCGCACCTGGAGCGGGCCGCAGGACACCCGGACATCCGGCACGACCACCGCCGCCTGGCCGGTCGGGGACGCGGTCGAGGCCGGGGTCCCGCTCTGCCTCAGCTCCGACGCCCCCGCCCTGACCCCCGACTGGCGCCACCACGTCGCCGCCGCGCTGTCCAGGCGCGAGAGCGGCCGCCGGCTGACGCTCGACCAGGCGTTGCGCGCGTACACGAGCACGCCGGCCCGGCAGGACGGCGCGGAGTCGTGGAAGGGGTCGCTGGAGCCCGGCAAGGTGGCCGACCTGTGCGTCCTGGACACCGGACTGCTGGACGCGAGCCCCGCCGACGTGCGCGCGGCCGAGGTCGTGCTCACCGTGGTCGGCGGCCGGATCGTGCACGAACGCTGACCGGCCCGCCACCGCCCAGGACCTGAGCTCCGGCCGCTGCCAAAGGCTCAGAAATCGTATAGCATCTCCAATATTCTTCGCCTGAGGGAGTGTCGCGCATGTCTTCCCAGCCGGACAGGATCGTGGCGGTCGCCACCGGTTACATGGCCGCCAAGCAGCTCTTCTCCGCCTCCAGGGCGGGCCTGTTCGCCGCGCTCGCGGCCGGGCCGGCGACCGTGGCCGAGCTGGCCGCGCGCACCGGCCTGCCGGAGCGCACCACGCGGATACTCGCCGACACCATGACCGGACTCGGCCTGCTCGACCGCGCCGACGGGCGCTACGCCAACGCCCCCGACGCCGCCAGGCACCTGGCCGGCGCGGGCGACGACGTCGACCTGCGGCCGTTCCTGACCTTCCTGGACGGCATCAGCTACGGCCACTGGCTGGCCTTCGACGAGACGGTCGCCACCGGCGGCCCAGCCCCGCTCGACCTCGGCGGCGAACGCATGACCACGTTCCTGACCGGCGTGATGACCTACAACGCGCTGCACGCCAAGATGCTCGCCAAACTGTACGACTTCAGCGGGCACCGGCGGGCGCTCGACTTCGGCGGCCTGTCCGGGGCGTTCCTGGCCGAGGCGCTGACGTCCGCGCCCGGGCTCACCGGGGTGTTCCTGTCGGGCGGCCAGCTGACCGGGCACGCGCGCAAGACGCTCGCCGACGCCGGGGTGGGCGAGCGGGTGACGGTGACGGAGAGCGACGTGCTCACCGGCGAGGTGCCGTCCGGCTTCGACCTGGTGCTGCTCGAACACGTGGTGCACCGCTACGAGCCGGAGCAGAACGTCCGCATCGCCGAGCGCGCCAGGCAGGCCGCCGCGCCGGGAGCCAGGCTGCTGGTGCTGGACTTCTTCCTGGACGACGAGCCCAGGCAGCGGACGCTGGACGCGCTGCACGCGGGCGAGTACCTGATGATCGACGGCACCACGGTCTACCCGCACGACGAGGTGTGCTCCTGGCTGACGGGCGCCGGGTGGGAGCCGATGGAGACGCGGGCGCTGCCCGGATGCCCCCGGGTGATCGTGGCCCAGGCGAATTGAGCCGGGCGAGGGGCCTCAGCCGTCCAGGTAGCGCAGGATCGCCAGCACCCGGCGGCTGTAGCCGGGGTCGCGGGGCAGGTCGAGCTTCTCCATGATCGCGTTGACGTGCTTCTCCACCGTGCTCACGGACACGTGCAGGCGTTCGGCGATGGCGGCGTTCACGAAACCCTGCGCGAGATGCTGGAGCACCTCGCGCTCGCGCCCGCTCAGCCGGCTCAGCGGGTCGGCGCGCGTGGTGCGGGCGAGCAGTTGCCGCACCACCTCGGGGTCGAAGACGGTGCCGCCGGCGCGCACCCGCTCGATCGAGCCGAGGAATTCCGCCACCTCCGACACCCGGTCCTTCAGCAGGTATCCGAGCCGCTCGGTCGATCCGGTGAGCAGCTTGGCCGCGTAGGTCTTCTCCACGTACTGCGACAGGACCAGCACGCCGACCTCCGGCCAGCGTTCGCGGATCTCCAGCGCGGCGCGCAGGCCCTCGTCGGTGTGCGACGGCGGCATGCGCACGTCGACGACGGCCACGTCGGGACGGTGCCGCCGCACCTCGTCGAGCAGCGCGCCGGCGTCGCCCACGGCGGCCACGACCTCGTGCCCGGCGTCGTCGAGCAGCCGGCTCAGCCCCTCGCGCAGCAGCACGGAGTCGTCGGCCAGGATCACCCGCACGCGGCACCGCCATCGCAGTGACGAGACACGTTCACTCCCACGCCGCACCGCCGACGCCAGAACCGGGCACGTTCACGGTCACTCCCATGCCAGGGCCGACTCTGGCTCTTATACACAT
>NZ_JABCPZ010000295.1 GCF_013283785.1 Nonomuraea antri
GGTCCGCCGGGTCGAGCGGGTCGGAACGGATCTGGCGGGTCGGAGTGGATCGGGCGGGTCGGCCGCGTGAGGCGGGTCGGAGCGGATCGGGCGGTCGGAGCGGGTCGGCCGGAGCGTGTGCGGGTCAGGCGGAGCGTCTGCGGGTGGGGCAGGCGCCCCGGTTCTCGAGCTTGCGCGCGAACATCTCCCAGCTCTTGGCGCACTGCCTGGCGATCTGGGCGACGCTCTGCGCCTGGTGGGCGGGGACGGCGTCGGTGAGCCTGCTGAAGTCCTCGGGGGTCACCGCGCGGGCGATCAGCAGACGTAGCAGCGCGCGTCCGACCTCGCTGTAGCGCAGGGCCGGGTCCTTGCGCAGGTTCCGCAGCATCATCTCCGCCTCGCAGTCCAGCGGCGCCGCGCCCGCCTCGCCGTCGCCGCCCGGCGGGGCGGAAACCTCGCGCTGACGCCGCCCCGGCCGGCCCCTGGGCAGCGGATCCTCCCCGTTGCGTACGCGTTTGCGCACGTCGTGGGCAGTGGCCAGCGATACGCCCGCCAGCCTGGCGACCTCTCTGAGCGGAGTCTCCGGCCTCTCGGCGATCACCTGGGCGGCCCGCAGCCTGCCTTCGGAGGCGTCCAGCGGATACAGCCGCCGGTCGGCGCCGACCCGGCTGTTCGCCTGCGGAAGATCCGCGCTCGAACGGTCGCGCAGCCTGGCCACCGTCTTGGCCGCCAGTCCGGTGTAGGCGGCGATGGTGCGGTCGGACAGCGCGGCGTACGCGCACAGGATCCGGCCGGCGGCGGCCTTGCGCTCGGCGAGCGTCAGCGGCAGGCCGTGGGCCACGTTCTCCTGCACGGCCCGGACAAAGGCTTCCTCCTCATTTCCCTCGAAATAGAGCACCGCGATCTTATTGTCGCCACGGCGCCGGGCGGCTTTGAGCCGATGTATGCCGTCAATCACGCGCAACGTGGCACGATGCACCAGAATCGGCGGGAGTTCCGCCTCCGTTTCCACCAGCCTGTCGATATGCTCGGCGTCTTCCGCGGCTCGCGGGGAATCGCCGTACCAGAGCCGGCCGATATCGACCGGATGCGGGTCGGCGACCCGCGACGACACTTTTCTGGGCGGTGGCCCGGTTAACACCCTCGGCATTTGCTTACCGTTCATCACACCTGGCATGCGCACCCCCTGAGGAGTCGATCCCGTCCAAGATCGCAATTCTCCGTCAAAGCCGGTCGTGCTGAACCATAAACGATCACGGGCCGGTGTCAACCGGAGACTTCACCACCCGTCGGAAATGCCTGTCCGATATTAATGCGCGGCGCCTTTTCGGCGACGGCTCCGACGCGCACGGCGACGTCCGGTATCCCGCCCAGGCTCGGCGGCGTCCGGTATCCCACCCGGACGCGGCGATCAGGCCCGCCCCTCGCCGGGTTCGGCACACAGGCCCGCGAATCTTCCGTCATAGAAGATCAGCGGCTCGCGGGCGGGGCCCGCCGGACGTTCCGCCGACAGCAGCCGACCCACGAAAATCGTGTGGTCGCCGCCGTCGTAGCTGCGCCACAGCTCGCACTCGAAGCCGGCCACCGCCCCGTCGATGAGCGGAACCCCGGTCAGCGCCCCAGGACGGTGATCGACGCCGACGAACTGGGCCGCCCCCATCGGACGTGACAGGTCGGCGAAGTGCCGGGCCAGCGCCTCCTGCCCGGCGGCGAGCACGGATACGCCGAAGTGGCCGACGCCCAGCCTGGCGTGCATGATGGCGTGCCGGTCGACGCAGACCAGGACCAGGGGCGGCCGCAGCGAGACCGAGGTGAAGGAGCTGGCGGTCATTCCGTGCGGCGCACCGCCCCCGACGGTCATGACCGTCACGCCGGTGGCGAACGTGCCGAAGTTCCTGCGCAGCAGGCTCGTACCGGCCAGGCCACGGGACGGAACGACGAGGCTCACGCGCCCCACTCCCCCACCGCACCTGGGCCACGAACACGACCGGGACCACGACCGGGACCGAGACCGGGATCAGGATCGGAACCGACGCTGAGGCCGGGACCGACGCTGAGGCCGGGACCGTGACTGGGGTCGGGACCGTGACTGGGGTCGGGATCGAGACCGGGACCGAGGCCGAGGCCAGGGCCGGGGCCGGGGCTGGGACCGATGCTGGGGCTAGGGTCCAGGCCGGGACCGGGACCGGGGTCCAGACCTGGGCCGGGGGCCGCGTTCGTTGCGTGTGCACGGAAGCGGTTAGTCGCCAGCAGCTGTCGTCGGTGCGGCTCCTCGATGTCCTCCAGCCCGAGCCATTCCCCTGGCGCCAGGCACAGCACGCCGACCTCGCCCTGGTGCAGGTATCCGGCGGTCGAGGCGGTCGCGTACGAGACGACGCGGATCGGCGTCGCGCCAGCGGCGGGCGCGAGCTGCGTGGCGCAGGAGTTGAGCCCATCAGCCGCGCCCCGGAAGACGAGCAGGGTGTCGCCGTGCCTGGCGGGCGATTCGGGCTCGACCGGCAGGCCGTGCGCCACCACTCGGTCGCCCGGCCGCCACAAGGTCATGCCGGGACCGGTCCTGCGCATCACGCCGGACAGGCCGAAGCCGATGACGTGGAAGGGCCGGTCGTGCCGGGCGGCCGGCGGTGAGCTGCGCGCACGGGGCGACAGGAAGGCGAACGTGGGCACCGGCTTGAAAACAGCGCCCGGCACCGTGTTGTGGTTCACCGAGCCGGTCATCGCCGCGACCAGCGCCTCGTCCGGGGCGAGTTCGGGTAACGGCACCTCGTCCAGGTGCGGCGATTTGCGCGGGTCACAGTCGACGGTCTGCGGGACGGTGAACAGCTCCGCCTCGCCCCGGTGCACGGTGATCACCGGATATTGTGCGGGGAGCGCTAATTCGCCGATTCCTGAAAATTCTGCCGCGAGAATGGTCTCGCGGATGTCGGATGTCTCGTCCCCGGCCATCCCAGCACTCCCAAAAACGAATTCTTGGGTCGTTCGCGCAGGCTATCAAGGGCTTCGCGCGACCCGTCAAGCAGCGCAATCGCGGTGCGGCGCGAACAATCGGCGGGCCTGCGGGCGGCGTTAGTGTGTGTCGTCATGGCGGCATCCGAGCGTTCCGCGACCGGACCGGTCCTCCACCCATGGTCGGCGCGGAATTCCGTGCGTCAGGTACGCGTCGCGGGCGGCGCGGGCAGTTGGTTCTGGGACGGCGAAGGCCATCGATGGCTGGACCTGCACTCCCAGCTGGGCACCCAGCTTCTGGGGCACCAGCATCCGGCCGTGGTGGCGGCGGTCCGCGCGCAGGCCGAGCGCATGTGCGCGTCGGGGCCGTCCTGGGGCTGTGAGATCCGGGACGAGGCGGCGCGTCTGATCCTCGACACCCTGCCTGGGTCCTTCACATCGATCCTGTTCACCGGCGGCGGGGCCGACGCCGTCGAGCATGCGCTGCGAATGGCCCGCCTGGTCACCGGCCGGCCGACGGTCCTGGCCGCACACCGCTCCTACCCCGGCCCCACCGACGACTCCTACCACGGCGGTACCAACGACTCCTATCCCCACGTCACCAACGGCTCCAACCCCCACGCCCCCGATGGTTCCTACCACGACGCCGACGACGGCGCCGATGACGGCACGATGGGCGTCACCGGCAACCTGCGGCGCTGGACGGCCAGCGCGTCCGGCGCGTCCGGCACGTCCGGCGCGTCCGACGGGCGGACCGCGTGGTCCGGTGGAAGGGGCGTGTGGTCCAGTGGGCGGACCGTGTGGTCCGGCGGGCGGACCGTGCGCTTCTCCGGGCCGTACCTCTACCGCTCGAACTTCCGCGCCGCCTCCTCACGCGAGGAGTGCGAGCGGGCGCTGCACCACGTCCGCCGGCTGCTCGACCGCGAGGGTCCTCGCACCGTCGCGGCGATCGTCCTGGAGCCGGTGGTGGGCGGCAACGGCGTGCTCGTCCCGCCGGACGGCTATCTCGCCGGCGTCCGCGAGCTGTGCGACGAGCACGGGATCCTGCTCATCGCGGACGAGGCGACGACGGGCTTCGGCCGGTGCGGCGCCTGGACGGCGGGCGACCTGTGGGGGCTCAGGCCCGATCTGCTGACCTTCGCCGAGGGCGTGAGCTCGGGTTACGTGCCGGTGGGCGGGGTGGCGCTCACCGCGCCGGTCGCGCGGTTCTTCGGCGAGCGGGCGTATCCGGGCGGGATCACCTCTGCCGGTCACCCGCTGGCGTGTGCGTCCGCGGTGGCCGCGCTGCGGGTGCTGCGCGAGGACGGGCTGGTCGAGCGGGCCGCGCGGCTGGGCGGGAAGCTGGCGGGGCCGCTGCTGGCCGAGCTCGCCGCGGGCAACCGGCTGGTGGGCGAGGTCCGCGGGGTCGGGCTGGCCTGGGCGATCGAGTTGGTGCGCGACCGTGACACGCGCGAGCCGCTGGCGCCGCTGGCGCCGTACGCGGCACCGGGGTCGCTCGCGCCTGTGATGGCCGAGGTGCTGGCGGCGTGCCAGGACGAAGGGGTGTGGCCGCTGGCCGTCGCCAACCGGATCCATCTGCTTCCGCCGCTGGTGATCACGGAGGGTGAGCTGGAGGAGGGGATTGTGGCGGTGGGACGGGCGCTGACCCGCATCGCCGCCCGCCTGCCGTCGTGACACAACCGCCCACCTGCCGTCGTAACGGGCCACCCGCCTGACGTCGTGACGGAACCGCCCACCTGCCGTCGTAACGGGCCACCCGCCTGTCGCCGTGGCGGGGCCGCGCCTGTCGCCGTGGCGGACGGCTGCGTGCCTGACCTTCTGAGCGAGCCGCGCGCCTGCCGTCCTGAGTGAGCCCGCGCCTGCTGTCCTGAGGGACCGCGCCGGACGGACCCGCGTGCCTCGGGCGCGCTGTCATCGGCGCTCATTGGCGCCGTCCGGGAACGGCCCGGCCTTTGTGAATCGGCCATTCTCCCGCGTTCGGGCTGGCGGACCGAGCCCGGCGGGCGGCGACGGCTTGGGTGTGGGCGGGTGGCTCACCAGACGGGCGACCCATCAGGCGGGCGGCCCATCAGGCGGGCGGCTCACCACACGGCCGACCCATCAGGCGGGCGGCTCGCCACACGGGTGGCCCATCACGCGGGTGGCCCATCACGCGGGCGACCCATCAGGCGGGTGGCTCACCACGCGGGTGGTTTGCCGCGCGGCCGCGCTCCGACTGTGGCAGTCCGTGCTCGCGTGCCCACCGCCGGAGCTCCGCACCGGAATCAGGCTCGTCGGACAGCCCCGATTCCCCGGCGACCCCGATCCCGGCTCCCGCCTCCACCCCGGGCCCGAGTCGGGCGACCGCCACCGCCCCGACCTCCAGCGGCCACACCGTCACCAGGTAGAACTCGAACGGCACCTTGGGTACGGCGGTCGGGGCGATGTCCCGGCCGTGGGCTTGCACCCGCATGCCGTACCTGCCGGGCCCGTGTGGCGTCAGCGCGGGCAGTGTCTCCGGAACGTCCCCCATCAGGCCGCCCAGGCGCATCTCGCCGGTGAACGAGACGAGTTCCACCTCCTCCACCGCGTCCCAGCCGGCCGCGTCGGCGGGCGGCGGGGCCGGGACGAGCCGCACCGTCACGTCGACCGCGCCGGAGTGCACGCCGGTGAGGATCACCGCGCCGCCCGGCATCGAGGCGGTCAGCCCGTTGGGGACGCTGGTGGGATGGTCGTACCCGGGTCGACGACCAGCAGTTGGTGATGACTGACGTGAACGTGGGCCCGGGCGGTGACGGTGGATCCGGGGGAATCGGCCATGCCGCGAGAGTAAGCGATCCGATCACGGCGAACCGGTCATGGCGATCCGATCACGGCGAACCGGTCATGGCGATCCGATCATGGCAATCCGGTCATGGCGAACCGGCGATCGGGGACACCTCGGTCACCCGAGCGGGTGCGACACCCACACGTTCGGCTCGACGTACACGGCGTGATCGTGCTCCACGTCGCACCGCACCGGACGCAGCGCGCCCGGCACCTCCACGTCCCCGGTGCGGTCGAAGGGCAGGCCGGTCCAGCCGCGCCACTCCGCCAGGGTTCCCGCGACCGTCATCGAGCGGGGCGCCACCTTCACGATCCGGCCGCCGGCCCGTACGTGCACCCGCAGCCACGGGTCCTCCGGCAGGCCGTCGGGCCGGGTGCGGAAGGCGTACTCGGACATGGGGGTGCGCGGTTCGAGGTGTTTGGCGCTCGGGCGTACCGGTGCGACGAGTTCGGCGAAGCCCAGCTTGGCGGCGTGCTCGCGCATGGCGGACAGCATGAGCGGCGACAGGCCGGTGCCGAGGAGGTCGCGGCGCACGGTGATCTCCAGCGCGGAGACGCGGTCGGGCTCGTGCCCGCGCTCGCGGGTGAGCCAGCCGGCCTTGACGACGCCGTCCCAGCCGTTGAGCGGCAGCGGGTCCTTGTCCGTCCGGTACGGCACCATGAAGCCCCGCGCCACCAGCCGCCCCGGCTCCCGGTCGTCGTCGGCCACCAGCACGTGGTCGGCGTAGGCGGTGGTCACGGCCCCGTAGTAGAGGTCGGAGATCGGGTCCTCCAGCATGAACGGCGCCCAGGTGTTGTCCATCCGCCACAGCGCCGCCCCGAGCTCGGGGCGTTCGGCGAGTGAAGTGATCCTCAGGGCCACGGGAGCCGCCTCTCGTACGTACGTTCGTCCGCGGCGACGATACCGAGTGCGGGCCCCGGCCCGGTCACCGGCCTGGCCAGACCCCGGAAGGTAGGCGAAAATCGGGGCCTCGCGGGCCTGCCAGGCGCAGGCGAGACCTTTGGGAGGTCGTGGTGTCCGCTTCCGTGCTGTACATGTCGATGTCGCTCGACGGGTACATCGCCGGCCCGAACGACGAACCCGGCAACCCGGGCGGCGACGGCTTCGCCCGGCTGCACGCGTGGGGCCTCGCCCCGGACGGCCGGTACGTCTCCTCCGGGCCGTCCGCCGGGCTGATCGACGAGCTGAACGCGACGGGCGCGGTCCTCGTCGGACGGCGGACCGCCGAGCAGGTCGACCACTGGGGCGGCGACCACCACGGCAGGGGCGTGCGGATCTTCGTGCCGAGCCACCGGCCGCCCGGGCCGTCGGTGGAGAACTATCCACTGGTGACGTACGTGACCGACGGGATCGAGAGCGCGATGGCGCAGGCGAAGGCCGCCGCCGGCGAGCGTGACGTGCTGGTGCACGGCGCGTACACCGCGCAGCGGGCGATCGAGGCCGGGGTGCTGGACGAGGTGCAGATCCACCAGGTCCCGGTGCTGCTCGGCGGCGGCCGGCGGCTGTTCGACGGGTTGTCGTCACTGGTGGAGCTGGAGATCGTCCGGGTGGTCGACACGCCGCAGGTCACGCACATCCGCTACCGGATCCGGACTTGACGATCTCGGTGCCGCTTTCTACGCTCCCGAAAATGGTAATGATTATCAAGTCGGGCAAGGCGAGGTTCGGCATGGCGGCCGCGGTCGTGGTGGCCGCGCTGCTCCTGGCGAGCTGCGGCGGCGCGGCGCCCGCGAGCCGGGACGCCGACGCACTCACGCTGGCCGCGCCGCGCGACCTGGTCGCGGGCCCGCAGGACCCCTACTACGTGCACCAGACGTTACGCGTGTGGGAGCCCCTGGTGGACGTGGACGACCGGCTGCGTCCCGTGCCCGCGCTCGCCGCCTCCTGGACGTCCGCCGACCAGGGCAGACGCTGGACGTTCAGGCTGCGTCCCGGCGTGACGTTCAGCGACGGCACGCCGCTGACCGCCGAGTCGGTGGTCGCCAACGTGCGGCGGTTCCTGCGGCTGGCGCCCCGCCCTTCGGCGTTCTTCAGCCTCGACGCGGGCATGGCCGCGGCCTACGGCGAACTCGACGACGTCCGCGCCGAACGCGACCAGGTGGTGTTCCTGCTGCGGCGGCCGGTGGCGGACCTGCCGAGCCGGCTGGCCGGCTTCTACAGCATGGTGCAGTCGCCGGCCGCGTTCGCCGCGTCGGGCGACTTCGCCGGGCCGCCGGTGGGCACCGGCCCCTACACGCTGGCGGAGTGGGCCAAGGGGCAGCGGGCGGTGCTGGCCGCGAACCCGCGTTACCGTGGTCCCGCGCCGGCGTACCGGAAGATCGTGGTCAAGGTGATCCCCGACGCCAACGCCCGGGTGGCGGCGCTGCGCGCCGGCGAGGTGGACGGGCTGATCGACAAGGGCGCGCTGCTGCCCGGCCAGGTCGCCGCGGTCGCCGCCGACCGCGGGTTCCGGGTGGTGCGCGGCCCGTCGGTGCTGACCCACTACCTGACGTTCAACGCCGCCCGCGCGCCGTTCTCCGACGCCAGGCTGCGCGAGGCCGCCGACCTGGCGATCGACCGGCGGGCGGTGGCGGCCACGCTGCTCGCCGGGACGGCCAGGCCGGGCGCGGCGTTCCTGTCACCGGTGTTCGGCGACCTCGCCGCCCCCGGCATCGCCGCGCCGCACGACCCGGCCAGGGCTCGCGCGCTGGTCGCCGCGGCCGGCCGGCCCGCCGCGCCGGTGACCGTCCTGATCTCCTCGGCGGAGACCGGCCAGTTCCCGTACGCCGACATCGCCGAGGTGCTGCGGGCCGCGCTGGAGCAGGCCGGGCTGCCGACCAGGGTGAGCGTGGCCGAGGCCACCAAGTCGGTGATGGAGTCCGGCGACTACGACCTGTTCCTCAGCGCGTACAGCGTGCCGAACGGCGACCCCGACTACCTGTTCCGCCGCTTCCTGCGCTCGGACGCGGCCTGGAACGTCGAGCGGCGGCTCGGCTACCGCAGCGCCGAGTTCGACGACCTGGTCGACCGGGCCGCGGCGCAGACCGACCCGGCCGCCCGCCGCGAGTTGTATCACCGGGTGCAGCGGCTGCTGGCCGCCGACCGGCCGATGATCCCGCTGGCGTACCAGGACAACGCGGTCGTGACGAGCAGCCGGGTCGGCGGGGTCACGCAGAACGTGGCGTACGTGGTCGACCTGGGCAAGCTGGCGCCGGCGAAGTGACGGCACTCCTCCTGCGGCGGGCCGCCGAGCTGCTGCTCGCCCTGCTGACCTTGTCCGTCCTGGTGTTCCTGCTGACCTCGCTGGCACCCGGAGACCCGGCCGAGGAGATCCTGCGCCGCGGCGGGGTGCAGCCGACGGCGGCCGGCGTCGCGCTGCTGCGCGCCGAGCTCGGACTCGACCAGCCGTTGTTCACCCGGTACCTGCGCTGGCTGCTCGGCGTGCTCTCCGGCGACCTGGGACGCTCCTACGTCGACCGGTCGCCGGTGGCCGCCGAGCTGCTGGCCCGGGTGCCGGCGACGCTGCGGCTGGCCGGGGCGGCGGCGCTGGTCGCGGCCGTGCTCGCGGTGCCCGCCGCGATCTGGGCCGTGGTCAGGCCGGGCGGGCTCGGCGGCCGGGCCATCGCGTTCGTGACGGTGGCGGTCACCGGCGTGCCGCCGTACATCGTGGGGATCCTGCTGATCAGCGTGGTGGCGGTCGGCCTGCGCGCGCTGCCCACGGGCGGCGCGGACGGGCCGGCGTCCGTGGTGCTGCCCGCGCTGACGCTCGGCCTGGCCGGCGCCGCGACGCTGCTGCGGCTGCTGCGCGCCGACCTGGCCGAGGCGGCGCGGCAGCCGTTCGTCCGGCTCGCCGCCGCCAAGGGGCTGCGCCGGCGGCGCGCGGTGGCGGTGCACGCGCTGCGCGTCGCCGCGCCGAACGCCGTCACGGCGGCGGGCACGATGCTGGCGGAGCTGCTGGCCGGGGCGGTGGTGGTGGAGACGCTGTTCGCCTGGCCGGGGCTGGGGCAGCTCGCGGTGAGCGCGATCAGGCAGCGCGATCTGCCCGTGGTGCAGGGGTACGTGGTGGTGGTCGCGGTCGCGACCGTGCTGCTCCTGGCACTCACCGAGCTGCTGCTGACGGCCTGCGACCCGCGCGCCCGCCGCCCATGAGACGCCGTGGCGGTGGCGCGGCGTCCACGAGGCCGCGCGGTCGTGGCGGGGTCGTGGCGTTCGCCGGGGTGGTGCTGTTCTGCCTGCTCACGCCGGTGTTGTCCGGGCATGACCCGTATCAGCCTGACCTGGAGCGCGTGCTGCTGCCTCCCAACCCCGGCCACTGGCTGGGCACCGACCAGCTCGGGCGCGACCTGCTGACCAGGACGGCCGCGGCCGGGCGGACGTCCCTGCTGGTCGCGTTCGCCGTCACGGCCGTCACGACGGCGGTGGGCGCGGTGTCCGGCGCGGTGGCCGGGCTGGCCGGCGGGCTGACCGACCGGCTGCTGCGCGCGGCGGCCACCGTCGCGCTCGCACTCCCCGGACTCACGCTGGCGCTCGCGCTGGCCGGGGTGCTCTCGCCCGGGTACGTCACCGTGCTGGTCGCCCTCGCGCCACTCGGCTGGGTGAACTGCGGCCTGGTCGCGCGTACGACGACACGACGAGTGGCCTCGTCCGGGTACGTGCTGGCCGCGCGGGCCATCGGCGCGTCGCCCGGCTACCTGCTGCGCCGGACCATCGCCCCGCACCTGGCCAGTCCGGTCTCGACCGTCGCCACCGCGGACTTCGCCAGGACGCTGATCGCGGTCACCTCGCTCAGCTTCCTCGGCATCGGCCTGCCGCCGCCGGAGACCGACTGGGGCGGCATGGTGAGCGAGGCCACCCCGCTGCTGGTGGCGGCGCCGCGCCTGGCGGTAGTGCCCGCGCTGGCACTCGCCGTGACAGGGCTGACGGTCGCGCTCATCGCGGACGCCCGCCGCGACCTCCACCCCACCTGACCCCGGGCCCGTCCGTGCCGTGACGTTGCCGGGGGTGCGATCGGGCGTGGTCAGCCGCCGGTCGCCACGAAGAGCGCCCAGGCGACGTACCCGACGTTCACCACCACGGCGGCGAACGCGGCCGGACGCCGCCTGAGCAGGGACGGCGACCCGGCCCTCGCGGTATGCAGGATGTCGAGCCAGGTCACCACGTACCCGCTGATGAGCGCGGCGGCCGCCCACCCACCGGTGGCCCGGGTCGCCGGGAACAGGATCAGCCCGCCGATGACGATCTCGGCCGCGCCCGACACCGCGACCAGCAGACCCGGCCCGGGCAGCCAGGACGGCACCAGGGTGCGGAAATACCCGGGCAGCGCGAAGTGCGCGATGCCCACGACGACCAGGAAGACGGCGAGCGCGACGGCCCCGATAGCGTGCATGGCGTGATGGTCTCCCCGCCGCGCGTGTGGCGGCTTGAACGAAACGATCGCCGGCTGCTGTTCGCCGCCGGCGGGGACGGCTCGTCCTGCTCGGTCGTGGCGTTCGGCGAGACGGACGGGGCCGCCGTCGGCCCGCACCGGCATCCGGCCTGGAAGATCGTCCTTCCGCTGGGCGGGGAGTACGCCGAGGTGCGTTTGGTCGGCGGACACCGGCCGGCCCACGTCGCGGCCCCGGCGCTCGTCGTCCCGCCGCAACTGCCGCACACCAGCGCGGTCACGGGCGGGTACGTCGCGCTGTTCATCGACCCGTGGGCCCTCCCCGCACATCCCGGCCCGCTCCCGCTCGACCTGTCGGGCCGGCCCGTGCCGCCCGGCCTGCTCCCGCTCGGTCGCGCGGCCAAGCGCCGCCTGCTGGACGCGCTCGGCCTGACGAGCGACCTGGACGCCGCGCCCGGAGTGGGCGACGTGCCCGATCTGAACGCGGCGCTGCGCGAGCTGCACGCGCTGGTCGGCCACGGCCGGCGCCTCGATCCCCGGCTGGCCCACGCCCTGCACCTGCTCGACGCC
>NZ_JABCPZ010000296.1 GCF_013283785.1 Nonomuraea antri
ATCCCGCACCGCCCGATCCTGCACCGCCCGATCCTGCACCGCCCGATCCTGCACCGCCCGATCCTGCACCGCCCAGCCGCCCAGCTCCGCCCGACCCGCCCAGTCCGCCCGTCACCGCGCCGGCGGGCGGGCACCTGACCGGCGGACCGCCGCCGAACCCGATGAGGTGACCTGGCCATGCCCGCACTGAACGACGCGCTGAACGCGATCCCTTCCTCTCCTTTCCTCGACGTCCAGCGCCTGCTGGAACGGCGGCGGGGTACGGCACGCACGATCCCGCTGCACCAGGGGAAGACCTGGTTCGAGCCGTGCGCACGTCCGCGCGACTGGGCGGCGGGCGAGTTCGAGCTCGCGCCGCACCAGCACGCTCCGCCCGGCGGCGTGCCCATGCTCAGACAGGCGATCGCGAGCCAGGCCGGGGAGCGGCGCGGCGTGCCGGTGCCCGCCGAGCGGGTCGTGGTGACCGCGGGCGCCACCCACGCGATCTCCATGATCCTTCAGGCCGTGCTCGATCCCGGTGACCAGGTGGTGATCCTCTCCCCGCAGTGGCTGTTCGCGTCCGGGCTGGTGGCGGCGGCCGGGGGTGTCGCGCGGGAGGTCCCGGTGTTCCTGGAGCTGTCGGCCGACCCGGGTTTCGACTTCGCGTCCGCCGTCGAGGCCGCCGTGGGGCCGCGCACCCGTGCCGTCTACTTCAACAATCCCAACAATCCCACCGGTTTCCGGCTCGACGCCGCGGCCCTGCGGCGGCTGGCCGCGCTGGCGGAGCGGCACGACCTGTGGCTGATCGCCGACAACGCCTACGAGGCGTACGACTTCTCCACCGAGGGGTTCGTCGACGTCGCCGCGCTGGAGGGGGCCGGTGCGCGCACGTTCTCGGTGCACAGCTTCAGCAAGACGTACGCGATGCCGGGCGCCCGGGCGGGCTATCTGATCTGCCCGCCGGGGTGCGAGCAGGCGCTGGGCAAGTGGGCGCTCTACTCGACGTACGCCGTCTCCACCACCTCGCAGTTCCTGGCGTACCAGGCGCTGACGACCCCGGCCGCCGAGCTGGCCGCGCGGGCGTACGCCGCCGCCGCGGCCTGGTCGCTGGTGCGCGGGAGGCTGGAGATCCCGCACACCACGGCACACGGCGGCCTCTACACCTTCCTCGACGTGCGCGCGGCCGGGGGCGCCGCCGCCTTCGTCCGCCGGTGCGCCGCCCGGGGCATCGGCCTCGCGCCGGGCCCGGCGTTCGGCCGCAACTGCGCCGGCTGGGTGCGCTTGTGCTTCACCGCCGTTCCCCCCGAGCCGCTGGCCGAGGCGCTCGACGATCTCAACAAGCTCTACCGGGAGGGCGATCATGACCTCTGACACGCTGGTGCGCAGGCCGGGCACGCTCGGGCCGTACCTCAGACGATACGAACACCCGGCCCAGGTCGGCATCAAGATCAACCTGTACCGAAGCGCCGAGGTGGAGGGCCTCTCAGCCGCCATCGACGTGCCCGACCTGGAAGACAGCCCGATCGAATGCGTCATGGTCGGCGACTCGTACTTCATGACCCACCTGGGCCGGCCGAGCACGGTGCTGCGCGACCCGCTGGAGCGGGAGTGGGCGCTCGCCACGATGGTGGACCTCGTGGCCGAGGTGCGCCAGTCGCTGAACGCGCGTTTCCCGGCGCGGCGCCGGCCGTTCCTGCTGGCCGACCTGCCCGACGGCTCGTTCGCCGACGACCGCAGCGCGCTCAAGGCGTCCGACCGGTTCATGGCGCACGGCGCTGACGCGGTGAAGCTGGAGGTGACGGGCGCGCAGACGGTGCGCGGCATCGAGGCGGTCGCCGATCGCGGCATCCCCGTCCTGGCCCATCTGGGCTACACGCCGCAGCGCGGCCGGCTGACCCGTCACGGCGACTCCTACGACGAGGCGCTGGGCATCTTCGAGCTGGCCCGGCGGGTGCGCGACGCCGGCGCCTGCGGCCTGGTGCTGGAGATGGTGAGCGAGCAGGTGAACGCGGCGCTCAGCCGGCCGCACCGCGACGGGCTGCCGACCTACTCGGTCTTCAGCGGCCGGGCGCGCTGGGGCGGGCAGAGCCTCAACCTCTGGGACTCCGTGGTCAGGCCGCCCAGGCCGATGCGGTACTTCCCGCCGACCGCCGTCATCGAGGCGGCCGACGTCGGCGAGAAATACGTGCCGGAGCTCATCGCCGATCGCATGCGTGAGCTGCTGAGACTCACGCTCGCGGGCTGGTTCCCGGCATCGCCGCCGGCGGCGCTCAAGCCCGGCGAGCTGGCCGGCGTCGACCCGTGGAGTTCGTCATGAGCCTGCTGAGCCACCCGCCCGACTCCCTGGGCACGCAGGTGTTCGAGGAGCTCGAGTCCGAGGTCCGCACCTACTGCCGCCGCTTCCCCGCCGTCTTCGCCCGCGCCAGTGGCCACCTGATGTGGGACGACACCGGCCGCGCGTACGTCGACTTCATGTCCGGGGCCGGGGCGCTGAACTACGGCCACAACCACCCGGGCATCGTCGCGGCCGTCGCCGACTACCTGCGCGCGGAAGGCCCGGTCCACGCCCTCGACCTGCACACCACGGCGAAGGCGCGCTTCCTGCGCCGCTTCTCCGAGGTGGTGCTCGAACCGCTCGGCCTGCGTTACCGGCTCCACTTCACCGGGCCGACGGGCGCCAACGCGATCGAGGCCGCGTTCAAGACCGCCAGGCGCGTCACCGGGCGCACCGACATCGTCGCCTTCACCGGCGGCTTCCACGGCCTGTCGCTCGGCGCGCTGGCCGCCTCGGCCACGGCGCTCAAGCGGGGCGCCGCGGGCGTGCCGCTCACCCACGTCACGCGCATGCCGTACGACGGTTACCTGGGCGAAGGCGTCGACACGGTGGACCACCTGGTCAAGATGATCGACGACCCGGGCAGCGGCGTCGATCTGCCCGCCGCGTTCGTGGTGGAGAGCGTGCAGGGCGAGGGCGGGCTGGCGGCGGCGAGCCCGCAGTGGCTGCGCAGGCTGGCCGCCGTGGCCGGGGAGCGGCAGATCCCGCTGATCCTGGACGAGATCCAGACCGGCTGCGGCCGCACCGGCGAGTTCTTCGGCTTCACCGAGGCGGGCGTGGTCCCCGATCTGGTGTGCCTGTCCAAGTCGCTCAGCGGGCTGGGGCTGCCCATGTCGCTGCTGCTGGTGCGGCCGGAGCTCGACCTGCTGGGTCCCGGCGAGCACAGCGGCACCTTCCGCGGCAACAACCTGGCGTTCGTGGCGGCGACCGCGGCACTCGACCTCTGGGCCGAGCCGGGCTTCCGCGCCGCCGTCCGGCGCACCGCCGGCGAGCTGCGGGCCGGGCTGACCGGGCTGGCGGCGCGGTGGCGGCACCTGGGCTGCACGGTGCGGGGCCGCGGTCTCATCCTCGGCCTGTCCTTCGCCGAGGAACGGCTGCCCGGCCGCGTCTCCTCGGCCGCCTTCCGGCGCGGCCTGCTCGTCGAGACGTCGGGCGCCCGGGGCCAGACACTCAAGATCATGCCGCCGATCCTCATCGGCGACGACGGCCTGCGTCAGGGCCTCGATCTTCTCCACGAAGCGATCTCCACCGTCTCGGAAGGCGGCGACCATGACTAGCACCATCGACTCCGGCGTCCTGCGCCGCCTGGCGAACTCGTGGCCGAACCGGGCCACCGTCCGCACGGACATGGACCGGCTGGCCGAACCGGAGGAATACGACCGGGCGGTGCCCGACTATCCCGTGCGCCTGCTGCCGTTCGCCGAGCACCCGGCGTTCACGGCGGCCGCGCCCGAGCAGCGGCAGCAGGTGCTCACCCTGGCCTGGCTCGTCTACAACGAACGGGTGATCGCGGCCGAGGAACACGTCGCCAACCCGACCTTCGCCATGATCATGCACGGAGTGTTCCCCGGCACGGACGCCTTCGCCATCAAACAGGCCGTCCAGCAGACCCACGTGGACGAGGTCTGGCACACCTACATGCACATGATCGCGATGCAGCGCACCAGGCAGGTGCGGGCGGTCGCGGACGAACCGGGCTACCCGCCCACCGTGACCTACCGCAGGCTGGTCGAGGCCGAGCGCAAGACCACCGAGCAGTGGGAACGCGACCTGCTCAAGCTGGTCTGGACGACGGTCTCGGAGATCAGCATCAACGCCTATCTCGAACTGCTCTCCCGCGACACGACCATCCAGCCGTTGCACGCCCTGGTCCCCCGGCTGCACGCGCGCGACGAGTCCGCGCACAGCTCGGTGATGATCGAGGTGGTCAAGGCGCTCTACCCGCACCTGAGCACCGCGCAGCGGCAGGCGTTCGTCCGGGCGATCCCGCAGGCGCTGAACGCGTTCGTGGCCCAGGACTTCGACGTGTGGCCGGCCGTCCTGCGGCACGCCGGCATCCGGGACGCCGACGAGATCGTCCACGACTGCCGGCGCGCGGCCGGGAACAACCTGCTGGTCAGGGACTTCTCCGGCATCCGTCGCATCGTGCGCGAGCTGGAGATCGAGGACCGGATCGACTACGACTTCTCCGCCGCGTGAACGGCGCGGGTGAGATCGCCGGGCGAAGGGAGCGCCATAACATGCGTGTGGGCATCGCGGGCCTGGGGAACATGGGCGGCGGCATGTGCCGGCGGCTGGCCGACTCGGGCTTCGAGACCGTGGCCTTCGACCTCGACCCCGGCGTGACGCGCGCGGCGGGTCGCCATCCGGGCGTCACCGGGGTCACCGACGTGCGTGACCTGGCGGCGCCGGTCGTGGTGACCATGCTGCCCGACGGCGCGGCCGTCCGAAACGTCGTCACCGGGCTGCTCGCGCACCTCGCTCCGGGGTCGCTGGTCGTCGACTGCTCCTCCGCCGACCCGGCGGGCACGGTCGAGCTGGCCCGCCTGACCGCCGCGCACGGCGTGGACCTCATGGACTCCCCGGTCTCCGGCAGCCCCGCTCAGGCCAGGGACGGCACGCTCACCCTCATGGCGGCCGGTTCGGCCGAGTCGTTCGCGAAGGCCCGTCCGGTGCTCGCGGCGCTCGGCCGCGCCCACCACGTCGGCCCGCTCGGCTCCGGGCACGCGTTGAAGGCGCTCAACAACCTGCTGTCGTCGATCAACCTGGCCGCCGCCGCCGAGATCCTGCTGGCGGGGCAGGCGTACGGGCTGAAACCGGCCGCGATGCTCCAGGTGATCAACATCTCGGCCGGACGCAGCCACGCGACGGAGACCAAGCTGCCCGACCATGTCCTGCCTCGCACGTTCGACTCCGGCTTCGCGCTGCGGCTCATGGCGAAAGACCTGGAGATCGCCGCCTCGATCGTGGCCGCCGGCGGCGGGGCGGCGCGCTTCACGCCGGTCTGCCGGGAGATCTGGCGGCGTGCGCTGGCCGCGTCGGGGGATGATGCCGGGGACAACACCGAGGTCGTCCGCTGGCTGGAACGGCAGGCCGGCCGCGAGCTGACCCTCGAACCGTGAACGAGACATGAACCAGATCCGCGTCGTCATCGTCGCCTGCCTGTCCACCATGGTCGGGCCGATGCCCGCCTACCAGCTCGGCGCGACGGCGGTGCTCATGCCGGGCGCGTTCGGGCTGAACCCGGCCCGGCTCGGGATCGCCACGGCCGTCTTCTTCGCCTGCTCGGCGCTGGCCTCCGTCCCCGGCGGGCGGCTCGCCGACCGGGTGGGCGGCCCGCTCGGGATCCGGCTGGCCGCCGCGCTCAGCGTCGTCGCCTGCCTGGGCATCACCCGGGCGGGCCACTACCAGGAGCTGGTCATGTGGATGAGCCTGGCGGGGGTGGCCAACGGCGTGGCCCAGCCGTCCGGCAACGTCGCCATCAGACGGCACGTGACCGGGTCGCGGTTCGGGCTGGCCTTCGGGATCAAGCAGGCAGCGGTGCCGATGGCCGTCTTCGCCGCGGGCGCCGCCGTTCCCGCGCTGGCCGTCCCGCTGGGCTGGCGGCCGGCGTTCCTGGTGGCCGTCGTCCCAGGTCTGCTGGTGTTCGTCATGGCGCCCTGGGCGCGGGAGTCCCGGCCCGGCGATCCGTCCTCGCCCGGGCGGCGCGGGTTCGCCGGCCGGGCGCTGGCGCTCCTCACCGCCGCGGCCGCGCTCGGCGCCGCGGCCAACACCGCGCTGGGCACTTTCTTCGTCCCGTCCGCCACGGCGCACGGCATCTCCCCCGCGGTCGCCGGGCTGCTGGTCAGCCTCGCCAGCGCGGGCGGCATCGCCGCGCGGATCCTGGCCGGCGCCCTCGCCGACCGCCGTCCCGGTCAGGAGTTCACCCTGGTCACCGGCATGCTGGCGGGCGGGGCGGTCGGCGTGCTCGGCCTGACCTTCGCCGCCCCGGTGCCGCTCGTCGCGCTGGCCGCCCTGGTCGCGTACGGCATCGGCTGGAGCTGGCAAGGCCTGATGGCCCACGGCGTGGCCACCCTGCACCCCCGACATGCCGGAGCGGCCACCGGCATGATCCACGCCGGGCTGTTCCTCGGCGGCGCGACCGGCCCCTTCGGCTTCGGCTGGCTGGCCACGGCCCACGGGTACGGCGTGGCCTGGGCCGGGAGCGTCGCGATCCTGTTGACGGCGGCCGCCCTCGTCCGCCTGAGCCACCGCCACACCACCGGGCACGCCGAACCCGCCCCCGAGACCAGCTCCCCTGCGTCGTCGAACGGCCGCTAACGACGGCCTGCCTACGGATCGGGCACCCACTCCCGAGCCCGCGAAACCGGCACCACCCACGCCCCTGTTCGGGACCGCCCCACGCCTCCCGGCCAATGCCCGACCCACGCCTCCTGCGCTATGCTGACCCGCGCCGACCCGCGCCTTCCAGTCGGTGCCCGACCCACGCTTGGCCTGCGCCTTCCGATCGGTGCCGACCCGCCACCTCCCGGCCGATGCCACCCACGCATCCCGGCCAGCGCCGACCCGCACCTCCCGTTGGTGCCCGACCCACGCCTCCCGGCCAGTGCTGACCCGCGCCTCTCAGTCGGAATCGCCCCGCCCCTCCCGGTCGGTGTAGACCCACACCTCGCGGCTGCCATGCGGCGATTCAGCACCGGACCGCGCCTCCTGGCCATCCCACGACGGAGAACTGGGCACCGTGCGCACCTCAGACCACCCCATCGCAACCAATCCGGGTGCCACGCCAAGCCCCCTGCCACCTCGTCGCAGCGAATCCGGGTGCCAGCCCGAAGCCCCTTGCCGCCTCATCAAAGCGAGACCGGTTCCGGAGGGCCGTGCGACACCGTCTGCGAATCCAGCGCCAGGTCGCACCTTCCGACCGCGCCGACGCGGCGAACCCAGGTGCCACGCCGTGTCCCCTTGGCCGCCCCATCACGACGAATCCGGTGCCGGGCGAGACCATGCGAACGCCCTCTGCGAATCCGGGTGCCAGGTCGAGCCCCTTGTCGGACAGCGGGGCGGTACCGGTGCCGGGGGCATGGTCGCCCCGCAGTGAGGAATTCGGGACCGGACGGTTGTTGTGGCCATCCCGTGGCGGTGTTTCCCGTCGCGGGCGTGATCAGTCGACTACTCTTTGTCGTCGCCTGATCACAGCTGGTCGAACTTGGAGGTTCGCATGTCGCGTACATTAAGCCGTTTGGCTCTGGCCGTGGGCATCACGGTGGCCGCGGTGGGACTGGGGCCGGTGGCGCACGCCGGCCAGCGGGTGGGCGATGGCGTGCACACGTCACCGGTCGCCCACTGCCACCCAGCCGGGGTCCCGGCACACGGGTCCCGGGCGGGTACTCCAGTCGAGGGGACCCGGGCAGGTGCCCCAGTGCACGGATCCCGGGCGGGTACCCCTGCACATGGGATCCGCGCCGGTACCTCGGCGCACGGAACCCAAGGCGGTAGCCCGGCGCCGGGGTTCCGGTCGGGTATCCCGATGCACGGGTCCCCGGCGGGTGTCCCAGCCCACAAGGCGGCGGGGGCGGCGGGGCCTGGGTGTCCGCCGTTGCCGTGTCCGCCGTACTGTCCGCGGAAACCGCCGCCGCTCCCCTGCCCGCCGTACTGTCCGTGGGATCCGCCGCGGCCGCCACAGCCGCCGGTGCCCCCGTGTCCGCCGCACTGCCCGGAGTCGACGCCTGCGCCGAAGTAGCCGGCGGCCGATCGGTTCCGGCGTGAAGGGGCCGTCGTCCCGGAGGGTCCGGGCGTGGCGCGCCGTACGGGTCCAGGGGCGGGAGTGTTAGTTAGAGGGGTCCAGGCGTGGAGTGTGGTAGCCACGCCTGGACGCGGGTTCCCGACGCGTTGCTCGACATGCAGAACCTGCCGCTGAGTTCGGCGGCGCGCTCGGCCATCGAGCGCAGGCCGATGCCCGGGTGGGTGCTGTCGGCGCGGAAGCCCGTCCCGTCGTCGCGTACTTCCACCGCCAGCGCGGCCGGGGTCAGGGCCACTTTGACCAGGCAGTTCGCGGCGCGTGCGTGGCGCACGGCGTTCGTCAGCGCTTCCGACACGATGCGGTAGGCCGCGACCTCGACCGCCGCGGGCAGTGCCACCAGTGGGTCGGGGTCGAGTTCGACCTCGATGCGCGGTCCGCCGCCGTGCAGGGAGTCGGCGAGGCGGCGGACGCCCTCGCTCAGCCCGAAGTCGGCCAGCGCCACGGGCACCAGGCCGTCGGTGATGCGGCGGACGTCCACGACCAGGCGGGCGATGCCTTCCGACACCTCGCCCAGCGACGCCGCCGCGGACGAGTCTCCCGGGATCTGCGCGGACGCGGTGTCGACCCACAGGCGCAGCGCGGACAGGGTGGCGCCGAGCCCGTCGTGGATCTCGCGGCGCAGCCGGCGGCGTTCCTCCTCGCGGGCGGTGATGATCTGTTCGCGACTGGCCTGCAGGTCCTCGTACAGGCGGCAGGCGGCGACGGACGCGGCCGACTGGGCCAGCAGGATGCGCAGGATGTCGCGGTCTTGAGCGTCGATCCCGCTCTCGCCGGCGCGGGCGCCGACCCGCAGCGCGCCCACGACGGCGCCCTGGTGCACCAGGTCGAAGCTGCCGTGCCGGTCGGGCATCCGGCCGCGCGCGGCGACCTCGCGCGGCCCGTGACGGGTGAGCACCACGATCCGCGCGGCGGGCAGCCCGAGCTGCTCGACGACGGTGTCGCACAGCAGCCGGGCCGCCTCCTGCGGACCCGGGGCCCGGCCGAGGTCGCCGGCCAGGTGGCGGACCAGCTGGTACGGGTGCGCGCGGCGTCCGTAACAGAGCCGGTCGGCGACCCCGGCGGACCAGCGGACTGCCAGCCGCGCGGTGAGACCGACGGCCAGCGTGAGCGCGGCGAGCGCCAGCGCGGGCCAGGTGCGCGCGCCGGGCGCCAGCAGCAGCACCAGCGCGACTGCGCCGCCGGGCAGCAGGATCAGCCCGACGGTGAGCACGAAACAGGTCAGCAGCCGCCTGGCCGACCGGTTGACGGCCCACACCCTGTCTCTGCCGAACACCCGGACGATCACCGCGCTCAGCAGCGCCGCGCAGCAGCAGAGCAGCGCGAACCGCAGCCACCCGCTCAGCTGCAGGTAGTAGGCCGCCTTGAGCGCGATCGCCCACAGCAGGTACGGCCCGATGAACATCACCGCCTGCCGGCGCCGCGTGGTGTCGGCGTGCCGCCAGTGCCTGGCCAGCACGGCCAGCCCGATCCCGATCACCACGGCGAAGCTGAGGTTGACCGCCACGTGGAACCGTTCGTAGAGGTCGCCGGCCGCCCGGCCCGCCGCCCACCAGCGCAGCGGGTTGGGCCGGCCCGCCTGCTCGGCCTGGGCCACGACCGGCAGGAACGACACGGTGAGCGCCCAGGCGGCGACCAGGAACACGTACGGCCGCGGGGCGCGCAACCGTCCGTCGGGGAAGTGCAGCGGGAGCACGGCGGTGAGGAAGGCGTGCAGCGCGGCGCCGAGCACCCAGACCAGCAGCACCGCGGTGAGCGCCGCGCCGTGGTCGTGGACGACCGGCAGCAGCTCGGACGCCACCCGCGCCATGATCATGACCAGCCCGGTGGCCAGGAACAGCCAGCCCATCGCCAGGCCGGGCCGGTGCGCGACGATCACCAGACCACACCCGGCCAGCACCAGCGCGACCAGCACGGGACCGGCGTCGTCGAGCAGCGTGCCGAGGTCGCCCTCCCTGGCCTGGGCGCCGAACAGCAGCGCGCCCCAGCCGATCAGGCTCGCGACGGTGAGCGCGCACAGCACGGCGGCGCCGGTCAGTTGCCATCGGGCCGGACGGCCGGGCGTGCCCGTCATCGCGGGGCTCCGCCGGGATCGCAAGCGCGCACTGCGGCTCCACTTCGGTTCGTACGTTCGTACGGGAGACACCGGGACGTAGTCCTTCAAACGTCCCAGGCCCTCGGTCATGACCACATGGGGCAGCGGTCTCGGATGCGCCCAGGGCCGGTGCCCGGGATCCGGGCGGAGCGAAAATCGCTGTACGCGCCCGGACGACTACTCGTAGTGTAGGGGCCGTGGGGGAGGTCACGGGGATCCGCGTGCTGATCGTTGACGATCATCCGCTCTTCCGGCACGGCCTGCGGGCGGCGCTGGAGAGCTCGGGGGACATCGAGGTGGTGGCCGAGGCGGGCTCGGCCGCGGAGATCGACGAAGCGGTGGCCCGCCACCGCCCGACCGTCGTGATCATGGATCTGGGGCTGCCCGGGGCATCGGGCGTCGAGGCGACCCGCCGGCTGGCGGCGTCCGACGACGCTCCCCCGGTGCTGATCCTGACGATGTCCGACGACGACGGCAGCCTGGTGTCCGCGCTGCAGGCGGGCGCGCGCGGCTACCTCGTCAAGGGGGCGGGGCGCGATTCGGTGCTGCACGCGGTGCACACCGTGGCGGCCGGCGGCGCGGTCTTCGGCCCCGACGTCGCGCATCGCATCTCGCGCCTGGTCACCGACCCGCGCGCGAGCGCCTCGCAGGTGCGCTTTCCCATGCTGACGGCACGGGAGCGCGAGGTGCTCACGCTGGCGGCCCGCGGATACAACAACCACCGCATCGCCGCGGCGCTCGTGCTCTCGGAGAAGACGGTGCGCAACCACATCGGCCACATCTTCGACAAGCTCCAGGTGACCAGCAGGGCGGAGGCGTTGGCGCTGGCCCGCGACGGCGGGCTCGGCGAGCCCTGATCTCGGGTGCGGCGGGATGAGTGGGGCACCAGCCAGGCACAAGAGGCTCTCAAGTCAGAGTCAGTCCGGCTACAAATCCGCGGCCGTCTAATGAACGGTGTCAACCCGACGTACCTGACGCACAAGGAGATATGTGATGCGTTCCCTGGGTCGCGGCGCCAAGCGGACGGCCGCCGTCCTCGCCACCACCGCCGTCGCCGTCGCCACGTTCGGCCTGTTCTCCGGTCCCGCGCACGCGGCCGACTGGTACTCCTGCTACATCAGCGGCTACGGCTGGATGTGGTGCAAGGACGTGAACTAGACAGCTGCCGCTGGGAAGGACCGCTCCTGATTGGAGCGGTCCTTTTGCGTTTGGACCGGCGTGGGATCGGCGTAGGCGCGGGTTGGGGGCAGGCGCGGGGACGGCGCAAGCGTGTGGGT
>NZ_JABCPZ010000297.1 GCF_013283785.1 Nonomuraea antri
ACCCCAGCCACCACCCCCGACGGCCCGCTGCCGGAACCGCGCACGGGTTCCAGGCGGCCCGCCTGTCCACTCGGCCGCCGCCAGGACCGGTGAACGGCCATTCCCGGCGGCGGCCGGAGCCAGGCTGGGGCGGGGTCCGGTGGGGATCGCCCACCGTGCCGGTGCGGGCGCTCGGCCCCGTATCCCGCACCGGCGCGGCGGGTGGTCCGCACCCCAGCGAGCCTCGCACGAACAGAAGGAACTCCATGAACCTCCGAGGACTGGCGGCCACGGCCGTCATCGCCTTAGGGCTGACCGCCCTGCACGCCACACCGGCCCAGGCCGCGAACATTCTGGTCAACCCGGGCTTCGAGGCCGACCTGTCCGCCTGGACGTGCAGCGCCGCGGCCCAGGCCCAGATCGTCAGCTCCCCGGTGCACGGCGGCGCGAAGGCGCTGCGCGCGACCCCGGCGGGCGGCGACTTCGCCCGCTGCCAGCAGACGATCACCGTCAAGCCGAACACCGCCTACCAGTTGTCCGCCTGGGCCCAGGGCAGCTACGTCTTCCTCGGCGCGACAGGCACCGGCGTGAACGCCAGCACCTGGGGCATGCCCGGCTCGGCGTGGACCCAGCTCAAGACGTCCTTCACCACCGGCGCCACCACCTCCTCGGTGACCATCCACCTCAACGGCTGGTACGGCCAGACCGCGTACACGGCCGACGACGTCGTGCTCGACGGCCCCGGCGGCGACGACACCCTCCCGCCGACCGTCCCGGGCAACCCGGCCGTGGGCGCCCCCACGGCCGGCTCGCTCACCTTCACCTGGTCGCCGTCGACCGACAACGTGGGCGTGAACCGCTACGAGGTCTCCCGTGACGGCGGCACGCCCGTCAGCGTCACCGGCACCTCGTACACCGCGACCGGGCTGAGCGCGAGCACCACGTACAAGTTCAAGGTCAGGGCCTGCGACGCGGCCGGCAACTGCTCCGCCTACAGCACCGAGGCCAGCGGCACCACCACCGGCACCGGCGGCGACGTCACCCCGCCCACCGTGCCCGGCAACGTGGCGGTCGGCTCGCCCACCACCTCCAGCCTGGCCGTCACCTGGTCGGCATCCACCGACGAGGTCGGCGTGGACCGCTACGAGGTGTCCAGGGACACCGCGGCCCCGGTCGCCGTCAGCGGCACCTCGCACACGGCCACCGGTCTCGCCGCCGACACCGCCTACGGCTTCCGGGTGCGCGCCTGCGACGCGGCGAACAACTGCTCGGCCTACTCCACCTCGGTCAGCGGCAGGACCGCCAAGGACACCGTGCCGCCCGGCGACATCAAGTACGCCCCGTACATCGACATCACCATGCCGAACCCGTCCCTGGTGAGCGCGGCGAACGCGACCGGCGTGAAGAACTACACGCTGGCGTTCGTGCTCGGTGACAGCAGCGGCTGCAACCCGGCCTGGGGCGGCACCATCCCGGTCGCCGAGCCGCGGATCATCAACGACGTCAAGGCCCTGCAGGCGCAGGGCGGCCAGGTGATCGTGGCCAGCGGCGGCGCGATGGGCCCCTACCTGGAGCACACCTGCGGCAGCTCCGCCGCGCTGCTCGCCGCCTACAAGAAGGTGCTCGACACCGTCGGCACCAATCACCTGGACGTGGACGTCGAGGCGTCCATCGACGTGAACAAGGTGAACACCGCGCTCAAGCAGCTCCAGGCAGAACGCGGCACGGTGATCAGCTACACGCTGCGCATCCAGGGCCAGGACTACGGGGTCGACCCGTTCTCGCTGCAGATCCTGCAGGACGCCGCGGCCAAGGGCCTCGAGGTCGTCGTCAACCCGATGCTGATGAACTTCGGCTACACCGGCAACTGGGGCGACGCGATGATCGCCGCCGCCCAGGCCACGCTGAACCAGATGAAGGGCGTGTGGCCGGGCAAGACCGACGCCCAGCTCAAGCGCCTGCTCGGCGTCACCCCCATGATCGGCAAGAACGACACCGGCATGACGACCACCCAGTCGGACGCCCGCAAGCTGCTGACCTGGGCGAACGCCAACCACATCGGTTTCATCGGCTTCTGGTCGGTGGCCCGCGACAACGGCGGCTGCCCCAATGGCCAGGTGTCTCCGACGTGCAGCGGGATCTCCCAGTCCACCTATGAGTTTTCGAACATCTTCAAGGGGTTCACCGGATGAGACTCCTCTCCTCTCTCACGCGTCGCCAGTCGGGGCCCGTCGGCCGGGCGACGTCCGATGATCCGCCGCCCTACCTGTCCGGTTGGCGGGTACGGCGGGCGGCGGCGGTGGTCACCGTGGCCCTGGGACTCGCCACGGTGACCGCCACCCCCGCGCTGGCGGCGAACCTCGCCGTCAACCCCGGCTTCGAGGACGGGCTGACCGGCTGGACCTGCAGCGCGGCGGCCCAGGCCCAGACGGTCAGCTCCCCGGTGCACGGCGGCACGAAGGCGCTGCGCGCGACCCCGGCGGGCGCCGACTTCGCCCGCTGCCAGCAGACGGTCACCGTCAAGCCGGGCAGCACGTACCAGCTGTCGGCCTGGGTGCAGGGCAGCTACGTCTTCCTCGGCGCCAGCGGCACCGGCGTGAACGCCAGCACCTGGGGCATGCCCGGCTCCACCTGGAACCAGCTCAAGACGTCCTTCACCGCCCCCGCCGGCACCTCGTCGGTGACGATCCACCTCAACGGCTGGTACGGCCAGACCGCGTACACGGCCGACGACGTCGCGCTGGACGGCGACCCGGGTGACGGCGACACCACGCCGCCCAGCGTCCCCGGCAACGTCGCGGTCGGCGCCGCGACGAACAGCTCGCTGTCGGTGAGCTGGTCGCCGTCGACCGACAACGTCGGCGTGACCCGCTACGAGGTCTCGCGCGACGGCGCCGCCCCGGTCACCGTCACCGGCACCACGTACGTGGCGACCGGGCTGACCCCGAGCACCACGTACAAGTTCAAGGTCAGGGCCTGCGATGCGGCGAACAACTGCTCGGCCTACAGCGCCGAGTCGAGCGGCACCACCGAGCCCGGCGACCGCGACACCATCCCGCCCACCGTCCCGGGCGACCTCGCCGTGAGCGGCCCGACCAGCAGCTCGCTGAAGCTCACCTGGGCGCCGTCCACCGACAACGTGGGCGTGACCCGCTACGAGATCTCGCGCGACGGCGGCACCCCGGCCCGCTCCGCGGTCCCCTCGTACACGGCCACCGGGCTGAGCCCGAAGACCACCTACAAGTTCAAGGTCAGGGCGTGTGACGCCGCCGAGAACTGCTCGCCCTACAGCGCAGAGGCGAGCGGCACCACCACCGAGGGCGGCGGCGGCGAGCTGCCCAAGCGGGTGATGGTCGGCTACCTGCACGCCTCGTTCGCCAACGGCTCCGGCTACATCCGGATGGCCGACGTGCCGAACGAGTGGGACGTCATCAACCTCGCCTTCGGCGAGCCCACCTCGGTCACCTCCGGCGACATCAGGTTCAGGCAGTGCCCGGTCGCCGAATGCGCCAACGTCGAGCCCGAGGCGGACTTCATCGCCGCCATCAAGGCCAAGCAGGCCCAGGGCAAGAAGGTGCTGATCTCCATCGGCGGCCAGAACGGCCAGGTGCAGCTCACCAGCACGGGCGCCAGGGACAAGTTCGTCGAGTCCGTGTCGGCCATCATCGACAGGTACGGCCTGGACGGCCTGGACATCGACTTCGAGGGCCACTCCCTCTACCTCAACCAGGGCGACACCAACCTCAGCAACCCGACCACCCCGGTCATCGTCAACCTGATCTCCGCGCTGAAGACGCTGAAGAGCCGCTACGGCGCCAAGTTCGTGCTGACCATGGCGCCCGAGACGTTCTTCGTCCAGCTCGGCTACCAGTTCTACGGCCCGGGACCGAACGGCGCGGCCGACAGGAGGGCGGCCTCCTACCTGCCCGTCATCCACGCGATGCGCAACGACCTCACGCTGCTGCACGTGCAGGACTACAACTCGGGGCCGATCATGGGGCTGGACAACCAGTACCACACCATGGGCGGCCACGATTTCCATATCGCCATGACCGACATGCTCCTGGCCGGTTTCCCGATCATGGGTAACCAGAACAACGTCTTCCCGGCCCTGCGCCAGGACCAGGTCGCCATCGGCCTGCCCGCCTCGCCGCAGGCAGGCAACGGCTTCACCACCGTGGGCGAGGTCCAGAAGGCGTTCGACTGCCTGGCCAAGGGCACCAACTGCGGAAGCTACAAGCCGCGCGGCGTCTACCCGAACCTGCGCGGGCTGATGACCTGGTCCATCAACTGGGACAGGTACAACGCCTTCGAGTTCTCCAAGAACCACCGGGCCTATCTGAACGCTCTCGGGTGAAAGCGGACCACCGTGGCGGCGCCGGGCCGCCACGGTGGTCTCGCGATCATGTTCAGAAGAACCGCACGAGCTGGGTCGGCTTGACCGGGATGCCCAGCCCGGGCGGCCGGTAGGTGGGCAGCGCCTCGCCGTACTCGTGCATCCAGGCGTGATCCACCAGCAGGCGCATACGACCGTCGGCCGCGCCCGCGTCACGCGACGCGGGCGCGGTCGTCGCGCGCGAGGACAGCTTGGACAGCGCCGCCGCCACCATCCCGGAATCGGGCGCGGCCAGGTCGCACTGGTCGTCCGGGCCGATGAGCAGCTCCACCTCCGGCGGCAGCGGGTAGATCGGACGCGGGATCGCCAGCACCCGCGGCGCCGGCGCCATCGGCAGCCCGTCGGCCACCGCCTCCAGCAGCACCGAGCGCGCCGTGCGCCGGGCGAACAGGCCCTCGCACAGCGCCCAGCTCAACGCCCCCACGTCCGAGCGGTCCTCGCCGCACGCGTGCATGCACAGGTACGGCACCAGCGGCACCCCGGGACCGCCCGACCCCTGCGCCCAGCCGTTCACGCAGCCGGTGAGCACCAGCAGCGCCAGCATCGCCCGGTAGGCGGTGTCGGCGTGCGCGGTCTCCAGCCGGCCCGGCACGATCATGCACCGGCCGCCGGTCTTCTCCGCCGTCACGCCCAGCTCGCGGGCGATCTTCACGGTGCGCGAGGCCGCCACCCCCGTGTACGCCTCCTGCCAGGCCGGCGTGTACGGCTCGCCGCGGTCGGCGTACCCGGACGGCCAGGTGCCCGGCAGGCCGTCGCGCTCCACCCCGTACACGGCCAGGAGCAGGTCGAACACGGTGGTCACCAGGTCGTCGCCGGCCCGCATCACCGGCACGCCCCGGCGGAGCACCGCGGGTCCCTCGTCGAAGCGCGGCAGCAGCACTTCCACCGCCTCGCCGCCGTACAGGCTGAGCCGGTCCGACACGCCGTCGAGCACCTCGCCAGGCACGAACCCGCCGTCCGCGCGCTCGCGCAGCCGCACCAGGAACGGCAGGTCGGTACGTTCCATGGCGTGCCCGGAGAACGGCATCCGGTCCAGGAAGAACTCCTTGAGCAGCACGTGCCCCATGGCCATGGCCAGCGCGCCGTCCGTGCCCGGGCGCACCACCAGCGTCTCGTCCGACAGCCTGGTCGGGTGGGTGCCGATGGCCACGACCTTCTGTCCCTTGTACCGTCCGGCGATCACCCAGGGCGTGTCGGCCGTGCGTATCGTCCGGTTGTTCTCGCCCCACAGCAGCACGTACGCGGCCCGCGCCCAGTCGTCGGCCCCCGGTCCGGGGAAGCGCGGGCCGAGCACCTGCTCGGGCGCGCACGGCTGCTCGGTCAGCACCGCGCCGCCGAGCCCGCCCACCACCTCGGCCAGCGGCGAGGTGGCCAGCGCCGCCACCTGGTCGGCCCCGTGCGTGTTCGCGGTGTGCACGATGGCCGCCGCGACCAGCTCGGCGGCGGTGCCGTCGTCCAGCGGAACCCGCCGTTGCCCGCGCGTCTGCCGGTACGCCTGAGAATTCCCTGTGAGTTTCGCCCAGGCCGCGACCGGGTCGCGCAACCCGTCCCGCACCTCGAAGTAGAGCCTGACCAGTGTCTGGTTGACCTGCGATCCCCCCATGGAAAAAGTTCAGCACAGACGGTCACGTTCTACTGCGTTACGACCCCGCATGTCGGGGATAAGAATGAGAAGCCCAGGTGGCGGTAGTGACGCGGGTACGGCAGGCTAGATGCCGCCATGGATTACGCAGTTCTCACGGGGGTCGTCCTCGTCACCGGTGTCGTGCTCGCTCTGATCGCCCAATGGCGCGACTGGCGGCCGTCTCTCATGCACGCCGTCCTCGTCGGCGTCGTCGTCCGGGTGCTCATCATGATCACCTCGGCGAACGACACCTGGCAACCCGTCGACTTCATGGAGAGCTTCAAGCCCGCGGGCGACGCGATCCTGCGCGGCGAAGACCCGGTGCTGGCCAGCGAGGGCGGCTGGCACTTCCTGCCGACCATCCCGTACGTGTACGGCATCCTGCTCTGGCTGGGCATCCCGTGGGAATACGCCGGCCGCCTGGTCACCGTCGTCGCCGACATCGTGATCATCCCGCTGGTCGCCAAGCTGGCCGGCGGTGAGAAGGCGAACCTGCGCGCCCTGCAGTACGCGCTCAACCCGCTGGCCGTGATGATCGCCTGCATCCACGGCCAGGTCGAGCCGGTCGCGCTGGTGTTCGGCGTGGCCGCGTTCGTGGTGGCGCGCGGCCCCGGCTCGCCCGAGCGCGCGGGCATGACCACCGACGTGGTCGGCCGGGTGCGCGGCGGCCTGGCGGCCTACGGCTGGCAGAGGTCGGCCAGGCGGGTGCTCGGCCCCCGCGGCATGCTGCACCGGGCGCTGCTGCCCGCCCCCGACGACCGGGCCGACCTCAGGCGCGGCGCGCTGGCCGGGCTGCTGATGGGCCTGGCGCTGTGCGCGAAGAGCTGGCCGATCTGGCTCATCCCCGGCATGCTGCTGCTCCTGCCGAACCTGCGCGCCAGGATCGCCGGGCTGTTCGTCACCGGCCTGGTGCCGCTGTTCTTCCTGGTCACCCTGCCGATCTTCGCGGGCACGTCGCTGCACCAGATCCCCGAGGTCATCGCCACCATCCAGGACATCAGGCCGATCGTCGGCGAGTGGGGCTGGACCCCATGGTTCACCGGCGGCGACTGGGCACTGCTGCCCATCCACGCCAAGATCGGCACCTATCTCATCTACGCCTCCGTCGTGGTGGTGATCGTCGTCTGGCGGCGGGCCGACCCGATCGACATGACGCTGGCCATCCTGCTGATCTTCATGGTCGTCACGCCCAGGCTCGGCGCCCAGTACCTGCTCTGGTTCATGCCGTTCCTGGTGGCCAGGCCCACCCGGTTCGCCTGGCCGGCCATCATCGGCGTCTCGCTCTGGGCCGGCTACGGCTACCTGTACATGACCCAGTTCGACGTCAACACCTGGTGGTTCCTGCACCGCGACTGGTCGCGGGCGTCGATCGTGCTGCTGCCCGTGCTGTTCGCGGCGCTGCCGTGGAACCGGATGAAGGCGCCGGCGATGGTGCCGGCCCGCTCCGCCGGGCGGGCGGAGAAGGCCGGCGTGTAGCCGTCAGCGGCACAACCACTGCCACAAGGTGACCCACTGGCCGGGGTGCACGTGGCCGACCACGGTGTCGCGGGCCACGTCCGCGGCGGCCAGGGCGGCGTCCACTCCGTCGTAGCGGGCCTTCAGCGAGGCCCGCAGCGAGCCGCCGACCCCGCCGAAGCCCAGCTCCACCAGCTCCTGGTAGGAGCGGCGGTCCTCGACCAGCGGTTCCGGCCTGCGCCGGATCCGCAGGATCGCCGAGTCGACCGACGGCACCGGGCGGAAGCTCTCCCTGCCGATCGTGTCGCCGAGCCGCCAGTCGAACCAGGGCCACGACTCCACCGTGACCAGGCTCCAGCGGCCGTAGTCGCCGGTGCGCTTGCGCGCGTACTCCCGCTGCGTGAGCAGCGTCGCCGAGGTGAGCGCGGGCGCGCGCAGGCACCAGTCGACGATCTTCGACGTGACCGAGTACGGGATGTTGCCGACGACCGCGAACGGCTCGCGCGGCGCCCGCGCGGCCGTGAAGTCGCCCCTGACCACGTCGATCCTGGGATCGTCACGGGTCCGCGAGGCCAGCCGCCCGGCCAGACGCGGGTCGATCTCGTAGCCCACGACCCGTGCCCCGGCCTCGGCCAGCGCCAGCGTGAGCACCCCTTCGCCGGAGCCCGGCTCCAGGACGAGACCCTCCGGCGCGGCCGCCTTGATCATCAGGTCGACGGCATGGCGGTCGGCCAGGAAGTTCTGCGAGAGCGCGCGCCTGGCCCGATCGACGGGCGTGCGGCCGCCGCCGCTGTTCCTGACCTTCTTCTGGGTGTGTGAATAGTTTCCGTGCGCGTAGTTCTGCGCCACAGCACTGCCCTTTCGGGTCCTCGAGATGAACAGGTCTCGAAGGGCCCTGGGCGCGCCAGTGGACGCGCGTGATCAGCGTCCGCTAGCGGGCCAGAGCCCGGCTGTGGCGGGTGCGGATGAAGACGGCGCCGTAACCGAAGGAACACATGGTCGCCGACTGTAGGCGGCCCCACGCGAGCGCGGCAACCGAATTAAATGAGGTGCGCGGCCCCGGCGACCTTGGCCAATCTGGAAGCCATGCAGGCAACGGTCACCGTCACCCCGGCGCAGCTCCCCGAGCTGCTGCTGCACGTTGCCGTGGTCCGCCCGGTGTTCCTGTGGGGCGCGCCGGGCATCGGCAAGAGCTCCCTGGTGCGCGAGTTCGCCGGCTCGCTCGGCCTGGAGTGCGTGACCCTGCTCGGCACCCAGCTCGCCCCCGAAGACCTGATCGGCGTGCCCGAGCTGGTGGGCGGCCGCAGCAGGTTCGCCCCGCCGGAGTCGATCGCCCGCGACGAGCCGTACTGCCTGTTCCTCGACGAGCTCAACGCCTCCTCGCCGGAGGTGCAGAAGGCGTTCTACTCACTGATACTCGACCGCAGGATCGGCACCTACGAGCTGCCGGCCGGGTCGGTGGTGATCGGCGCGGGCAACCGGGCCACCGACAACGCGCTGGCCCGCCCGATGGCGTCGGCGCTGATCAACCGGCTGGTCCACGTGCACCTGCGGGCCTCGCCCGACGACTGGCTGAAGTGGGCGGCCGGCAGCGGCATCCACCCGTGGATCATCGACTACCTGGTACAGCGCCCCGACCACCTGTGGAGCGCGCCGCCGAAGACCGAGGAGCCGTTCTCCTCGCCGCGCGCCTGGCACATGCTGTCCGACGTGCTGACCTCCTACGGCGACGGCGTCCCCGACGAGACGCTGGCCATGCTCGCCTTCGGCACGCTCACCGCCGGCCACGCCTCGGCCTTCCGCGCGTACATCAAGACCGTCCGCCACGCCTACGACCTGGAGGCCGTGCTCAAGGGCGAGGCCCCGTGGCCCAGGCGGCCGGAGGAACGCGACCTGCTGTACTTCCTGTCGGAGGCCTTCCGCGCCCGGCTGATCAAGGAGCTGCCCAGGGAGAAGCGCGGCGCCTCGGCGCGCGGCCGCGACCTGGCCTTCCGCGCCAAGACCCTGCTGGTCGAGCTGGCCGAGATCTCGCTCGAATGCGCCCAGCTCGTCATCGCCACCGACGCCGACGGCGCGCCCGCGCTGCCGACCTGGTTCCTCGTCGAGGTCGGCAGAGACCTGCCCAGGCTGATGGCGGCCCGCGGGTGAGCCGGGGCGGCCGGGCCAAGGCCAAGGCCGACCCGTGGCGGGCCGAGATGCGCAAGGGCTTCGGGCTCGTCGCCGCGCACCCGCTGTTCGGCTTCTTCCGCCTCTACCTGGAGGAGGCCGGGGCCGACGAGCTGTCGCACCACACGTGGGCGGTCATCGACGACGACGGCGACGTACGCGTCAACCCCGGGCGGCGCGCCCCGGCCGAGGAGTGGGCGTGGGTCTCCGCCCACCTGGTGCTGCACCTCGGCTTCGGCCACGCCGACCCGCGCAACTGCGCGCCGAAGGACGTCGACGGCGACCGTCCCGACCCGGCCTACCACGCGGCCTGCTGCCTGGCCGTGGACCGCTTCCTGGTCACGCTGAAGCTCGGCCGCAGCCCGGTCCCGCAGCCCGCGGAGTGGCCCGAGGAGGACGAGGTCACGCTGTCGGAGCGGTGGCGCAGGACCGGCATCCCGGAGCGGTTCCGCCCGGCGGGCGAGCCCGACTTCCGCATCGGCGGCGTCGAGACCGCCGAGAACCACGACTTTCCCTTCACGTTCGCCTGCGGCGTCTCGGGAGCGGCCGGCGCCGCGCTCGACCGGGCCGGCCAGCCGCGCACGCCGGTGGAAGGCCACGTCAAGGGGCCGTGGGACACCGCGTTGCGCTGGTTCGTCTCCTCCTACCCGCTGCTCGGCGCGCTCGCCGCGGGCATGAAGATCGTCTCTGACGCCGAGCTGGCCAGGGGCCGGCAGATCGCCGTCGCCGCGGTCAGCGCGGAGGCCGGCGAGATCTACGTCAACCCGCTGGCCACGCTCGGCGAGGAGGAGTGGCGGTTCGTGCTGGCGCACGAGATGCTGCACGCCGCGCTCCGGCACGGCGAACGCGCCGGGATGCGCGACGCCTACCTGTGGAACGTGGCCTGCGACTACGTGATCAACGGCTGGCTGGTGGAGATGGGCGTCGGCGTGATGCCGGAAGGGCTGCTGTTCGACCAGTCGCTGTCCGGCCTGTCGGCCGAGGCGGTCTACGACCGGATCGCCACCGACCTGCGGCGGCTCAGGAAGCTCGGCACGCTGCGCGGCCGCGGCCTCGGTGACCTGCTCGACCGTCCGCCCGGCGACCGCGGCTGCCACGTCGACCTCGACGAGTACTACCGCAACGCGTTGTGCACCGGTCTGGCCTACCACGAGTCGGCCGGCCGCGGGTTCCTGCCCGGCGGGCTCGTCCAGGAGATCAGGGCGCTCGACCAGCCGCCGCTGCCCTGGGACGCCCGGCTCGCCCAGTGGTTCGACGAACGTTTCCAGCCCGAGGAGAAACGCCGCTCCTACGCCCGCGCCTCGCGCCGTCAGGCGTCCAGCCCGGGCATCCCGCGCCCGGGGTGGCTCCGGCCGGAGGAGGTGGTGCGGCGGCCGACGTTCGGCGTGGTGCTCGACACCTCGGGCTCGATGGACGTCAAGCTGCTCGGCAAGGCGCTCGGCGCGATCGCGTCCTACGCCGCCGCCCGCGACGTGCCGCGCGCCCGCGTGGTGTTCTGCGACGCGGCCGCCTACGACGCCGGATACCTGCCGGTCGAGGACATCGCGGGCAAGGTCAGGGTGCGCGGCCGGGGCGGCACGATGCTCCAGCCCGGCATCAGGCTGCTGGAGAACGCCGACGACTTCCCGCCCGACGGGCCGATCCTGGTGATCACCGACGGCGCGTGCGACGTGCTGCGGGTGCGCCGAGACCACGCGTTCCTGGTGCCGCCGGGCGCGGCGCTGCCGTTCAGGCCTCGCGGACCGGTTTTCGCCATGAAATGATCGCGGTGATGTTACGCCTCGCCGTGATCGTCTGCGTCCTCGTCTCGGTGGCGGCCTGCGCCGCGTCCCGCGTCACCGCGCCCACCACCCC
>NZ_JABCPZ010000298.1 GCF_013283785.1 Nonomuraea antri
GTTCGGGGGGATGAGCTGGTCAGGTGATGGGTTCGACGAGTCAGGCTGGTGGTGAGCAAAGATGCTCGCCCTTCGAACGGCCGTTCAATTCGACTTAGTTTCGATATGCTTCCTGCGCCCGAACACGACGAGGGGACTCAGCGTTGCGTCTAGTGGCGAACAGGTATGCCGTCGGCGGTGACATCGAGCGCACCGGCGGTCAGGGCAAGGTCGTTAAGGCGATCGACGGCAAGGATGGCGCCCAGGTCGCCCTGAAACTCATTTCGCGGCGTGAAGCCGATGAGGTCCAAAAGGAGTACTTTCGCCGCGAGATGGAGGCCCTCCACCTGCTGGACCACCCAAACATCGTCTCGTTGCACGCTTTCGGCGAAGATGAACATGAGGACGCGTTCTATCTGGTCATGCCCTGGTTGGATAAGAACCTGCCCGAGGTCCTACCACCGGACGGGGATCTTGGCTGGGACGACTTCGCTGACCAGTGGGGGCTCCCGCTGGTCGAGGCGTTGGCCCACGCGCATCAACGGGACGTTGTCCATCGCGATGTCAAGCCCGCGAACATCCTGATTGCCGAGGATGGGACCCCCATGCTGGCCGATTTTGGCATCAGCAAGATTCGCAGCCAGTTGATCAAGGGGCTTACCCTCGTCGAGCACTTCTCGCGTCCTTACGCACCACCGGATCTGCAGGGCATGGCTAGCGCGAGCCGGGATGTGTGGGGTTTCGCCGCGACCGCATTGCGTTGCCTCACCAGTGGCCCGTTCGATGACTATCCCGACATCCCGGCAGCATTGGCCGACCTTGATGTGCCACCACAGGTCCATGACCTGCTCGCCCAGTGCACTAGCTTGGACCCCCTGGCCCGGCCGCAGAACGCGGTGGTGTTACGCAGTCGGCTCCGGGAGATCCAGTCCAGCCGTCAGCGCCGTTTTTCGACGTACATCCATCGACTGCAACTGCGGGTGAGCGAGGACGCGGCCCGGAGATTGGCCGCGCTGCCCCTGAACCGTGACGCCGATGCGATCGAGCAGGCCATTGCCAGTGAGCTAGCCCAAGGTGCTCATCTGCTGAGGTACACCGACGGCGTCGGTAACGTGTCGATCGACACGTTAGAGCTAATTGGTCGAGAGCGTCGCCTAAGGCTCGCGGTGCAGCCTGACCGGCCCGAGTTTGTCCTGACCAAGGTCAACGATGCCGCTGAAGCGGTCCTTGAAGGACTGCGTCGGCGGGGCTGGCCGGTCAGCGATCAGATCGTGTGGACGTCGCGCCCCCAGCCACCCGCAGCGGCCATGGCGGCCAAAGAGTTGGTTCTTGCCGGCGTCGACGACCACTACATCCGGTTGGACGACGAGAAGCATCGTCGGGCCGAGAACGTGATGTTCGACAAGTGGATCGACCTGCTCGAAGCGAAGGAAAATCTCGAACTCGAGCGGGAGACGCCGTTGGCGTACAAGTCGGTCGACATCGATGGCCGTCGCGTCAGGTTCCACCTCCGCGAGACCAGCGACTCCGACCTGTTGGGGAAGGAGCGGATCTGCCGCGGCCCGGCGGGACGACCCGTCGGTGGTCCCGGCGTCGTAATCGCCCAGGACGACACGACCATCACGCTCGCTTACCCGAGAAAGATCAAGAGCCTGCCGCCCTCCGGTGAGCTGGCACGGCACTCCGCGCCGGCCGCGTCGGCGTTGCGTCGACAGCGCGAGGCCGTCGCCAACGTCCGCGCCGGGATCTCAGTCCGTCCGCAGTTGCGTACGCTGCTGCTTGATCCCACGCGAATCGCTATCCCGATTGCCAGAAAGATCGACAAGTGGTCGAGCGAAGCGCTGGACGACGACAAGAAGACCGCCGTCATGACGGCGATGGGCAGTGCCGATTTCTTCCTACTAAAGGGCCCCCCAGGGACAGGCAAGACGAGCTTCATCACCGAACTGGTGCAACAGGAGCTGGCGCGCAAGCCTGACACGCGGATTCTGCTGGTCAGTCAGGCCCACGTCGCGGTCGACAACGCACTCGTACGACTCTCCGAAGCCGGCGTGGACCATTTGGTCAGGCTCGGTAAGGACGACGACCCGCGGATCGCCGCCGAGGCCCGCGAGCATCTGCTTGACCAGAAGATGCCAGGGGTGATCCGTGAGGTCCGGCAGCGGGCCGAGGCTGAACTGAAACGACGTGCCACGGCTTTTGGCGTTGACCCTGGCCACGTAGAAGGTGCGGCGGCAATCCTGGAGCTGATTGAGGCGCTGCGCGAACTCGGCAATACCCGAGCTCGGCTGGACGGTCTCGACACGAGCTCCAGCAGGGTGCATGGTCAGCTGCCCGATTTCGGGGAGCAGGACGCCGAAGCGCAGACCGCCTCGCTCAACGACCGCGTCCAGGCGCTCGGCGACCGGATCGACGATCTGCGTGGGCGGGCCAACCTGGCTCTGGGCGGAGATCTGGACCTGCCGCAGGAGTTGACCTTGCAGATCGCCCGGGACGCGTTCGACGCCATCGTCGGCGACGATGAACAACTACGCAAACTCGTCGACCTGCTGACCCTGCAAGCAGAGTGGTTCCAGCGGATCGAATCGGGCCGAGAGTTGGAGGGGGTGGTGCTGCGCGCGTCGAGAGTAGTCGCCGGTACCTGTCTGGGGTTCCTGTCGCACCCCGCCGTCCGAGACCTCCAGTTTGACCTGTGCATCCTGGACGAAGCGTCGAAGGCGACCGCGACCGAAACCTTGGTGCCGTTGTCGAGATCCAAACGATGGGTGCTGGTCGGCGACTCCAACCAGCTTCCGCCGATGCAAGAAGAAGTCCTCGACCATCCTGAGCTGATGGAGCGGCATGGACTCGAACGCGCTGACATCGAGCAGAGCCTGTTCCAACGACTGCTGGACCACGCGCCCGCTGCCGCCATATACCAACTGACCAAGCAGTACCGGATGGTCCCCGGAATCGGTGACCTCGTGTCAGCTTGCTTCTACGACGGTCAGCTAGTGTCGATGCCAACAGATGCACTGCCTGGCTGGGACATGCTGCACAAGCCGGTCACCTGGTTGGACACCGGCGCGATGCTAGATCGGCGCGAACAAGCCGACGGCACCAGCATGGTCAACCACCGTGAAGTACACGTTATCCGCCGCACAATCACCACCCTGCGAGCGGCGCTGGAGAAAGAAGTCATCACACCGCCGGGTGGGAGACCCTTGCGGGTTTTGGTGCTGACCGCCTACAGCAAGCAGAGGGAACGGCTGCAACACGCCGCCGCCGGTCTACGATCGAAGAAGCTGGAGATCGAGGTCAATACCGTCGACGCCGTGCAGGGACGCGAAGCCGACGTCACCCTCTACTCCGTGGTCCGCAGCAACAATCAGCGCAAGCTGGGGTTCCTCGGACCGCTGCACTGGCGGCGCATCAACGTCGCCATGTCCCGGTCACGATACGGCCTGATCATCGTCGGCGACGCTGCATTCTGCGAATCGGTACGCGGCCCGCTGAGCAAGGTACTGGCCCACATTCGGCGACATGGCGCCACCTGTAGGATCGGAGACGCGAGCAATGGCTGACACCACCATCATCGCGGCACGCCGCTACAGCGACCAGCACCCCGGTTACCGGCTCGCCTACGCTGGCGAAGCAGCCGTGCCGGTGTCTCTACTCACGCTCGACGTGGTGGCGCAGCAACGCAAGAAGCTCCCCCTGGTGGACGAGTTCGTGCTGCGACTGGCTGTCCACGGCATCCACAAGATCAGCAATATGGCGGCCGTGCTGGGCATCGATGAGCCGACTGTCTCGGACGCTGTTGTGCACCAGTTGTCGGCCGAAACCATCGAATACCGGCCGGACAGCCTGGGCGGACACAAGGTCCTGCTTACCTACGGCGGCCAGCGCGCGGTCGAGGAACTGTCCACGGTTACCCCGCAACGCACCGAGTACCAGTCGGCGTTCGACCGGCTGCTGTGGAAACCGACCCCGCATAGCCGATCCGATCTGGTTAGCCGGGCCGACGCCGAGGCGCTCGGCATGCTGATTCTTCCGTCTGCTCGCACTGCGGAAGTGGCCACCAGTGATGTGACCCCACGGCGGCTCAATCAGCTCTTGCATCAGGTCCAGCAGGACAACGGCAGCCCGGAAGTCGAACTTCTTAGTGTCGAGGCGATCACCCGCCAGCCGCGGCTCTACTTGCCCGCAGTGCTGCTGGTCTTCATTTCAGACACGGCCGATGACCAGCGCTTCAACCTTGTCGTCGACGACACGCTTAGCGAGCCCCACGACAGCGCATTGCACCTGGTCGGCGGACTGGAACGGACTAAAATAGAAATCGCGCCCGCCGTCGGCGAGCCGGACCTGCCGGCACCGCTACGCCAGCAGCGCACTCCCTACGACGCCGTTCGCGACCTGCAACGCCGGGCCGACACCCCGCTGCCAGCCGACGATGGCACACCCTCCACGGTCTTGTCGCACACCGAGAGACATGAGAGCGTCACCGCCCGCGCCGACCTGGACGCCCTCACCGTCCGCTCAGTGCCGCTGTTCGAGCACCGAGAACTACTGATGACCGCGCTCGAGACCGCCCGCACTAGATTCCTGTTGGCCACCCCATTCGTGCGAGATGCCGTAGTCACTGGCGATTTCATAGCCAAGATGGAGACCCTGCTGCGCCGATCGACCCTGACCGCCCACATCGCCTACGGCCTTGGCAGCGACCTCACCCACAATGACAAGAGCGCTCTCGGTCGGCTGCGCACGCTAGCCCGCCGATACCCTCAGCTCACAGTGGCTCACGTGGCCGAACGGAACCCCAACATCCTGATCTTCGACGACACCTGGGTGAGCAGCGGCTTCGACTGGCTGTCGTTCCGCGACCAACCCACGCATACCTACCGACCAGAGGAAGGAACACTCGTCCGCGACAAAGCGCACGTCGACGAGCAGTACGACCACTATGTCGCTCTGATCGCTCGAGCCGCTAGGCACTGATTGTTGCGCGCACCAGACATCACCGTCTCATGGAGCGTCTGACCCTTGCTGCTTGGTAGGCTGCGACGGCGTCTTGGCTGTGTTCTGGTGCAGGAGCCCACTCCTGTTGCTGGATGGTGAAGGGATACCAACGATCGTCTGGGCCGAGTCGTATCTCAATCCCGTTAGCCAAGTCGGTGATGCGGTTCTGATGGACTTTGAGATCGGGTCTTGGCGTGATCTCCAAAGTGTTAATCATTTCGGCTGCTTGGTGCAGACGCTGGGACGGGGCTTCTGCCGGATACGCGGCCACTTGTGAGCCGACAAGGCCGCCGTATCGGTAGGCGAGGCGAAGGCGGGCAAGTTGGGCGAGAGCCACTTGCGCCCGCTCTGCTACCACACGGAGGTGTTCTTGGGGGAGGTCTAGTACGTCGTTCAGCAGCCGCACAAGGTCCAGGACAGGATCAACCGAGGCAGGACCATTCCCCTCGCGTAGGGAGCGCGCTCGTTGACCCGAGTCTTTGATGACGAGCGCCAGCATGCTCAGCGTGGGCGCCTGTGGCGGCGGCTCAGGGATATTGTTCTCTTCGACGCAATCCAGCATGTTCCAGGCCATCAACGGCACCTCAAACCTACGAGGTTGAGAAGTTCCGTGTTGTCAAATTCTCGAGGATCATGCTCGCCTGAAGGAAGAATCTTGGCCGCGAGCAACCGCTTGTTAACGACGCGTGCGAATATCTTCTCTTCGATCGTGCCTCGTGCGATGAGATAATGAGCTGTCACGTCGTGAGCCTGGCCAAGGCGGTGAGCCCTGTCGGTGGCTTGATCCTCGACTCCTGGATTCCAGAACGGATTGAAGTGGATCACGTGGTTGGCTCGACTTAGGTTTAGCCCGACTCCGCCGGTCTTCTTGGTGAGAATCATCACCTCGCCATCGCCTGCCTGGAAGGAATCGACGAGAGTCTCTCGGTCTCGTGCGCGCACATCGCCATCGAATACCGTGACTCGATATCCGCACGTTGCAAGGTGGGCCTCGAGGAGTTTAGCCATCACCTTGTAAACTGGTGAAGACGAGAGCGGCCTGCCCGCGGTCTCGAATATCGCTCATGATGTTCTCTAGTCGCACGAGTTTGGGCGAGTGTGCAGCATTTATCCGAGGATCACTAAACGAGCTGGGTGACGCCTCATAGAAATGTGCGGGCGAGTTTGCTATCTGCCGGCAGCCGGTAATCAATGCAAGAACGGACGTCCCGCGAGAGCTTGTTCCTGTCGACTGCTCAACTTGCGCAAATGCGTCTTGGACGTGATTCTCATACATACCTCGCTGTTCATCCGACAGCGTCACCACGTGCGTGATCTCGATCTTATTCGTGAAGTTCGCGCTGATTGCCGGATCACTCTTAGTGCGGCGCAGCATGAACGGTTGAATCAGGCTTTGCACGCGGGCGATGGCCTCGCGATCGTGATGGTCAGACTGGCTACCATGCAGTCGGCGAAACTGCGACAAGTCGCCGAAGAGTCCGGGGTTGGCCGATTCTAACCGACCAGGCCTCCCACGAATCGACCAAGAAGACGTTCAGCTTCGGCAATATATTGTGTCCGCCAGTCCCGCACAATTGCGAACCTTATGTAGATCAGGCACGGCCGCCCCAATCCGCCGCCCGCACCTTCGCGCACGTCTCGGCAATGGCCTTAACAATCCGCGCTCATCGACCTGGACGTTATGCGCGGCTCGCTCGGCGGCGGCGGCGGCGACGACGACGACGACGACGACGACGACGACGACGACGACGACGACGACGACGAGCGTACTGTTGTTGGACAAGCGGGCCAGATCCGCTTGAATGCGTCCCCAGACCCGGTTATAGCGCTCCGCCACGTCCGGTGGCCTGCTGGCGAAGTATTCGTAGTAGGTGCCCGGACCGGGTGCGGCGCCTTGGAGATGACCGTCAGCGGCAGATCGCCCATATGCGTGCGTTCGGCCTCCAGGGCCTTGGCCACCCCTGTCCGCCCGAGATCCTCCATGACCTCGGCGCGAGGCTGCCCGCTCGTCAGCTCCAGTGCCAGAGCCAACTCCACCATGTAGACGCCAGCAGGCACATGAGCCGGAATCTGCCACATGGGTTCGGGCTTTCTCGTACGATAAGCCCCTGTACCACCAAGAGCGTCGTTTGGGAGAAGGAGAGGCGCCCTAGACAGACACACGCCGGATGCAGCTATTTGCGACCAGGGCGAACACGCCGCTTGGTCCCTGCCCTGGCCGTATTGTGTCCGCTCACAGATTGGTGGAACTGACCACATGTCACCCGAACGTGTGCTCCTGATCGTTCTCGCGGCTATCGCCGCCATCACCATTGCCGCCGCCCTCATGCTCGCGGACGGCAAGACGTGGCCCGCCGCCATCCTCGGCGAGCTCGCCGCGGGAGGGGCTACCTTGTGGGGGCTGTTGAGCTGGTTCAGCAGCAACCCGTGACAAGCAAGATGCCCGATCCCTGAGCCGGGGATCGGGCCCCGCCCACGTATGTGCGCCCACCACCCGTCCATGTGCGCCAACCCGACGTCCACCGAATCCGGCGCAAATCTCCCAAGGCGGCGCGAAAGACAAGCGCATCATCGACAGCTGGTATGACCCATCAAGGACGTCCAGCGTCCTTCGGACGTGTTCACCGCTCAGGAACAGAACCTCGCTTGGACGCCCCCCTCCGCCGCTACAACCATCCCATTGCCGCCACCACGACCCTGTGAGCCACCATCAGCCTCGTCATCGGTCACGACCGCGTCCTCACCGACCGTCCGGGCCGACCCTATGACGAGACGCTGCGGCGGGCGCTGCGGAACTTCGCGTTCATCCCCGCCGACCGCCGGCCTCCCCGGACGCCCGAGATCGCTAGTGCGCTGCGCTGGCTGGAAACCGCGTCACTACCCATCACTGCGCTGGAAGACGCCAAGCACGCACGGGCCGCATTGGAGGCTTTCGCGCTCCTCCTTGATGGCTCAGCGGCAGCAGCCTCCACCTTCCGGCGCAAGAAGGCGGTGTTCCATCACGCGCTTGAGTACGCCGTCGAGTTGGAAGAGCTTTCGGCAAATCCGCTCGACCGAGTGAAGCTGCGCCGCGCCAAGTCGAGTGGTGAGATAGATCGACGCGTCGTCGTCAATCCGGCCCAGGCGCGGGAGCTTCTCGTCGCCGTCACCTATTGCGGCCGGACCCGCGGGCCGATGCTGGCGGCCATGTTCGCCTGCATGTACTTCGGTGGCCTGCGACCGGCTGAGGCGGCCGGGCTCCGGGAGAAGGACTGCCACCTTCCCGCATCCGGGTGGGGCCTGCTCACACTGGAGAAGACCGCCCCCCAGAGCAACAAGCGGTTCACCGACTCCGGCAAGGCTCATGACGAGCGCGGTCTGAAGCACCGGGACGCGAAGAGCACGCGGCCCGTACCAATCCCACCCGAACTGGTGGCCATCCTCCGGGCACACCTCGACACGCACGGCACGGCCAAGGACGGACGCCTCTTCCGGACCAGGACAGACGGCGTGATCTCCGGCTCGGCCTACGCCAAGATCTGGAAACAGGCCCGAACCTACGCGCTCACTCCCGACCAGGTCGCCTCTCCCCTGGCGGGCAGACCGTACGACCTGCGGCACGCGGCCGTCTCGCTGTGGCTGAATGCCGGCGTCCACGCACCTGAAGCGGCGGAACGGGCCGGCCACGGGGTAGACGTCATGCTCCGGGTCTACACCAAGTGCATCGACGGGCAACGCGAGGTGGCCAACCAGCGGATAGAGGGTGCGCTGGCCTCATGAAGGATCGATCGAGGGATACTGGCCCGATGGATCTCCCAGCTGAGCTCAGAGATCGTCTGGCCGAACTCAGAGGCGATCTCCTTTGGGGGCGGCTCCTGGGGAGCGTGACGGACGCCGGGTGGCTGGCCTGTGAGCTCATCGAAGCCGGTCTGGATACGCCTACTGTCTGGGAACTCGCGGGCCACGCGTTGTCCATCGGACCCATGAATGAGGTTGAGCCGCTGGTTCGCCAGGTACTCACAGAAAGCGGCTTCCCGTCCATCGATCTCCAGCGCGAGCCGTGGGCAATTGCTCACGATGTCGCGCAGGGCATAGCGGAAGGCACACTCCCCCTCGGCAAGGGCGCCGACTTCTTGATCCTTGAACTCAGAGATCGATGGACCACCCCCGAGGAGATCTGGGAACTGATCCTCCTCATCGACGACTGGGAAGCCCTGCGTGGGACTCCGCCGAGTGACGACGAGCTTCGACAGCAGGCACGCAAGATCGCCGATGCCGCATCAGGGTGGCGCAACGCGGAGGCTGATCAGGAACCGTAGAACATGGGAGTACCTTGCCGGACGAAGGGTCTCGGATCACTCCGGGACCCTTCATCGTGCGCTGGGGGATCATCCCGCACACGTCCCGAAACTTGGCCTCGACCTGCGGAAACGTGGCTTCTTTCATCCCGCGTATATCCCGGGACCACCGACAGACAGGGGCTCTCGGCGGCCTACGGCTGCATGTCGAGCGGAAGCCGCATCCAAGCAAAAGACCAGCTCAGACGGTATTTGAGCTGGTCTCGATGGCGCGCCCTGCAGGATTCGAACCTGCGACCGTCGGATTAGAAGTCCGGTGCTCTATCCAGCTGAGCTAAGGGCGCCTCCGCCTTATTGTGCATGATCCGGCGACTTGTCATGCACACGTTTTCGTCGTGTCAGTCTGACAGCCCGATCACCACCCACATGAACAGCGTCCCGGACACCGTCGCGGCCAGGGTGGGGAGGGGGCGGCGGCTGGACGTGTGGGCCTCGGGGAGGATGTCCGAGGTGGCCAGGTAGAGCAGGAAGCCGGAGAACAGGCCGAGGTACGCGCTCAGCACGACATGCGGGATGGCGATCAGTGAGGTCAGCGTGGCGCCTGCGACCGGGGCGAGGGCGTCCAGGGTCAGGAGGGTGAGTGCGCGGCGGCGGGCGTTTCCGTACAGGGACGTGACGGTGTAGGTGTTGAAGCCGTCGGTGAAATCGTGGGCGATGACGCCGATCGCGACCGCCACGGCGAGTGAGGCGTCGGTCTGGAAGGCGGCGCCGATCGCGGCGCCGTCGAGGAGGCTGTGGACGACCAGGGCCGAGCCGGCGGTGAGTCCGACGCCGGTGCGGGCGTGGTGATGCGCGGCGTAGTCGCCTTCGTGGGCGGTGTGCATGCCCATCGCGCGTTCGACGATGTGGATGCCGAGGAACGCGGCGGCGAAGGCGAGCATGGGCAGGGGGACGCCGTGGACGTCCGGGGGGCTGCCGGCCAGCGACTCCGGGAGGAGGTCGAAGGCCACCACGCCGAGCATCACGCCGGCGGCGGCGCCGAGGACGAGATGACGGCGTTTCTTGACGCGGTCGGCGACCAGCCCGCCCAGCAGCGTCATGAGGAAGGCTGCCAGGGAGAGCATGATCGGCATGAAACTCCAGGCTAGGACCTGTCTTCAAAGGTGATCTAGATGGGGGATCATCGTGAGGTGATCCGGCGTCATGAGCTCAGTGATGAAGAGTGGGAGCGGTTGCGGCCGTTCCTCCCGGCAGCGCGGTTAGGGCGTCCGCGAGAGGACGATCGGCGGGTGCTGAACGGGATCGTGTGGAAGATCCGTACCGGGGTGGCCTGGCGGGACGTGCCGCCCCGGTACGGATCTTGGCAGAGCTTGTACACCCGGTTCCGGCGCTGGGCGCTGGACGGCACGTTCACCGCGATGCTGCAGGCTGTGCAGGCCCAGGCTGACGCGCGCGGGGACATCGACTGGCTGGTGGCGGTGGACTCCACCATCGTGCGGGCACACCAGCACGCGGCCGGGGCCCGAAAAGGGGGCACCGGACAGGAGCGGAGCCGGATCACGCGCTCGGCCGATCCCGCGGCGGGCTGACCAGCAAGATCCACCTGGCCTGCGACGGCGCCGGACGGCCGCTGGCGTTCTGCCTGAGCGGCGGCAACGTCAACGACTGCACCCGCTTGGAGCAGGTCCTGGCCGCCATCCGGGTTCCACGAGTGGGCGTGGGCCGCCCGCGCGTCCGACCGGATCATCTGGTGGCCGACAAGGGTTACAGCACCGGCAAGATCCGCGCCTACCTGCGCCGGCGCGGTATCGCCTGCACCATCCCCGAACGCAGTGATCTGATCGCCGCCCGCAAACGGCGCGGATCGCGTGGTGGCCGGCCACCGCGCTTCGACCGGACCCTCTACAAGCGCCGCAACGTCGTCGAACGCTGTTTCAACCGGCTCAAGCAGTTCCGTGGCCTGGCCACCCGCTACGACAAGACCGCAAGCTCCTACACCGCTGTGGTCACCATCGCCTGCATCCTGCAATGGTTGTGATCGTTTGAAGACAGGTCCTAGTACTACAACCTGATTTCGTGATATTTGAGCCATCGTTTCCAGTAGTGGCTGCTGCGGGCGCGGGCTTGGTCCTGGCGTCGGCGGGTGGACCAGCGAAGGGCGAAGTCCAGGGTTGTGGTG
>NZ_JABCPZ010000299.1 GCF_013283785.1 Nonomuraea antri
GCGGGGTCCGGGGGAGGGCTGAGGAGGTGGGGCGAGAAGCTCGCGCCTGGGCCGGCCGCGCGGTTGTGCGCGGTGGCCCTCGTTCGACGAGCATGACCGTGCGCCCTCCCCTCCCATTCAGGAATCGCCGAGGCGCGCCTAAAGTCGAAGTATGACCCCTGGTGGGCTGCGGGTGATCTACGGAGCGTTTCGCGTGGCGGGCGGCTTGATCACGACGGTCTTCGCGGTATCGGTCGTGGCTCTGTTCGCCGACGATTGGATCGGCTGGACGTCCGCCGGCTTGAGTTCGTGGTTGCGGCAGACGGCGAGGGTGGCGTTCGGGGTGAGTCTGGCCATGGTGCCGCCGATGCTGGCCGCACAGTGGCTGGCCGACCGCCTGGTGCAGCGGAAGATCCGTGAGCTGCGGGGCCCACATGCCGGGTCCGCGGGGTGCGGGCGTTGTGGTCGCGTCGGCTGTGTGCAGGCGAAGCTGCTGGAGCGGGTCTGGCATTGACTGACGCGTGAAGGCAGTCGCTTGAAACCGGAATGCGGCTCGATGAGCTCGGCGGCCTTGGCTGCTTGCCGTACCCCGCTTGAAAGACCGGCGACCAAGCGGCGCGGTTGTCGAGATCGCCGAGGGCTTTCTGCGCGGCCGGGCCGTACCGCTGTCGTGTGCTGTGGCAGGCTCGACGGGAACAGGTGGGCCAGCCGTTCGATGACGATCACCGTCCGCGCGGTTCGCCGGTTTCGACATCCAGCGCGGGGATCAGCAACCTGGCCTCGGGTCATTCGCGAGCCCAATCAGGAACTCCATTCGCGTTAGATGCGCCTCCTCGGGGCCGGTTTCGGCGGCGAGCGCGAGACTGCCGACCCGGCGTAGAGTCGCGGTCGGCTCCAGCGGGGAGTCGCCGAGGATGGCGAACACCTCGGCCGGGCGTACGTGATCGGTCTTGACCGCAGGCCCACCGCCCGATTCGGCAGCACCGCGAGCCGTTCCGGTCCTGGTCCGCGGCCGGCATCGCACCGACGATCGCCCTGGCCGACGTGCCGATGGCCAGATCGGCCTTCGCGAGGTCGAACCCCTTGCGCCGTAACCCGGCCGACGTGTCGGTGGTCGGATCGGCCTTCGCGAGGTCGAATCCCTCGTACCGTAACCCGGCGGCGAGTCCGGCAGCCGTCTCCAGCATCCCGCCGGGTCCAAGAACTACCGCTGTCTCTTGGCTCATGGTCATCAGCCGGTAACCCCGAGCCCACTTGAGGTCAACATCGTCTCGGGCCAGAGACTTCCCTAAATCTTCCTGAAGCGGCGATTAAGCGGAAGGCGCTTTCCGGACTCTCGCATACGTGATCAATAGGCTTCTCAGGTCGATCTTCCCCCCTCTGGAGGCCGTCTCGTATGAAGCGCCGTACGCTCGCCGCCGCCGTACTCGCCGCGTTGCCGACGTTCGCCCTGCCCGCCACCGCCACCGCCGCTGCGGCGGGGACGGCGCCCGTGCCGCGGCCGACCGCGGTCGTGCTCGTCGACTTCACCGACAAACGCCACCCCGACAAGGCCGCGGCCGTGGCCAAGGCCCAGTCCGTCTTCTTCGGCTCCGGCCTGTCCGTCGCGACCTACTTCGCGGCCTCCTCCGGCGGGCGCACCACGCTCGCGCCCGCGCCGGGCAAGGCCGGGGTGTTCGGGCCGTGGCTGCTCGACATGCCCGCGGGCTGCGACACCGGCAAGATCAGGACGCTGGGTGAAGCCAAGATGAAGGCGAACGGGCTGGACCCGAAGGCGTTCAAGCACGTGTCGTTCATCATGCCGTCGGGCGGCTGCGGCTGGGCCGGGCTGGCCTCGGTCGGCGGGCCGACGAGCTGGATGCCCGACGGGTACAGCGTCGCAGGCACCGTCCACGAGATCGGGCACAACTTCGGGCTCAGCCACGAGCCGACCCAGGCGTGCCCGGCCGGGACGCTGTCGAACTGCGCCGACGCCGGCTACCGCGGCAAGAGCTCGGTCATGGGCGGCGGCGGGCCGCAGGTCGGGCTCTCCGCGCCCGCGCTGGTCAAGCTGGGCTGGCACACCGCCGCCGAGCGCGTCGTCCCGCAGTCGTCGGGGACGTACACGCTGACCCCGCTGTACGGCCAGAACCGCCGCTTCCTGGACATCCCGCTCAGCAACGGCGACCGCCTGGTGGCCGAATGCCGCAGGCGCGGCTTCGGCCCGGACGTGGACGTGGCCGAGGGCGTGATCCTCTACCTGGTCAGGAGTGGCGCGTACCAGAAGGCGATCCAGGTCGACACCACGCCGGAGACCACGGAGAAGGGCAGCACCCCGCTCGGCGTCGGCAAGACGATCAAGGACCTGGGGATCACGCTGAAGCTCGTCTCGCAGACGGCGGCGGCCGCGCAGGTGCAGCTCACCATGAACGGCGCCCCCGCTCCGAGCCCGGCGCCGACGCCCACTCCGGTGCCCACGTCCACCGCAGGGCCGACGTCCACCCCAGCGCCCACGTCCACCGCAGCGCCCACGTCCACCCCGGTGCCGACGTCCACTCCGGCGCCGGTTCCCACCCCCTCCCCGTCGTCCAGTTCGACCGCGAGGCCGACCACCGGTCCGACCGCCGGCCCGGCCGGTACCAGGCTTCAGGTCGCGCCGAACCCGGCCCGTCCCGGCGGGGTCGTGACCGTGACGGCGGGCTGCGCGGACGGCGGCGTCCGCTGGGTGACCAGCCGCGCCTTCACCCACCGCACGATCAAGCCGGCCAGGACGACCGGCACCTGGACGCAGCGCACGACGATCTCCGCCAAGGCCAGGTCCGGCGCCTACCGGGTCTGGCTGGTCTGCGGCGACCACACCGTCCGGCGCGCCACGATCACCGTCCGCCGCTGACCAGCACCGTCCGCCGCTGACCAGCACGGTCTGCCGCTGACCACACCGTGCGCCGTTGACCAGTCGGAGCGGCTCGTCCTGGGTAGGAGGGCAGGGAGGGGAAGGAGAGCCGGGGCGATGAACGAACCGGGGGACGCCGGACGGTCCTTGACCGTGGCGGGCGAACGCCCGCGCAGCCTGCGCGACCTGTCCGACGCGGGCACGCTCGTCGTGGACGAGCAGGGGCGGATCGTCGAGGTCAACCCCCGGGCCGAGCGTCTGCTCGGCCGCGCCGCCGCCGACATGCTCGGCCGCGACGGCCACGACCTGCTGCACCGGGGCAGGCACGGCGAGACGCTGCCGCGCAGCCGGTGCACGATGCGGCGGCCGCTGCTGTCCGGCATCACCGTCCAGGGTGAGCACGAGCGGTGGGAACGCGGCGACGGCTCCCTGCTGTCGATCTCCTGGACGGTGACGCCGTGCAGGATCGCCGACGACGCGACCGGCGCCCTGGTGCTCTTCCACACCTCCGACCCGGGCGTGGCGGCGGATCGGACCCCCGCCGTGCCGGCCTCGTCGCTGTCGGAGCTCGACCGGCTGGCCCTGCTCGCCGAGACCACCACGACGCTCACCGCGAGCCTGGACCCGGGCGAGACGCTGCGCCAGCTGGTGCACCTGGTGGTTCCCCTGCTGGCGGACTGGGCGGTGGTGGACCTGCTCACCGAGGAGGGCGAGGTGTCACGCGCCGCCGTGGTCCACTACGAGGACGGCGCCCTGGCGCACCGGCGTGACCTGGAGGGGGCGATGCCGCCGGTGCCGCAGGAGTCGTCGATGCCCCTGTCGCGGGCGTTGCGCGGCGTCACCGCGGCCCTGGCCGGGCCGCAGGACTACCAGGGGCCGCCGGATTCGGGCATCGCGGTCGTCCAGCGGGAGCTGTTCGAGGCGACGGGCATCCACTCGGCGAGCATCGCGCCGATCCGCGGCGTGCGCGACGTGGTGGGGGCGCTGACGCTGGGCCGGGCCGAACGTCCCGGCGCGTACACCACGAGCGACCTGCTGCTGGTCGAGGACATCGCCCGCCGGGCCGGGCTGGCCCTGGACAACGCCCGCCTGTACCAGCGGCAGCGCCGGGTCTCCGAGACCATGCAACGTCACCTGCTGCCGCGCATCCCGCGCGTGCCGGGGCTGGAGATGCGCGCGTGCTACCTGCCCGCGCCGCACGCCTCGCAGGTCGGCGGCGACTGGTACGACGTGTTCGTGCTGGGCGGCGGCGCGACCGGCCTGGTGATCGGCGACGTGGTCGGCCACGACCTCGACGCCGCCTCCGGCATGGCGCAGATCTGCTACATGCTGCGTGCCTACGCCGGCGAACGGGACGAACCGCCCAGCAGGATCGTCGAACGCCTCGACCAGGCGGCCGGACGCATGGCCGAGACGACCATGGCCACCGCGATACTCGCCCGGGTGGAACCGTCGGCGGACGGCTGGCGGCTGCGCTGGACCAACGCGGGCCACCCGCCGCCGCTCCTGGTGGAGCGCGACGGGCGGACCCGCTACCTGGAGGGCGCGAGCGGCCTGCTGCTGGGCACCGGCCTGCCGGTCGACCGCGACGACACGGTCGCCGACCTGCCGCCGCGCTCCACCCTGCTGCTCTACACCGACGGGCTGATCGAGTCCCGCAGCCACACCCTGGACGAAGGCATGCTCCGGCTGAGCCGGCACGCCGCGGCGCTGGCCCAGCGTCCCTTGGGCGGGGTCTGCGACGAACTGCTGTCCCGGGTCCGTCCCACGGACAACGACGACGACGTCGCGATGCTCGCCGTCCGGATCCCGGGCTGACCCGTCTCACGGCCCCGTCGTCCCACCCGGCCATCTCACAGGGTCAGCCGGCCGGTTCGGTCGAGAAGCGGTGGAAGAACGCGATCTGGTCCGCGGCGACACGCTCCCTGAGTCCGGGATCGGTGTAGAAGGTGAAGTGCGTCCCCGGATAGACGCGCAGCTCGCCGCGCGGCGCCCGGTCCGCGAGCACCCGCGTCGTCTCCAGCGGCGTCTCCCGGTCGTCGGCGGCCACGCAGACGAGCAGCGGGCAGGCCAGCCGCGCCGCCGCCTCGTCCGGCCGGTAGCGCATCATGCGCAGCAGCGCACGCGGGGCGACGCTGTTGCGCCACAGCGTGGCGGAGTCTCCGTCGGTCAGGGTCCTGATGTGCTGGTCGGCCTCGGCGGTCGCGGTGACGGCCAGTTCGCCGGGCCGCCCGACCATGGGGATGTAGTACGGGCTGAGCCCGAGCCTGCCGCGCGCGGCGTCCCAGAGGATGGCGGCCAGCACCCGCAGGGTCCGGACGGTGTCGCGGTTGTCGACCGACTTCGGGAACCCGTTGAACGGGATCTGCGCGACCACGGCCGTGACGTGCGGGTCGTCGGCCGCGACGACGATCGCGTGCGCGCCGCCCAGCGAGTTGCCCCAGAGCATGACCTGGCCGGGATCGACCCGTTCGTGGGCGCGGGCGAAGGCGAGCGCGGCCCTGATGTCGTCGCGCTGGCCGTCCAGGTCGGCGAGCTGGCGCGGCTCGCCGCCGCTCTCGCCGAAGCCGCGGTAGTCGAACACCAGCGCCGCGAACCCCTCGGCGGCGAACCGCTCGGCGTACGGCAGCAGGCGGTCCATCGTCCCGCTGAAGCCGTGGCAGAGCACCACGCAGGGCACCCGATCCGCCCCGGCAGGCAGGTGAAGATATCCGGCGCACCGGACCCCGGCCACGGTGAAGGACACCCGTTTCCGCTCGAACATGTGGATCAACCCCAAGACCGCTAGGCTTACCGTTGGTAAGCAAACTCTAGATCGGAACTGACCACGGGTAAGTGAGATCCTTGACACACGAGCGGATCCTCTCGGCCGCCAGGGCGCTGTTCGCCGCCCGGGGTTATCGCGCGACGTCCATGCAGTCGATCGCCGACCAGGTGGGCATCACCAAGGCCGCGCTCTACTACCACTTCGACTCCAAGGAGGAGATCCTGCGCGAGCTCACGCTGCCGCTGCTGGACGAACTGGAGGAGGCGCTGGCCGCGGCCGAGTCGCTCGGCGCCCCGGAGCGGGTGCGCTGGGCGGCCGTCGAGGGGTACGTCGACGTGCACCTGCGTCACCGCGAGACGCTCACCATGCTCGTCAAGGACATGACGCTGCTGGTGCAGGCGCCGGTCGCCGATCGGTTCAGAGCCGCGATCGCGCTGGCCAACGACCTGGTGGCGGGCCCGGGCGGCGGCCTGGAGCATCGGGTGCGCGCCTCACAGGCGGTGGCCGGGCTGGCCGATCCCGTGGTGCTCTTCCGCGACGTCCCCGCCGACCGGCTCAGAAGCCTCATACTCGACGGCGCCAGGGCGCTGCTCGGCGACCCGCCCGCCGCACCCGCGCCAGGTCGGACCCTCACGCCCGCGCGGGGCCGGGCCAGGGGCAGGAGCGGCGGACGGCCGGCCGCGCTGAACGAGGCCCAGGTCGCGCGGGCCCGCGAGCTGTACGCGGCGGGCCGGGCCGCCGAGGAGATCGCCACCGAGCTCGGCGTCTCCAGGGCCACCGTCTACCGCTGTCTCAAAACTTGAATGATTTTGATATTTTGATATCGATCCGCGACCCGAGTCACTCCGGGCGGCCCGCGGGCTCGAAGAGTTCGACGAGGTTGCCCGCCGGGTCGGCGAGCAGGATCTGGCGCCCGCCGGGACCCGAGACGACGTCCCCGAGGAAGGTGAGCCCGGCCGCGCTCAGCCGGGCGATCTCCGCGTCGAGGTCGCCGACGACGAGGTGGATCCGGTTGCGCCCGGGGCCGCGCGCCGCCTCCGGCGTGGCGCGGGCGCCGGAGCTGGCCGGACCCGACAGCAGCAGCCGCAGTGGGCCGCGGACGACGTCGGCGAACGCGGGCGCGGCGCTCATGCGCACGGCGAACCCGAAGTGCGCGGTGTAGAAGTCGACGGCCGCCTGGACGTCGTCGACGAGGTAACGGACGCTCGCGAACCGCTCTGGCTCGGCCGATGTCATGACTGGACCTCCTGAGATGGAGCGTGGACGAGGATGGGCAGCAGGTACCGGACGCGCGTGTCGATCTCGGCGGCGGTGCGGTCGAACGCGTCGCGCGCCGCCCGGGCGTCGTCGCCGCCGGTGGCGGCCGGGTCGGGGATGCTCCAGTGCAGGCGCCGCGGCCGGCCGGCGAACTCGGGACAGACCTCGCGGACTCGGTCGCACAGCGTGATCACGTAGTCGAAGCGGTGGCCGGCCAGCGCGTCGAGCTGCCGGGGACGCCGCCCGGCGACGTCGATGCCGTACCGGTCGCGCAGCACGCGGACGGCGCCTGGGTGCAGGCGCGGCTTCGGCCGGCTGCCCGCGCTCGCCACGTCCGCGCTCACGTCCGCGCTCGCCACGCCTGCGGTGCCCGCGCCCGCCATGTCCGTGCCCGCCACGTCCGTGCCCGTGCCCACGCGCACGCCCGCGTCTGCGCCCGTGGTGACCGCGCCCGCACCATCCGCGTTCGCACTCGTACCCGCGACGCCCACTCCCGCGCGACCCGCATCCGCGTGGCTCGTCCCCGCGTGGCCCGCATCTGCGCGGTCCGATCCGGTTGATGCCCCGGACGCTTCTGCGGCTCCGGTTCTCCCGTTCGCTGGGGCGGCGGGGCTGAGCACCGTGCCGCGCATTGGGAGCCCGCCGCTGCCGGTGAACTCGACCTCCACCGCCCGCAGATCCTCCGGAATCGCCAGTTGTCCGGTCTTCGGCTTGGACGGGTCCGCCGGCGTGCTGAACGCCCGCGCCCGGCCGTCGGCGCTCCGGCCTGTCGCCGACAGGCTGGACAGTTGACCGGCGAGTGCGTCCGCCGTTGCGGAACTGTCCGACGTCGAAGCGGCGATCGCAGACGGCATGAACGTCCCGGACGAGGAGGCCGTCCCGTTCCTCGGGACGGTTGGCGGCGGTGCTCCCGCAGGGGAGGAGGCGGCCGCGGCGGCAACCGACAGGCTGCCGAGCAGTAACAGTGCGGTGGCCGAGATGGCGCAGATCCTTCGCATATTGCCGACGGTAGTCTGCAGAGAGATCTCGGCAAAGGGGTGTCTGCAGATATCGTTCTGTAGGACTAGCCTGATCCTCATGAAGGATGAGGAGCCGTACACGCTTCACGACCCGGACAGGCTCAAGGCCCTGGCCCACCCCATGCGCCGCAGCATGCTGACCCACCTCGCCATCCACGGTCCGGCCACGTCCACCACCCTCGGCGAACTTCTCGGCGCGAAGACCGGCACGACCAGCTACCACCTGCGCCAGCTCGAGAAGCACGGCTTCATCGAAGAGATCCCCGAACGCTCCACCGGACGCGAACGCTGGTGGCGCCGCGTCCCCGGACCCAGGGACATGCGCGCCCCCACCCCCGACCAGCTGGCCCCGGCCGATCGCGCGGTCCTCGCCGAGTTCCACCGAATCGGCATGAACGAGGATCGCGCCCTCCTCGAACGCTTCCCCGCCGCCTACCGGGCCGACCCCGACTGGGCCAAGGCGTCACGCGGCCTCGCCCGCATGACCAAGGCGGAACTCAGCGAATTCCACGACGCCTACATCGCCCTGCTGCTCAAGTACAGCCACCCGGCGGAGGACGCGCCGCCTGACGCTCGGCCGCTGTACGTCCGCATGTTCGCCTTCCCCGCCGACGAGGACCACCCGCCCCGCACAGGCGGCGAAGCGACCGACGCCCCTTGACCCGCGCCTCCGCCCCTCCTCCGGCCGACGGATTCGGCCCGCGCACCAGGCATATCGGCGAGCCAAGGGCCGAGGGGCTCAAGGGCGGGTCGGCGGCTACCTCAGGCCCCGGTAATGCGCCCGTTGTTCCGGTTCGAGGTGTTCGATCGCGTACCTGAGCATCGTGCGGGGCATCGCCGCCGCCTGCCGGTCGAGGAACGCCAGCAGGCGCGGACGGTCCTTCTTGCCGGCCTCGCGCAGCACCCCGCCTACCGCCTTGTGGATCAGGTCGTGCTCGTCCCCGAGCAGCGTCTCCGCGATCCGGTACAGGTCGTCGAGCTGCCCCCGTCGGACGAGCTCCAGCACCGCGTAGACCGCCGTGCGCCGGGCCCAGACGTTCTCCGACCGAGCCAGCTCGTCCAGCAGATCGCGTGGTTTGTCCAGCAGGTAGCCGCCGATGACGTGCGGGGCGGCCACATCGACCAGGTCCCAGTTGTCGATCCTGTCGAGGCGGCGCAGGTAGAGGTCGAACAGCTCCTTGCGCCGGACCGCGGAGGTGCTCTTTCTGCGGGCCTGCTTGTCCATGACGCTGAGCGCCCCGGCCCGCACCTCGTGGACGGGATCGTCCAGCAGCTTCTCGATCTCGGACGGCGGCAGCTCGATGAACTCCTTGGCCAGCGCGAACACCTCGCCCATCCGTATCCCGAGAAACACATCACCCGCCGCGTAGTCACCCTCGCCCGTCTTGAAGTAACGCTGGATCTTCTCGAGCTCCTCCGGTGTGGCGAGCGCGTGCAGCCGGGCGGTGAAGTGCTCGGCGGTGAGTTCCATGCCTGCCTCCCGGCTGTCCGATGAACGTCTGGCGCCAGAATCGACGACCACCGCCCACCCCGCAAGGCCGCGAACCGGGCTGTCCCGCAAGTGGCTGCGGGCCAGGCGGTCTCGCGGGGTTGCGGACCCGGTTGACCCGCAAGGCCGCTGACCTGGCTGTCCCGCGAGGCTGCCAACCGGGCCATCACGCAAGGCCGCAGACCAGGGCCGCACCGCAAGGCCGCAGACCAGGGCCGCACCGCAAGGCCGCGGACCAGGGCCGCACCGCACGGGTGCGGACCAGGGCCATCTCGCCACGGCGCAGCTCGGGCTATGAGGTGGCGGGGATGGCCGCTTGGATCGGGGTGATGGTGCCGGTGGTCACGAGCAGGCCGCGACCGGGCGGCCCGCCCGAGACCCCGCGTGGGAGCCGCAGGCTGAACAGGTCGCCGTCGGTCTGGCCCTGGATCGCCAGCAGTAACCCGGTACGTGACTTGCGGGCCTCCGCCACGTATCCCCGGTACGCGCTGGCGAGGTCGCCGGTCGTTCCGGCGATCAGCAGCCCGTGTTCGCCGTCTCTGCCCGATCTGATCACGGCCTCCAGCGCGCCGCCCAAGGTGCTGTCGGGGCTGATCAGCTCGGCGTCGTCGACGACGACCACGTAGCGTTCCAGGTCGGCGGTCAGCTCCTGCAGGTCGGTGGCATTGCCGTCGAGCACGGCCAGGGCGCCGTCGAGCTCTCTCAACGGACTTCGCCGAGGTACGACGACGATGACCGGCGTGCCCTGCGTGAGCAGCGACGTCGCCGCCGTCAGCAGCGCCGAGGAGCGGCCGGAACGAGACGGACCCGCGATGACGGCGCCCGGCCCGTGGGCCAGCAGGTCGATGCCGAGTGGAGACAGGGCGTCGCCGCCGGCGCCGATCAGCCCCCACAGCGGCGACGGCGGGGTGAAGCCCGGGTCCAGGTCGAAAGCTTGGTCGGCGGTGACTCGCATGGGAAGCGCGTCGACACGCAGGGGTGGCTCTCCGTCCCAGTGCCAGCCGGCCCGTCCGATCGGCGCGGCATGGGAGCCGGACCGGCGGGCGGGCGTGACCGACGTGGCGGTTCTGGCCAGCGCCTGCAACGCCGCCACCTGGGCAGGTCCGGCCGGATCCGGGGACAGGAGGGCGATCTGATGCTCGACGATGCCGTTCTCGCCCATCGAGAGCGCGCGCCCCGGCGGCAGTGAGGTGGGGACGCCCTTGATCGGGAAGCCCGCGAGCCCATAGTCGGCGGAGTCGGCCAGGCGCAGGAGCAGACGGTCGTCGAAGACCGTGGAAACCTGTCCGAGCAGGCCGGAGCGGTCGCTGGTCACCGCCGCGCGCAAGCCCACCGCCGGGCCCTCGCGCAGCAGTTGGAGGACTCCGTCGATCAGGCGTCCGTAGTCGTAGCTCTCGAACGCCGCGACGAAGCCTTCCCACCGGTCGAGCATGAACACCAGCCAGGGCAGCCGGTGCCCGGCCTGGCGGTATTCGGCCAGCGAAGCGTGCCCCGCCTCGGCCAGCAGTTGCTGGCGGCGGCCGACCTCCGTACGGATGCGGACGAGCAGCCGTTCGACCCGGTCGACCTGGTCACGCGTGACGACGGCGCCGCAGTGCGGCATCGCCATCAGCGGCAGGAGCGCTCCCGAGCCGCAGTCGACGGCGTGCAGGTGCACGTCGGCGGGGGAGGCGTGGGCGGCGATGGAGCCCGCGAGGGTGCGCAGCGCCGTCGATCTCCCGCTGCGGGCGGCGCCGGCGATGAGCAGGTGGCCGCCGTGGACCAGGTCCAAGGCCAGCGGGAGCCGGTCTTGCGCCCACGGACGGTCCGTGAGACCGAAGGCCAGGGGCGCGACTTCCGTGAACTCCGCTGGGTCGGCCGCGGATCCGGCCATTTCGGGCTCCGGCCACCCGGCGTCGGACGGCTCGACCAAGTGGGACGGTTCACCGGGGGGAGGGGGCGCGGGGGCGTTCGACTGTTCGCCGGACTGGGAAGGCTTGGCCT
>NZ_JABCPZ010000029.1 GCF_013283785.1 Nonomuraea antri
GGGACGGTTCGCGGGGGCTGGAGTGGTCCGGGGCGAGGCGGCCGAGCGTGATGGTCCCGCCGATGGTCAGCGCCGCCGCCAGCAGCGCGGGCACCGCGGTCGACGGGCTGGTCGGCAGCGGCTCGCCCAGCAGGATGGCGCCCGCGAGCACCGAGGTGATCGGGTCGACGACCTGGACGCCGGCGTAGGCGATGCCGAAGTAGCCCACCGCGTACGAGCGCTGCAGCAGCACCACCGCGCAGATCAGCAGCACGGGGACGGCGAGCGTGAACCAGTGCAGCAGTCTGCCCCAGTCACCCTCCATGCCGCCGCCGACCACCCGGACGAACGTGGACACGCTGGCCGTGGCCACGCCGGCGCCCACCGACAGCAGCAGCGCCCGTCCGGGACCGTGGAGGCGGGATGCGGCCACCTGGGTGATGAGCACGATGACGGCGATGACGGCGATGAACCCGAGCGCCGCCCCGGTGCTCAGCCGCGGCGTCACGTGGTGCTGGGGCACCAGCAGCATGAGCCAGAGCAGCCCCACCGCCACCGCGATCGAGCCGAAGATCTCCGCCTTGTACGGTTTGCGGCCGTACATGAACGCGGCCAGCGGCACGGCGAACACCAGCGTCGCGACGCTGATCGGCTGGACGGCGACCAGCGGCGCGAAGCTCAGCGCCACGGCGTGCAGCGACGCGCCGGCGAAGCCGATGATGCCGCCGATCCACCACCGGGGGCGTTTGACCAGCTTGAGCGAGGCGCCTTCGGCCACCGCCTCGTACTGCTGCAGTGCCGCGCCGAGTGCGTATCCGAGCGCGCCGGCGAGGGCGATCAGCACGCCGACCCAGGTCATTGCGGCCCAAGCGGGGCTCGGGCCTCAGTGCGTGAGACGGGGCGGCCGGCGGCGGTGGCGGCGCTTCCTCGCGGGGGCGGGGATACTTCCAAGAGCATTACTCCAGCTTATGAGGGAAGCAAAGCGTTGGAATCATCCTTTAGGCCGATGATTGCCCTGACTTCCTACTTGACCAGCACGAACATGTGACGTGATGTTTGGTGAACACAGCCCCGGGGCTTGCCTCCGCTTCACCGAACACCGCCGCCACGCGACCCCCCGGCTCGCGGACACCGCCGCCGCGAGGTCGCTAGCTCGTGAGGTTCCCGGCCCGCGAGGTCAGGTCCGGTCGGGGGTGAGGCAGAACAGGTGGCCCTCCGGGTCCTGCATGACGATCCAGCGCACCCCCTCGTCCGTGATCCCCGGCTGGAAGTCCGGCCGGGTGGCGCCCAGCGCCGCGTACTCCGCCGCCGCCTGCTCCACGTCCGGCACCCGGAAGTCCAGGTGGAACTGCTTGTCCGGGCTGGGCCAGGTGACCGGCTTACGGTCGGCGACGCGGCCGAAGTAGATGTTCAGCGTGCCGTCGCCGACCGCGGCGTATTCGTCCTCCGAGTACTGGATCTCCAGCCCGGTGACCTGGTGGTAGAACTCCGCCAGCCTCTTGGGTTCGGCACAGTCGATGGTGAAGGCGAGGAGCTTGGCTTTCGTTGTCATGCCTCCAGCGTCGCAGCCGTACCTGTCATCTTCTGTCAGGTACTAGCCGCGACGTGTGGCGGCCGTGACGCGCTTGAGTATGCGGTCCCATTCGGTGCCGAACGGGTTGTCCTGCACCAGGTACGTCCAGGTGGCCGAGGGCCGCTTGAGATCGGGCTCGGGCGACTCGAAGCTCTCCAGCGACCGGCGTTCCACCTCGGCCAGCAGCGTCTTGTACTCGGCCACGGCCTCGCGCTGGAACTCGTCCACCGGGCTCATCCGGCCCAGCGCCCGCAGGTGGATGCCCTCGCGCAGGTCGGTGAGGAAGGCCAGGTGCTCGGTCCAGCAGCGGTCGATGGCGTGCAGGACGATCTGGCGGGCGCTCTCGTCGCGGGTGTCCTCGGGCATGGACTCCCAGCGTTCGGGGTCGGCCTCGGCCAGCGCCTTGGCGGCGGAGTCGCCGTGCAGGACCTTGTCGCGCCACTCCAGGATCAGCTCCCGCTGGTGCTCCAGGAGCCGGGTGTAGCGCCAGGTGTTGCGGTGGATCTCCAGGTTGACGCCTTCGGCGACGCGCTGGGCGTGGCCGACCAGGTAGCTGCCCCGGCGGTGGCGTACCAGGCCGTCGGGGTCGGCGGCGGGCGGGCGCTCGTCGGGGACGAACTGGGTGATCAGGTCGTCGCGCATGCTGACGAAGAACACCGAGCCGCCGGGGTCGCCCTGGCGGCCGGCCCGGCCGCGGAGCTGGTCGTCCAGGCGGCTGCTGGCGTGGCGTCCCGAGCCGATGACGTACAGGCCGCCCAGCTCGGCGACGCCGTCGCCGAGGCGGATGTCGGTGCCGCGGCCGGCCATCTGGGTGGAGACGGTGATCGCGTCGCGCTCGCCGGCCCTGGCGATGATCGCGGCTTCCTCGGCGTCGTTCTTGGCGTTCAGCACGACCGGTTCCATGCCGCGCCGCTGCAGCAGCTTGGCCAGGTTCTCCGACTCGGCCACGTCGAGGGTGCCGATGAGGATCGGGCGTCCGGTGGCGTGGACCTCCTGGATCTCCTCGACCAGCGCGGCGTCCTTGTCGGGGACGGTCGGGTAGATCCGGTCCGGCTCGTCGTCCCTGACGCACGGGCGGTTCGGCGGGATCACCGCGACCTTGAGCCCGTAGAACTCGCCGAGCTGCTCGCTGACGGCCACCGCCGTGCCGGTCATACCGGAGATGTGGGGGTAACGGCGGATCAGACCCTGGACGGTGATCGAGTCGAGGATCTCGCCCTTCTCGCTCGGCGGCAGCGCCTCCTTGGCCTCCACGGCCGCCTGCAGCCCGTCGGGCCAGCGCTGCAGCAGCGCCACCCGGCCCCGCGAGGGGTTGATGAGCTGCACCTTGCCGTCGCGCACGATGTAGTCGACGTCGCGGGCGAGCAGCGAGTGCGCGTGCAGGGCCAGGTTGAGCTCGATGAGCGTGCCCGGCTCGTTCTCGTCGTAGAGCTCGACGCCGAGCAGGTTCTCGACGCTGTCGGCCCCCTTCTGGGTGAGGTAGACGTTGCGCGCCTGCTCGTCGATCTCGTAGTGGTAGCCGAGGACGAGCTGCCTGACCAGCGCGGCCATCTCCGGCACCGCGTTGCCCGCGTCGGCGGCGCCGGCCATCACCAGCGGCACCCTGGCCTCGTCGACGAGCACGGAGTCGGCCTCGTCCACCAGCGCCACCTCGGGCGCGGGCACGATGATCTCGCCGGCGTCGGTGCGCATCCTGTCGCGCAGCACGTCGAAGCCGATCTCGCTGACCGGCCCGTACGTGACGTCCTTCGCGTACGCCTCGCGCCGCTCCTCAGGGGTGGAGTTCTGGCCGATCCAGCCGACGCTGACGCCCAGCGACTCGTAGAACGGGCCCATCCACTCGGCGTCTCGCCTGGCCAGGTAGTCGTTGACGGACATCACGTGCACGCGCTTGCCCTGCAACGCGTACCCGGCGGCGGCCATCGCGCCCGACAGGGTCTTGCCCTCGCCGGTGGCCATCTCGGCGACCTTCCCGTCGAGCAGCGCCAGCGTGCCCAGGAGCTGGACGTCGTACGGCCGCAGCCCGAGCGTGCGGTCCGCGGCCTCGCGGGCGACGGCGCAGAACTCGGCCAGATCGTCCATCGCGGGCTCGGGCAGCTCCTCCAGCTCGCCCACCCGGGCGGCACGTTCGTTCGCCGCCTTGACGATCTTCTGGTACGGGCTCAGGTTCACACCGCCCGGGCGATCCAGAAGGTTCCTGAGAATTCCCGAAATTGAGGCCACAGTCCCTCCAACGCACGCTTCGTCGGCGCCGTTCCCTTCAAGCCCGGCCCTTTTGCCGGGCGGGCAGGTCAGGGAGCGGAGCGACGATACGGCAAGCGTCGCCGTACCGGACCTTAACTCATGTGCCGGGCTGAATCGTCCCCCGCTCCCCGCCTCCGCGCTCAGGCGGTGTCGGCCCGTACGGACAGCACCACCACGGCGGCGAGCAGCAGCCCGCACCCGGCCCAGGCCGCCGGCGTCAGACGCTCGCCGAACAGCAGCACCCCGAGCAGGGCCGCGCCCACGGCCTCACCGAGGGAGATGATGGACACGGTGGTGGCGCGCAGCGCGGTGAGCGCGCTGAAGAACAGGCCGTAGGCCAGGGCCGTCGGAACCGCGCCCAGGTAGAGCAGCAGCGCGACGGACTCCAGGTTGATCTGCGGCAGCACGCCGTCGGCCAGGGCGAACGGCGCCAGGCACACCGCGCCGACGACGAACCCGCCGATGGCCGTGCCGCGCGGGTCGTCGCTGTGCCGCCTGGAGTACAGGGTCACGGCGGCGTACCCGGCGGCCGACAGCAGCGCGTACCCGATGCCCGCCATGGCGGCCGAGCGGGCCTGCAGCGCGGACTCCCCGGTCAGCAGGAGCAGCCCGGCCAGGGCCGCGGCCAGAGCGGCGCCGACCACCCTGCCCAGCGGCTCGCGCAGCAGGAAGCGGCTGCCCAGGGCGGTGAAGACGGGCGTGGCCCCCATGGTGACCACGGTCGCCACCGCCACGCCCGAGTGCGCGATGGCGGCGAAGTACGCGGTCTGGTAGACGGCCATGCCGACGCCGGTGGCCAGCAGGCGCGGGCTGAGCCGCCAGGGGGTGATGGGACGTCGCCCCCAGGTGAGGAGCAGGAGGAAGGCGGCGCCGAGCAGGTAGCGCCAGAGCGAGACGCCGACGGGACCGAGATCGCCCGTCTGGAACAGCAGTGAGCCTGCGGCGCCGCCGGTGCCCCAGGCGGTCGCGGCCACGGACACGTAGATCGCGCCCCGCCGGGCGGAGACGTGGGTCATGAGTTTCTCTCCGGGTGGAGGTGGTGGAAGTCCGGCCCGTACGCGGGCGGCGGCCACCCCCGGATCGACGTGGACCCGGAGAACTCGTGAGATGCCGCCCGCTAGTGGGCGGGCGGCGGGGAGCAGATCAGGAAGCGCGGCACGAGCACACCCTAGCCGAGCCGCCCCGGCTTGCGTGCGACGCCGCCGAGGAGCAGTTCCTCCCAGGTCGCCAGCGGCCCGGGCAGGCGCTCGTCGGGATGCCACTCGGGGAAGTGCACCACCCCTGGCTCGACCAGGTCGAGGCCGTCGAAGTAACGCGCGATCGCGGCCCGGTCGCGGAAGTAGCCGGTGCCCATCGTCACCTGCAGCATCGTCTCCAGCGCCTTGGCCTGCGGGTTCGGCGAGGCGAACAGGTTGGAGGCGGCCAGGTGGCTGCCCGGCGCGAACACGTCCATGTACTGCCTGATCAGGCCGTGCGGGTCGTCCCTGTCGGGGAGCAGGTGCAGCAGCCCGATCGCCAGCAACGCGGTGGGCTGGGAGAAGTCGATGAGCCTGACCAGCGCGGGATGGCCGAGCACGGCGTCGATGTCGCGGGCGTCGGCGGTGATGGCGTCGGCCCGGCCGTTGCCGTGCAGCAGGGCCTTGGCGTGCGGTTCCACCATCGGGTCGATGTCCACGTAGACCACCCGGACGGCGGGGTCGGCGAACTGGGCGACCTCGTGGGTGTTCTCGATGGTCGGCAGCCCGGCGCCGAGGTCCACGATCTGACGGATGCCCGCCTCGCGCACCAGGTAGTCGACGACGCGGCCGATGAAGGCCCGGTTGCACCAGACCAGGTCGACCACCTCGGGCACCGCGGTCTTCAGCCGCCTGGCCGCGGAACGGTCGGCGGCGAAGTTCTCGGTGCCGCCGAGCAGGGCGTCGTGCACGCGGGCCACGCTCGGTGTCTCGGGGTCGACACCGGGCGGCGCCCATTCGGGTTGGTATCCGATGGTCAACGCGGCCCCCCTTTCGAGGCTGTGCGCGGATCGTATCCGGACCCGGGGGCCGATGTCCGCCACTCGGGATGCGGCTTTTGCCCGGGGTTTACCGTCACCTGGCCGGGTAGCGGAAGCAGGCCCGAGAAGACGGAAGAAGAGAGGAAGAGAGCCCGATGGAGCTCTGGAACTATCGTCCTGACGTCTATGACCGCGGCAAGAGCCTGGACCTCGTGGGCTTCCACGTGCAGGCGACCGACGGGAAGATCGGGTCCGTCGACGAGGCGACGTACGAGGTCGGCGAGAGCTACATCATCGTCGACACCGGTCCTTGGATCTTCGGCAAGAAGGTCCTGCTCCCGGCGCAGGTCGTGACGAGCATCGACCCTCAGGAGCGCAACGTCTACGTCTCGCGCACCAAGGCCGAGATCAAGGACGCGCCCGAGTTCGACGAGGGCAGGTACAAGGAACCCGAGTACCGGACGCGGCTGGGCGACTACTACGGCCGCTTCCCCGGGTAACTCCGCGGGATCTGCCGCAGGAAGGGCCGCGCCCCCCGAGGGCGCGGCCCTTTCCCTGCGGCGAGGTTCCGTGCGCCGGGACTCACGGCCACTTGACGTCGCCGGCCGGCTGCACCGGGCCGTCCAGCACGCCGAGCCGTTCCAGCAGCGTGATGAACGTCGTCGCGTACGGCGACCCGGCCACCACGGCCGCCACCCGCGACCAGTCGACCTGCTCGCGCATCGCCCGCACCTGGGCCAGGATCGCCCCGTAGTCGCAGGCGTGCTCCGACAGCGGCAGCAGCCACGAGATGACCAGGTCGGTGGCCTCCAGCACGGGCACGATCACCGCGGACGCCTTCAGCGGCTCGGCCCGGTCGAGCAGGTCGTCGGTGATCGGGAAGTCGGACACGCGGAAGATCAGGTCCACCAGCCGGCCCTCGTCGTACGCCTTGACCAGCCAGTCCTCGGGCGGCTTGGCGGTCTGGAAGCCGAGGCCGCGCAGCGCCTCCAGCGCGGCGGGCACGTCGTGCTCGGTGAGGACGAAGTCCACGTCGTGCAGCGAGGGGGCCGCGCCGCGGGCGTAGGCGGCGCACCCGCCGGCCAGCGCGAACTTCACCCCGGCATCCTTCAGCCCAGAGCTGGCGCGCTTGAGCGTGTCGAGGATGGCGTCGGTGACCGCGTGACCGTGGCTGCTCATGTGATCGGGCTACCCGCGCGGTGGCCAAGTAGGCGTTAGAAGCGTGCCTGAGGGTAGCGCCAGGCCCATGACGGAGATGCTGGAAAAGGCGGGACGGGCGTACAACGGCGAGCACGACCTGCCACTGCGGGGCTACGCGCGCATTCTCACCGTCTACGGCGCCACCGTCGCCGCGGCGATCGCCGTCGCGGCGCTCACCGGGCGGCGGCCGCCGATCCGGGTCGGGCCGATGGACCTGCTGCTCATGGCCGGGTGCACGCACAAGCTGTCGCGGCGGCTGGCCAAGGATCCGGTGACGAGCCCGATCAGGGCGCCGTTCACCAGGTTCGAGGGGCACAGCGGCCCCTCCGAGATCGACGAGGAGCCGCGCGGGACCATGGGCGAGCTGCTGGCCTGCCCGTTCTGCCTGGCCCAGTGGACGGCCACCGGGTACGCCATCGGGCTGGTGTTCGCACCCAGGCTGACCCGGCTGGCGGGGGCCACGATGACGGCGGTGGCCGCGTCGGACTGGTTGCAGCTGGCGTACTGCAAACTGATGAGGTCGGCGTCCTGACCGGCCCTCTCCGCATATTTCGGAAACACGTTAAATAGCGAGCAATGAGGGCAGTTGCCAGCTCATGGCTACATTGCTCTGGATCATCGCGGTAATTCTCGTCATCTCCGGGATCTACGTGATCCTGGCCCGGCGCGATCTCCTCTGGGGAATCGTGCTCATCGTTATCGGCCTCCTCGTGGGGCCCGGTGGGGTCAGCATCTTCAATGTCTAGATGAAGTGATGTCTAGCAGAAGCGCTGCCCGCTGTCCGTCTCCTCCGCTGGGCCGATTCTCCGAGACCGGCCCAGCGGAGCTTTACTGAAATATCGCTCATAATCCACCTCATGGGCGCTCCTCCGGGCATGAGGAGAAGGTGAGCGATTACCCTCTGTACGGTGGCCGTTACGAGGCGAGCACCGCGGCGGCCAGGATCCGCACCAGGCTGGCGCGGCTGCAGCGGCACATGCGTAACGAGGCCATCGTGGACGAGGCCATCGCCAAGCTGGCCACCAGGCTCGACCTCCGTCCGAGCGAGGCGGCCGAGCAGCTCAACCGGATGGCGCAGCACAGCGGCCTCGATCTCGTCGAGGTCGCCAGGGGCGTCGACGCCCCGCTCCCGCAGGACGGCGCGGAGCGCCGCGAGGCCCCCGACTGGGTCGCGAGCGTGCTCGCGGCGGTGCACGCCTCCGCCCTCTACCTCACCCCGGTCACCGACGCCGCGGGCCGCGTGGTGGACTTCTTCGTCGTCGCCGGCAACGACCACGCCAGGACCCCGACCGGACGCACCGGCGCGGAGATGGCGGGCCAGCGGCTGCTGACCGCCAATCCCGGCGTGGCCGCCGCCGGCCTGCTCGACGACTACCTGCACGTGTACGAGACGGGCGAGCCCATGTACCGGCCCCAGGTGGAGTTCGTCGAGGCCAAGGACCAGCGGCTGTGGCCGGCCACGCTCGCCGTGCGCGCCGCCAGGGTGGCCGACGGGCTGCTGGTGAGCTGGCGCATGCTGGACGACGAGGAGATGCTCGTCTCCGGTTGGGAACGCGCCCAGCGCCTGGCCGAGCTGGGCTGGGGCGAGTGGAACCTGACCAGCGAGCGGGCGCTGTGGACGTCCCAGATGTATGAGATGTTCGGCCGCGACCCCGCGGACGGTCCGATGCCGCTGGAGGAGCTGCCCAACATCGTGGTCTCCGAGGACCTGGCCATCGTGGACGAGCAGCTGCGCTCCCTGCTGGACTTCCGCGAGGCCACCCAGGTGGAGTTCCGCGTGCAGCAGCGGACCGGGCTGCATCACCTGAGCGTCTACAGCGAGCCGATACTCGACACCGACGGCGTGCCCGTCAAGGTCAGATGCCTGGTGCAGGACATGACCAGGAACCGGCGCAGGGAGCGGGCGCTGGCCGTGGCGCACGAGCAGGCGTCGTCCGAGCGGCAGCGGGCCGAGCAGGAGCACCAGGTCACCGTGCAGCTGCAGAACACGATCCTGCCGATCAGGCGCGGGCTCATCCACATGCCCGGACTGGAGATCGGGGTGCGCTACCAGCCGGGCGGCGAGCTGTCCAAGCTCGGCGGCGACTGGTTCAAGGCCAGGCTCATCCCCGACGGGCGGGTGCTACTGGCCATCGGCGACGCCATGGGGCACGGCCTGACCGCGGCGAGCATCATGATGCAGATGCGCTCGGGACTGGCCGGCCTGGCCTACACGCACGCCCCTGCCGACCAGCTCGCCGTCTGGCTGAACGATCTCATCGTGCACTCCAACGAGGGCGTCACGGTGACCGGAACCGCCGTCATCGGCCACTACGAGCCGCAGGAACGCCGCTACTGCTGGACCAACGCCGGGCACCCGGTGCCGATACTCGTCCGTCAGGGCGAGGCCCACCTGCTCGAAGGCGCCACCGGCACCCTGCTCGGCGCCTTCGACACCACCGAGTACGAGCTGCAGGAGACGCAGCTCGAACCGGGGGACACGCTGATCCTCTACACCGACGGGGTGGTCGAGCGGCGCGGCCAGGAGCTCGACGCCGGGATGGCGGCCCTGGTGCAGGCCGCGCGCAAGTGCGTCAGCGACAACCCGGAGAAGATGATCGACTGCGTGCTCAAGCAGCTCGGCGGCGAGACCGACGACGACGTGTGCATACTCGCCGCGCGCATCCTCTGATCGGCCGGCCCAGAAGCCGTGCGGTCGGTGGGCTCAGAAGCCGTGCTCGCCGTTCTCCTCCAGGCAGTACACGCCGTACGCCTTGCCCAGCACCGGCAGCGCCACGTTGCGCACCCTGATGCCGCCCGGCGTCATGCCCTTCTCGCTGCCCTTGTGCGCGTGACCGTGCAGGATCAGGTCGGCGCCCGCGGTGTCGACCGCCTCGGCCAGCAGGTAGCTGCCGAGGAACGGGTAGATCTCCGGCGGCTCGCCCTCCAGCGTCTCCTTGACCGGCGAGTAGTGCGACAACACCACGCGGTGGTCGGCCACGATCTCCTTCAGCGCCACCTTCCACGCCTCGGCGATGTAGCGGGTGTGCGAGATGAAGTTCTTGATCTCACGTTCGCCGAACTCGCTCGCGCTCTTGCCCGCGAACCCGCCGCCGAAGCCCTTGCCGCCGACCACGCCGAGCTTCTTGTCGCCGCACTGGATGACCGCGCCGTCGTCGTCGAGGACGATGACGCCCGCGTCACGCAGCTCGCCGGCGATCTCGTACTGCAGGTCGGAGTGGTAGTCGTGGTTTCCGAGCACGGCCACCACCGGGATCGGCAGGCCGCGCACCTCGTCGGCCACCACCCGGCCCTCCTCCAGGGTGCCGTGCCTGGTGAGGTCGCCGGCCAGCATGAACACGTCGGCCCGGTCCTCGATGCCGGCGAGCCTGCGCCGGTACTGGCCTCTGACGTCCTCGCCGAGGTGGATGTCGCCCACGGCCGCGATGCGTAGATCAGTCAAGGTGCTCGTCCTCCCCCGGCTCGCTGACCTGCACGATCTTGATCTCGTTGTGGACGTGGAGCTCTGGCGCGGCTTCGCGCGCCACTTCGCCGAGCCTTTCGCGCTGCTCGGCCCCGCTCACCTCACCACGCAGGAAGACCTGGTCCCCGCGTACGTCGACGCGGATGCCCAGCTCGTGCGTGCGCCCGTCCTCGGCCATGGCCTGCTGGACCCGGGCCGCGACGTACTGCGGAGCTTCCATCATTCGCCTCCCTTCTTCTGACGCCGCATGCCCGGGCACGAACAGCTCAAACGGCACGAATGAGGTCGATGACCGCCCGCTCCACGGTCCCGTGCGTGGCCAGCTGCCCGAAATCGGCGTCCGCGCCCAGCTCGGTCAGCGCCCCGGCGATGCTCTTGTCCTGGTCGTACGCCTCGACCACGCGCGGGTCCACGTACGAGGCCCTGGCCACGGTGGGCGTGTTGCCCAGGTATTCGGCCACCTCCCGCATCACCCGGGTGACGGCGCGCTTCTTGGCGGTCCTGGTGCGCCCGGCCGTGCCGGGGTCGAGCGAGACCGCCAGGCCGACGGCGGTCAGCACGGTCGCGTGCCAGGTGCGGAAGTCCTTGGCGGTGACCTCGTAGCCGATGATCTCGCGCAGGTAGTCGTTGATGTCCTCGCTCCTGACGTCGCCCCAGCCGCCTTCCGGGCGGCGGTAACGCAGGAGTTCGCCGTCCACGCCGAGGGACTTCAGCGACCTGAGCACCGCGCACGCCCCGGGGTCGGCCACCTCCACCTCGCGCGGGATGTCGCCCTTGGCCTGGTAGGAGCAGGTGACGATGCCGTTGCCGCAGCTCACGTGCTCCATCCTGAGCGTGGCCAGGCCGTAGGTGTCGTAGCTCTCGCCGCCGATGCGGAAGAAGCCGATGTCGAGCAGCCGCGCGGCCGCGGCGAGCACCCGTTCCCTGGTCAGGCCGCGGCCCTTGAGCTGGTCGTCCACGGCCTTCCTGAAGGCGGGCAGGCGTTCGGCCACCTCGAGCACCCGGTCGAACTTGACCCGGTCCTGCTGCTCGCGCCACAGGTCGTGGTAGCGGTACTGCCGGCGGCCCGCCGCGTCGGTGCCCACCGCCTGCAGGTGCCCGTACGGTGAGGCGCAGATCCACACGTCCGTCCAGGCCGGGGGGATGGCCAGGGCCTTGATGCGCGCCAGGGTGGGGCCGTCTCCGATCACCGCCCCGTCAGGCCCGTGATAGCTGAACCCCCGGCCGCGCCGGCGCCGCACGATTCCCGGCTCACTCTGGTCACTGGGATGTAGCTCGGGCACGAGGCCGGACTACCCGTGACGTTAGGCGACAAACGGGACGGGCAGGTGGGGCGTATGGCTGACAAAGAAGAATGGCACGAAGAACGATCTCCGCGGGGACACCCGATGGTGCCGGCGACGCCGCGCGACGTGGTCCACGTCCGGGTGGGGTCGTTCATCCTGATGTTCCTGTTCGCGTTCGCGGTGCTCGGGATCATCGCCCAGGCGCCGGTGATGACCGGCATCGCGGTCGTCCTGGCCGTCATCACCGTGATCGACATCGCTCTGGCGCTGCGCAGGCAGAAGAACCACCGGACGGGAGAGGCAGGCTGATGGCGGCGGTACGAGGACGTGTCGTCGTGGTCACGGGCGCGAGCGGCGGGGTCGGGCGGGCGGTCGTCCGTGAGCTGGGCGCACGCGGCGCGCGGGTGGCGCTGATCGCGCGCGGCACGACCGGGCTGGGCGCCGCCGCCGTGGACGTCGGCACGGAGGGCGGCAGCGCCCAGATCTACGAGGCGGACGTGGCCGACTACGACCAGGTACGGGAGGCCGCGGCCAGGATCGAGGCCGAAATGGGGCCGATCTCCGTCTGGATCAACACCGCTTTTTCCTCGGTTTTCGCGAAATTCATCGATATTTCGCCAGAGGAATACAAACGTACGACTGATGTGACGTACCTGGGATATGTCTGGGGCACCAAGGCGGCGCTCGACGTCATGGCGCCGAGAAACACCGGCACCATTGTGCAGACCGGTTCCGCGCTCTCGCAGCGCGGCATCCCCCTGCAGTCCGCGTATTGCGGGGCGAAACACGCCATCAAAGGTTTCACCGAGTCGATTCGCACCGAACTGCTGGCGGACAAGCGCGACATCCACCTCACGCTGGTCCAGTTGCCCGCGGTGAACACGCCCCAGTTCGACTGGGTCCTGTCCAAGCTGCGCCGCCATCCGCAGCCGGTGCCGCCGATCTACCAGCCGGAGGTGGCCGCGCGCGCCATCGTGTACGCGGCTGAGCACCCCGAGCGCAAGGAGTACTGGGTCGGCGCGACCACCGCCGCCACCCTGCTGGCGCAGCGCATCGCCCCCGCCCTGGTGGACCGCTACCTGGCCAGGACCGGCGTCGACTCGCAGCAGACCCCGGACAAACCGCCCACCGGCGTGTCGAACCTCTGGGAGCCGGCCGACGAGAACGCCGACTACGGGGCGCACGGCAGCTTCGACGACCGCTCGCACTCCCGCAGCCCCCAGGTGTGGCTCTCCCAGCACCGCAAGGCCGTGGCCATGGCGCTGGCCGGGGCCGCCGCCACCGGCGCCGCCATCAAGGCCCTGCGCCACTGACCGCACGCAGGACCCCGCACCCAGGACCCGCGCGGATCCCCGCGCTCAGGGCCGGCCGGCGTCGCTAGCATGGGCCGCCCCTGATCATCCTGGAGGATCGCGGTGGATCTCAGCCTGCTGTGCGTGCACGCCCATCCCGACGACGAGGCCATCTGGACCGGCGGCACCCTGGCCAAGTACGCCGACCAGGGCGCCAGGACGGCGGTCGTGACCTGCACCTGGGCCGAGGGCACGCACCGCGCCGGCGAGTTGGAACGCGCGCTGGACCTCCTCGGCGCGGGCGAGCCGCGGCTGCTCGGCTACGCCGACGGCCGCAACCCCGACTCGGCCCCCGGCCGGCCGCGCCTGCAGGACGTGCCGTTCGACGAGGCGGTCGGACGGGTGGTCGAGCATATCAGGGACGTCCGCCCCGACGTCGTGCTCACCTACGACGGTTACGGCGGCTACGGGCACCCCGACCACGTGCTCGTCCACCGGATCACGCTGGCCGCGGTCGAGGCGGCCGGGTACGACCAGCTCTACCCCGGTTCCGGCGCGCCCTGGCGGCCCCGCGCGGCCTACCTGGTCACGATGCCGCGCTCGGTCGTCGCGGCGCAGTGGGAGTCGGTGTTCGGCACGCCGCCCGACCCCGGGCAGACGCTGCCCGGCGTCCCCGACGACCAGATCGACGCGCACCTCGACGTGTCTGCGTACGCCGAACTCAAGTGGGCGGCCATGCACGCGCACGAGTCCGAGGTCGGGCGGGGCGCGTCGATGACGTTGCTGACCTCGCTGCCCGAGCGGGCCCGCGCCCGGTTGCTGGGCAACGAGTGGTACCGGCGGGTGTCCTACGGCCGCGAGAAGGCCGGCGCCTGGCGCGGGGAGCTCTGACCCTCCGCACGCTTGTGGATAAAAGGGACGACCTGGTGATGCGACCGCGTTAAGCGGGCACGGAGGGGTAGGCGGCGGGAAGTCACGAGGAGGTCATGATGCCTGAACGCGATCTTCAGTTCCTCTCCGATCTGGCCGCGCAACTGCGCGTCGACTCGGTGCGGGCCGCCGCGGCGGCGGGGTCGGGACACCCCACGTCGTCGATGTCCGCGGCGGACCTGATGGCCGTGCTGTTCGCCTGCCACCTCACCTACGACTTCGGCGATCCCGCCAACCCCGCCAACGACCACCTGATCTTCTCCAAGGGTCACGCGTCCCCCCTGCTGTACGCCCTCTACAAGGCCGCGGGCGCGATCGACGACGCGGAGCTGTTGTCGTTCAGGAGGCGCGGCAGCCGGATGGAGGGCCATCCGACGCCGCGCCTGCCGTGGGTGGACGTGGCGACCGGGTCGCTGGGGCAGGGGTTGCCCGTCGGCGTCGGGGTCGCGATGGCCGGGCGGCTGGAGCGGATGCCGTACCGGGTGTGGGTGTTGTGCGGCGACAGTGAGCTGGCCGAAGGGTCGATCTGGGAGGCCGCGGAACACGCCGGGACGGAGGGGCTGGCCAACCTGACCGTGATCGTGGACGTGAACCGGCTCGGCCAGCGCGGCCCCACCCGGCACGGCTGGGACACCGGGGCGTACGCGCGCAGGTTCGGCGCGTTCGGCTGGCACACGATCGAGATCGACGGCCACGACCCCGGGCAGATCGACTACGCGCTGGGCGACGCCGGCAACACCCGCCGCCGTCCGACCGTGATCCTGGCCAAGACGCGCAAGGGCGAGGGCGTCCTGGAGGTGGAGAACCGCGAGGGCGCGCACGGCAAGGCGCTCAAGGACCCCGAGCAGGCCATCGGCGAGCTGGGCGGGCCGCGCGACGTGCGCGTCGAGGTGCGGGCCCCGGCCGACGGCGGCGAGCCGTTCCGCTTCGACACCCGGCCGGCCACGGTCCCCGAGTATCAGCTCGGCGACCAGGTCGCCACGCGGGCCGCGTACGGCGCGGCGCTGGCGGCGCTCGGCGCGGCCAGGGGCGACGTGGTGGCGCTCGACGGCGAGGTGGCCGACTCGACCAAGACGGAGGAGTTCGCCGAGGCGTTCCCCGAGCGGTTCTTCGAGATGTACATCGCCGAGCAGCAGCTCGTCGCCGCCGCGGTGGGCCTGCAGGTGCGCGGGTGGAAACCGTACGCGGCGACCTTCGCGGCGTTCCTGACCAGGGCACACGACTTCATCAGGATGGCCGGGGTGAGCCAGGCGGCCATCCGGCTGGTCGGCTCGCACGCGGGCGTGGCGATCGGCGAGGACGGCCCGTCCCAGATGGGGCTGGAGGACCTGGCCATGATGCGGGCGGTCTACGGCAGCACGGTGCTGTACCCGTGCGACGCCAACCAGGCGGCGGCGCTGGTGGTGGAGATGGCGGATCTGGCCGGGGTGTCGTACCTGCGCACCACCAGGGGCGGCACGCCGGTGATCTACCAGCCGGGCGAGCGGTTCCCGGTGGGCGGCTCGCGGGTGCTGCGGCACTCGCCGGACGACCGGGCGACGGTGATCGCCGCGGGCGTCACCGTGCACGAGGCGCTGGCCGCGGCCGACGAGCTGGCCGAGAACGGCATCCCGGTGGGGGTGATCGACCTGTACTCGGTGAAGCCGGTCGACACGGCCGCGCTGGTCGAGGCGGCCACCACCACCGGCAACCTGATCACGGTGGAGGATCACCGGCTGGAGGGCGGCCTGGGCGACGCGGTGCTCGACGCGGTGAGCGAGCTCGGGCCGAGGGTGGTGAAGCTGGCGGTGCGCGGGCTGCCGGCGTCGGCGACGCCCGCGGAACAACTGGCCGACGCGCACATCGACAGGAGGGCGATCGCCGAGGCGGTCAAGCGGCTGCTGTGAGAGGGATCGGGGGTGAGACCGGGCCGGGTCCGAGGCGCGGGGGCCGGCCCCGGGACCCGGCCGAGGTCGTGGGGCGGGTCAGCGGGACTTGGCCGTGGCCTTCCTGTTGGCCATCTTGATGGCGTCCACGAGCTGTGCCTTGGTCATCCTGGACCGGCCGCGCACGCCCAGCTTCGACGCCACGCCCTGCAGATGGTCCTTGCTGGCGTTGGCGTCGACGCCTTCGGCCGTCCGTCCGGAACGATCGGTGGCGCCCTTGTCGGACGGCCCCTTCTTCGCCTTCGGCTCCCAGTGGTCGCCGACCTTCTCGAAGGCGTGCTTCAACGCCGCGAACGCGGTCATGTGGGCGCGGCGACCCTCGCCGTACTCCTCCACGGCCGAATCGTGCGCCTTGATCCACGTGTCCTGCGCCTTCTTGGGCGAACGCTTGATGGTCGACGGCAGCTCCTGCACGGCTGGCATGTCGCTTCACCTCCTAGATCGGCGGTTCGTTGTAGTGGCGGCGCTCCTCGTACACGGTGGTCCGGCGAGGCTCGGGCTCCTCGTAGACCTCGTGGCGGTGCACCGGCTCGTCGATCGGGCCGACGGCCCGGCGGGTGACACTGATCCTGTACAGGCCGAACAACAGCCCGACCACGCCGCCGAGCATGAGGATGACGCCGACGACGTTGATGTCCAGACCGGCGAGGTCGAACTCGACGGCCCAGGTGAGGATCGCACCGAGCATGATGAGGATGATGCTTCCGGCGATGGTCATCTGATTTACCTCCTTGACACGGGAACCTCTATCCACATGTCGAAAAACAAACCAGTCGTGATGATCGGGCTCATGGGGTCGGGCAAGTCGACCGCGGGCCGGCTCATCGCCGAAGCCCTCGGGCTGCCGTTCACCGACAGCGACTCCTACCTGCGTGCCACGCACGGCGGGACGGCCGCCGAGATCGTCGCCCGCGAGGGCGCCGACGCCCTGCACCACTACGAGGCCGAGCACGTGCTGCACGAGCTCGGCGGCGAGCCGAAGGTGATCGCGGCCGCCGCCAGCACCCTGGAGGACGTGCGGGTGCGCGCGGCGCTGCGGCGCGAGGCGCACGTGGTCTGGCTCGACGCCGCCGACGCGATCCTGGCCGAGCGCATGAAGTCCGGCTCGCACCGGCCGGGCTTCTCCCCCACCGCGATGCGGGCCAGGCGCGAGGCGTACTTCGTCGAGGTGGCCGACCTGAAGTGCGACGTCGGCGTCATGTCACCGGAACGGGTGCGCGACGCGGTGCTGCGGGAAATCCGATTGCCCCCGGACGAGCGGGACTGATAGCCACGAGGGATGTTCGACGAGAAACCCACACTCAAGGGCGAGCGCGTGACGCTGTGCCCGGTCGGCCCCGAGCACGCCGCCGGGCTGTACGAGCTGACCCGCGACCCGGAGGTGCGCCGGCTGACGGGCTCGCACGGCGAGTTCGACCGCGAGACCACCCTGCGGTGGTGCGCGACCAGGGCCGAGCACGCCGACCGGCTCGACCTGGCCATCATGGCCGACGGCGACTACGTGGGTGAGGTGGTGCTCAACGAACTCGACCCCGACAACCTGGCCTGCAACCTGCGCATCGCGCTGATCGGCCCGCGCGCGTTCGGCAGGGGCTACGGCACGGAGGCGATCACCCTGGTGCTCGACCACGCCTTCGCCACCACGCCGCTGCATCGCATCAGCCTGAGCGTGTACGCGTTCAACGACCGGGCGCGGCACGTCTACGAGAAGATCGGCTTCGTGGCGGAGGGCGTGCTGCGCGACGATCTGCTCTGGGGCGGCGAGCGCTACGACTCCATCACCATGTCGGTGCTGCGCCCGGAATGGGCTTCAAGATCCGGAGTGCTGGCATAATGATCATGACGCACGGGTCCCCCGAGGCGCGCGGGGGGCCTGTGACGTTCTGATGCGACGGCATCGGACGACAACCAATGCGCTCTCCAGCGCATCTAAGCAGTGGTGACGATGCGCTTGGTGCCCGGTGATCCCGAGAGGCTCGGCGGCTACTGGCTGGCGGGTCGGCTCGGCGCGGGCGGCCGGGGCGTGGTCTACGACGCCTGCGACGACGAGGGCCGCAGGTTCGCCGTCCGGGTGCCGCGCGGCGCGTCGGGGAGCACGCCGGCGGCGGAGGTGACGTCACCCCATCTGGCCGAGGTCGTCGGCTTCGGGCTCGACGGCGCGGTGCCGTACGTGGTGAGCGAGTTCGTCGACGGGCCCGACCTGCGGCAGGCGGTGGCCGGGCGGGGGCCGTACGCGGGCGCGGACCTGCTCGCGCTGGCCGCGGCGCTGGCGGCGGCGCTGCGCGCGCTGCACGAGGCCGGGCTGGCGCATCGCGATCTCAAGCCGGAGCACGTCCTGCTGGCCCGCGACGGGCCGAAACTCATCGACTTCCGCACCGACGGCACGCGCGCGGACGGCCCCGGCGCCGGCTGCGTGCGCGTGCCGTCCGGCGGCGTACGCACCTACCAGGCGCCCGAGGTGCTGACCGGCGCGCCGCCCGGGCCGGCCGCGGACGTGTTCGCCTGGGGCGCGGTGCTGGTCTTCGCGGCCACCGGACGCGACCCGTTCCACGGCGCGAGCCCGGGCGCGGTCATGCACCGGTTGCTGACCGCCGATCCCGACCTGTCGGAACTGCCCGACTCCTTACGCGAGCCGGTCGCCCGCGCGCTGGCCAAGAACCCGGCCGACCGGCCCGATGCGGCCGGGCTGGCGGCCGAGCTGATCGTCGAGGCCGCAGCCGGGCTGCGGCCGCCCGAAGGGATGTCCGGGCCGCGTTCGCTGGGCGAGGTGGCCGAGGCGGTCTACGCCGCGCTCACCCCCCGCCAGCAGGAGGAGGTGCCCGGCCTGCTGCTGCGGCTCATGGACGGCGACTTCCCGCACGACGAGGGCGGCGTGCTGGCCCCGCTGCTGGCGGCCGGGCTCCTGGTGCGCCGCAGCGTGCGCGTCCCGCCGGCGGAGACCGAGATCGGCAAGCTCGTGGCGGTGGCCGACGACCGGGTGGCCCCGGCCAGCGCCGCGCTCTACCGGGCCTGGCCCAGGCTGCGCGGCTGGGTGGCCGACGAGCGCGCCGGCCTGCCCGTCCACCGGCAGGTCCGCGACGCGGCCAGGAACTGGTCGGAGCACCGGCGCGGCAGGAACCACCTCTTCCGTGGCCGACGCCTCGACACCGCGCTCGGCTGGGCCGCGACCAAGCGCCGCCACCTGCGGCTGAACCAGCTCGAACGCGACTTCCTGCAGGAGAGCGTCACGCTGTCCGCGCAGCGCCGCAGGATGCGCGGCCCGCTGCTGACGGCCGTGGCCACGGTGCTGGCCGTGGCGGTCTCGACCGCCGTCCTGGCCGTGAACGGGCAGCACGAGCTGCGGGCCCAGCTCGTCGAGGCCAACGCGCGGGCCGTGGCGGCCAGGGCGGAGGCGATGCGCACGTCCGACCCGCGGACGGCGATGCGGCTGAGCGTGGCCGCCTGGCGGCTGTCGCCGGTGTTCGAGGCACGCGTGGCGCTGCAGGCCTCGCTCGTGCAGCCGGAGCTGGGCGTGTTCAAGGACCCCGAGGCCGCCGACGCCCCCGGGGCCGGCCGCCCGGCCCGCTACCGGCTGCACGGCGACAACCTGATCAAGTGGGCGGCGGGCACGGTCACCGTCTGGGATGTGGCCGACGGCCGGCGGCTGGCCACGCACACGCTGCCGGTCGACATCACCGCGCTGAGCGACGACGGCAGGGTCGCCGAGGGGCCCGACGGCAAGCCGTTCGAGGTGGCCACCGGACGGCCGCTGACCACCGGCACGTACGCGATCGTCAACGGCAACCGGGCCAGGATCCACGTCGGCGGCCGGACCCTGTTCGACCTCACCGACCGCAGGATCGCGCTGTCGGCCGACGGCGCGACGGCGGCGATCTCCAGCCTCGACGGCCGCGTCGAGCTGTGGGAGCTGCCGTCCAGGCGGCGCACCCGCATCGTCAAGCTCCCGCCGCTGACCGGCCAGGACGCGACCGCCCCGCCGCTGGCCTTCAGCCCCGACGGCGACACGCTGGCGGTGGCCGGGCGAGACGGGGTGACGCTGATCAGCCCGGGCGGCACCCGCACCATCCACGACACCAGCCGCGAGACCCCGGTCTTCAGCCCCGACGGGGCCCTGCTCGCGCTGGCCGGCATGGACTCCGTCCGGGTGTGGGACGTGCGCCGCGACTCCGGCCAGGACCTGGCGGGCAGCTTCCCGCTGCGCGACTCCGAGCACGGCTACGCCTTCTCCGCCGACGGGCGCTCGCTGCGCTACCTGGGCAGGCAGGGCTCGGTCGTCTCGCTGGACGTGGCCGACCTGTCCGTGCCGCGGCAGGAGACCGGGGCCGCCGCGCTGTCGGGCAACGGCCGGGTCGCGGCCAGCGAGGTGGACGACGAGATCACGCTGACCGACGCGACCGGGCACACGAAGCTGGGCACGATCGCGGCCGCGGGCAACCTGGCCTTCGACGCCGAGGGCAGGCTGCTGGCCGTGTCAGGCGACCCGGTGACGGTGTGGGAGGTGGCCGGGCCCAGGCGGCTGGCGGTGATCGAGGCGGGCGGTGACGTCCCCGCGGTGGCGCTCTCCCCCGACGGCGCCACCCTGGCCACCGCCAGGGGCAAGAAGCTGGAGACCTGGAACGTGCGCCAGGGCCGGCGCATCAAGGCCTACGACGGGGCCGGCGATCTGGCCATGGCCTTCAGCCCCGACGGCGCCAGGCTGGCGGCCGGGTCGAACCTGCTCGACCTGGCCAGTGGCGGGATCGAGCCGCTGGCCGGCGGATCGCCGTCGGCGCTGGCGTTCTCGCCGGACGGCGGCACGCTGGCGTACGGGCTGGCCGACGGCCAGGTGCTGCTCTGGGACGTGCGGGCGCGCGAGCGGCAGGCCACGATCGAGACGGACTCGGGCCCGGTCGAGGAGCTGCGCTTCTCCCCCGACGGCAAGCTGCTCGCGGTCGACGGCGAGCGCACCGCGCTGTGGGACACCGAGACGTTGCGCGAGGTCGGCCGGGTGCCCGCCGGCTCGCGGACCAGCGGGCTGGCCTTCAGCCACGACGGCAAGCGGCTGCTCGGGCTGGCCCGCGACGGCAGCGTGCGCGAGACGCCGGTCGATCCGGCGCTGACGGTGCGCGAGGTGTGCGCCCGCGCGGGCGGCCCGCTGAGCCAGCTCGAATGGGCCAGGCTGATCCCGGAGAGCGGCTACCAGGACGCCTGCTGACCCGCGCCTTCCCACGGCTCCAGGACGCCTGCTGACCGCGTCACGGCTCCAGGTCGCTCAGGCGGCCGATCAGGGCGGTGCGCGAGGTGATGCCGAGCTTGGTGTAGATGTGGCTCAGGTGGTATTCGACGGTCTTCACGCTCAGCACCAGCTTGCGTGCCGCCTGCCGGTTGGTCAGCCCGCGGCTGATCAGCACCGCCACCGTGTGCTCCTGCGGCGTCAGCCCCAGCCTGGCGGTGTCCTGCGGGCGCAGCGTGGCCCGGCCGCTGGCGGCCAGCTCCAGGTCGCACTGCTCCAGGTACGGCAGCGCGCCCAGCCTGGACAGCGTGACCTGGGCGGCTTCGAGCTGCTCAGCGGCGGCGGCCCGGCGGCCCCTGCGGCGCAGGAACGTGCCGTAGGCGAGTCTGATCCGTGCCTCCTCGAAGGGCATGTCGATCTTGGCGGCGTGTTCGAGCGCCACCTGGTAGCCGGTCTCGGCCTCGGCCGGCTCGTGCCTGGCCGCGTGCAGTGCGGCCCTGGCGCGGGCGGCGGCGGCCAGCGCGCTGCGCCGGTCCCGGTCCAGGGCCAGCAGCTCGCACGGCACGAGCACCGCCTCCGCCTCGTCCAGGCGTCCGGCGCTGACCAGGGCGTCGGCCAGCAGCGCGGGCCACAGCGTCACGGCGGGCTCGTCCGGGAGGTTCGTCTTGACCAGCGGGGCGAGCGCGGCGATGGCGCCCTCGTAGTCGCCTCTGGCGGTGGCCAGCAGGCCCTCGGCGCCGGCCGTGCTCAGGTGGGCGATGGCGTTGTCGGAGTGGCAGGCGGCCCGCGCGGCCCGGACGTGGGCGAGCGCGCGTTCCCACTCGCCCCTGGCGGCCGGCACCAGCGCGGCCACGCCGTGCGCGTACCCGGCCAGCCACTCCTGGCCGAAGTCGTCGGCGGTGGACGCGCCGATCTCGGCGTGCATGACCGACTCGTCCCATCGGCCGAGCCGGTACTCGGCCTGGGCCAGCGCGATCGAGACCAGGAGCTGGAACGGTGCGGACCGGCCGGCGCTCACCGTCAGCACGCCGAGCAGGTCGTCGTGCGCGCCCGGCAGGTCGTCGGCCCACAGCCGGAGCATGCCGCGCCCGAGCAGCGCGTCGACCTCGCCCGGCCGGCCCTGCGAGGGGGCGGGCAGGTCGCCGGCGCGGCTCAGCCCGTCCTCGACCTGGCCGCACAGGCCCAGCCCGATCAGGTGGGAGAAGCGCACCAGTTCGCCGTCCGCGGCGCGGCGGGCCCAGGTGACCGCGTCGGCGCCGCGGCCCCGGGCCAGGGCCGCCATGGCCTGCCTGGCGGCGATGCCGGTGGCCAGGCGGCGGTCGTGCGCGGCGTGCGCCCAGGCGTTGTCGAGCTGCCTGCCCGCTTCGTCCAGGCGTCCGCTGACCAGCGCGACCGAGCCGAGCGTGAAGTCGCGCACGGCCGGGTCCGCGGTCGGCGCGACCTGGGCGGCCAGCGCGCCCGCGTCGGCCGGCCGACCGGCGGCCAGCAGCGACTCGACGGCCTCGGCGATGAGCCTGTCGCGCTCTGGCCCCTCGGGGGTCAGTTGCACCGCCCTGGTCAGGCAGCCGCAGGCGCTCGGCCACAGCCCGGCGGCGGCCTGCTCGCGGCCGATCCTGGCGACCTCGCGCACCAGGTCGGCGTTCACCTGGTCGGCGGCGGAGAAGCGGTGCCGCAGCCGGTGCACGACGTCGTCCTCCAGCTCGGCGGCCAGCAGGTGCAGCCGGCGGCGGGTGGCCGGGCCCAGGTCGTGGTAGATGGCGGCCCTGACCAGCGGGTTCGGGAAGCCGAGCGAGACCCCGGCGCCGGTGCGCCACTCGGCGAGCAGGCCGAGCGCGGTGGCCTGCTCCAGTGCGGGCAGCGGCTCGTCCAGCTCGGCCATGCGGGCCACCAGGTGCAGCGGGGCCGAGGTGCCGAGCACGGCGGCCGCGGTGACCAGCCGCTGGGTGGCGCCGCCGCAGGTGGTGAGCCTGCCCAGGATCTGCGTGGCGTACGAGCGGGGGGCCGGCAGCGGGGCGTCCACGTCGGCCAGGGTCTCCGCGCGTACCTGCTGGAGCAGGGCGCGGGCGTGCAGCGGCACGCCCCTGGTGTGCTCGCAGAGCCGGTCCGCGGCCTGCGGGCTCAGCCGGACGGGACCGAGCCTGGCGCTGAGCGCCTGCAGGTCGCGGCCGCTCAGCCCGAGCAGCGGCAGGCGTAGCGCGGCGCTGCCGCGCAGCAGCCTGCGCAGCCCGTCGGGGAGCCTGGGATGGTCGCTGTCCCTGGCGATGACCACGGCGAGCACCCGGTCGGCGCGCAGCCGGCGCAGCGCGAACGTCAGCGCCTGCAGCGAGGGCAGATCCGCCCAGCCGGCGCCGTCCACGGCCATGACCACCGGCCAGGAGCGCTGGAGCTGGCCGAGCAGGTCGAGCAGCGCCGCGCCGACCACCAGCGGGTCGGGCCGGCCGGGCTCGCCGATCCCGGGCAGCCCGGCCAGCGCCTCCGGCACCGGCTGCACCTGGCCGCCGAGCTGGCCGAGCACGCCGTAGGCCAGCTCGCTCTCGCTCTCCTCGCCGCTCACGTCGAGTACGACCGCGTTCTCGACGGCGGCCAGGAACTCGCCGACGAGCGCGGTCTTGCCGATGCCCGCCGGGCCTTCCACCACCACCAGGCTGGAGCGGCCCTCGCACACGCGGGCCAGTTGGGCGTGCAGCACCGCCAGTTCCCGGCAGCGACCTACGAACTGTTCGTCGCGGGAGCGCTCGGGTCCGTTACGTAGGGCGCGGGCTGTCATGGACTCACCCCCTGGACCAATTCATCCTGATCCTTGGTCCGGGATGCGTCCACCCTTCGCCTGACCCGAGTCGGCCGTATCCCTCACTAGGGACTGACCCGAGGGCCGCCCCTGGGGTCCACCCGGATGCCTGACCAGCGAGAACGCCGGTGTTCCCGATATCGGCCCGGTCGCCCGATCACCCCGAGCCGGTCATGACCGTCCTTAGGGAATGGCCCCGGGGTTATCCCCAGGACTTTCCCTGATGCTCGCGGCAGAACCCGTTCATAGCGTCCAACGTGGACGAATGCCCCCAACGCCGGGAGAACATCATGCCGTCCTACATCGCAGAGGAGCAGCGGGGAACGGAGGCACGGATTCTCAACGTGCTGTTCCCCACCATCCTCCAGGGCCTCCAGCTCACCCACCAGGCGGCCAACCAGATCGGCGCGCCCGCGCCGCGCGCGGCGCAGCTGCCGCTGCTGCCGCCGCAGATGGCCATGCAGATGGCCGTGCAGCTGGAGCACCGGACCTACGGGTACCCGCCGGAGCACCGGCAGCCGTACCCGTTCTCCGCGGGCCACCCCCAGCAGGCGGCCGATCGGTCCTTCATGGACGTCGCCTGCGTCCTCATGCCGGTCGTGCAGGCCGTCGTGCCGCCGCTGGTGGAGCAGCTGCTGCAGTTCGGGCCCGCGAAGTCGGAGACCGACCAGAACGAGGAGGAGCGCTTCCTCCAGTTCGTGCCCCAGCTCATCGGCACGATCACGCCCATCGTCATGCAGGTGCTGCCCGGCCTGCTGCAGACCATGAACCGCGGCCGCGTCGAGCACCCGATCCGGGTCACCGACCGGGAGCTCAACCAGCGCTACTTCGGCCCGATCGTGCACGCGCTGCTGCCCGCGATCATCTCTCAGCTGCCCGAGCTGCTCGCCATCGTGCACGGCGACCAGCGCGCGCCCGCCCGCTACGAGCGCATGCCCGGACGCGCCCAGGTCCGGCTCATCCGCTGCGGCAGGAACGAGCTGGTCAACGCGCACCGGCTGCGTGACGGCGACGTCGTGCACCTGACCGAGACCGCCGCGCCGCCCGGCACCACCGAGATCCGCATCAGCCTCTCGCCGCACAGCCTGTGGTGGAAGGGCGTGCAGGTCACCGACGGCACCGACCGGCAGATCGCGTTCGTCGACACCGAGCGCGAGACGTACGCGAGCTTCGAGTCCAGGGCGCTGCAGAACGGCGGCGCGATCGTGCTGTGGAAGGCCGGGATGTACGGCGAGCCGCTGCCCATGTACGTCATCCCGATCAGCGAGCTCGCACCCGACGCCAAGTGCCTCACCTTCCACTGGGCCGCGGACTGATGGCCGCCGGCAGGCTGCGACTCGGCAGCACAGGAGAGGACGTCAGGCGGCTGCAGGAGCTGCTGCGGGCCCGGGGCCACCGGATCCAGGCCGACGGCTACTTCGGCGGCTCCACCTACGGCGCGCTGCTCAGCATGCAGCAGCGGGCCGGCATCACGGCCGACGGCGTGGCGGGCCCGCGCACCTGGCAGGCGCTCGAAGGCGGCGCCCCGCCCCAGCCGGTCGCCGTGCACCCGCGGTACGTCCAGGCGGTGAGCGAGCCGGGCAGGCCGGCGGAGCCCGCCGAGTGGAACCTCATGGTGTACATGGCGGGCAACAACAACCTGTCCGACGCGGCCGGCCGCGACCTGGAGGAGCTGCGTGCCGCCAGGGCCGCGGAGGGCGTCCGCGTCACGGCCTTCGTCAAGCGCCAGGAGGCCCAGGGCCGCGCCCAGCGCATGGAGATCGGCCGGGGCGGCGCCCCCGACGCGATCGAGGAGCTGGGCCCGACCGACTCCGGCCATCCCCAGACGGTGGTGGACTTCGTCCGCTGGGCGGCCGGGCGCGCCCCCGCGCGCAGGTACGCGCTGGTGTTGTGGAACCACGGCGGCGGCTGGACCCCCGATGACCTCGACCAGCTCTACACCCAGGTGAGAGGCCGTACGGTCGGCCACGACGTGGAGAGCGGCTACGTGCGCAGGGCGCCGCGGGCGAGCATGGCCGACGCCGAGCCCACCTTCTCGGAGCTGAGCAGGCTCACCGAGACCCCCGAGGTCAGGAAGAGCCTGTTCTCGACGTCCCTGCGCGAGGTGCTGACGCTGCCCACCGGCGAGGACCGGGCGATCTGCGGCGACGACGGCACCCTGCACTCGCTGGACACCATCGAGTTGCGCAACGTGCTGCGGCAGGTGCACCACGATCTCGGCCGGCCGCTCGACCTGCTGGGCATGGACGCCTGCCTGATGAGCAACCTCGAGGTCTGCTACGAGATCCGCGAGCACGTGGGCTCGGTCGTGGGCTCGGAGGAGCTGGAGCCCAACGAGGGCTGGCCGTACACCGAGATCGTCAACGCGCTGGCGGCCAACCCGCGCATGGAGGCCAGGGATCTCGCCGGGCTCGTGGTGGAGGAGTACATCAGGTCCCACCGCGCCTCCCAGAAGACCGTCACGCAGTGCGCGGTGGACGCCACCCGCATCGACGAGTTCATGCGCGAATTCCAGACGCTCGCCGAGAGCCTCAAGCACCAGGTGCACGCCAACAGGTCCGTGGTGGACAGCGTGCAGTCGGTGGTCACCCGGTTCAACTCGGACCGGTCGCTGGTGGACCTGCGCACGTTGTGCCTGGCCCTGGTGGCCGACACCAGGACCGAGGCGACGCTGGCCTCCGTCGCGGACAAGATGCTCGCCGTGCACAATCCGGGCGGCTTCGTGATCCACGAGGACCGGCAGGGCGCGAAGGTCGAGGACTGCGGCGGGCTGAGCGCCTACTTCCCCATGGAACGCACGATCTCCAGGCACTACGCCAGGCTCCAGATCGCCCAGGACACCGATTGGGACGAGTTCCTCACGGCGTACGGAAACGCGCGTACCATCGGCGGCAGAAGGCCTCCACGCCAGTAGGAGCCTGAGCACGACACGAGCCACAAATCCGGCGATCCGCCGGTGACGAGGGGGCTATCGCGGCCCGGGACCGGCCGCGATAGCCCCTACCTTTGTCTTCATGGATCCCCTCATCAGCCGACGGGCACTCAACCGGGCCACCCTGGAGCGGCAGCTCCTGACCCGCCGCACCGATCTGCCGGTGCTCGACGTGGTCGAGCACCTGGCCGGGCTGCAGGCGCAGACCCCGCACACCTGGTACGTCGGCCTGTGGAACCGCATCGCCGGCTTCGCCGCGTCCGACGCCGCCGACCTGCTGGTCTCGCGCGACCTGGTGCGGATCGCGTTGCAACGCTCCACCATCCACCTGGTCAGCGCCCGCGACTGCCTGGCCATGCGGCCGCTGCTGCAGGTGGTGACCGAGCGCATGACGCGGACGACGTTCGGCAAGCGGCTGGCCGGCGTCGACCTGGACGAGCTGGAGTCGGCGGCGCGGGCGCTCGTCGAGGAGCGGCCGATGACCTTCGCCGACCTGGGCAAGGCCCTGGCCGAGCGGTGGCCGGACAACGACCCGCACGCGCTGGGCCAGGGCGTGCGCTGGCGGGTGCCGCTGGTGCAGGTGCCGCCGCGCGGCCTCTGGGGCAGGAGCGGCCCCATCGCGCACACCAGCGCGGAGTCGTGGCTGGGCGTCGAGGTGCCGCCGATGACGCCGGCCGAGCTGGTCCGCCGCTACCTCCAGGCGTTCGGCCCGGCCTCGGTCATGGACGTGCAGACCTGGTCGGGCCTGACCAGGCTGGCCGAGGTGGTGGAGCCGATGGACCTGGTCCGGTTCAGGGACGAATCGGGCCGGACCATGTACGACCTGCCCGACGCGCCGCGCCCGGCCGAGGACACCCCGGTCCCGGTGCGGCTGATGTACGACTTCGACAACCTGTTCCTGTCGCACGCCGACCGGTCACGGGTGCTGACCGAGACGAGCCTGGCCGCCATGTCCGGATTTATGGGCACGAACGTGATGCCGCGCTCCATCCTCGTGGACGGCGTCGCGGCCGGCGACTGGACGGTCACCCGGGCCAAGGGCGTCTCCACGCTCAACATCCACCAGTGGGAGCCCATCGCCTGCCTGGACGAGGTCGAGGAGGAGGGCCAGCGGCTGCTGGAGTTCCTCGCCCCCGACGACAAGCACGATATTTCAGTCTTTGACCGCCCCTCCAAGCCCTGACACCAGCCGCCGCTGCACCGCGATGAAGAAGATCAGCACCGGGATCGTCATCAGCGTCGAGGCCGCCATAATCCCGCCCCAGTCGTTCTCGTCCGGCTTGAAGAAGACGAGCAGCGCGGCGGGCAGGGTCTGGCTGTCCTTGGCCGAGATGATGAACGTGCGGGCGAAGATGAAGTCGTTCCACGCGGTGATGAACGAGAACACGCTGGTCGCCACCAGTCCCGGCGCGACCAGCGGGAACACGATCCGCCACAGCACGGTGGCGCGGCTCGCGCCGTCGATCATCGCGGCCTCCTCCAGCGCCTCGGGCACCGCGGCCACGAACCCGCGCATCATCCAGATCGCGAACGGCAGCGAGAACGCCAGTTGCACCAGCACCAGCGAGCCCAGCGTGTTGAGCAGCCCGAGATCCCTGACCACGAAGAACAGCGGGATGGTCAGCGCCTCGACCGGCACCATCTGGGCGATCAGGAACATGATCAGCACGGTGGTCCTGAACCTGAAGCGGAACCTGGTGACGGCCACCGCCGCCAGGAACGCCACCGCGGCCGACAGCACCACCACGCTCAACGCCACCAGCGCACTGTTGAGCAGGTAGCGGGCGAAGTTCTCGCCGGTGAGCACCCGGACGAAGTTGTCCAGCGTGGGGTTCAGCGTCCACGGCTTGACGTCCAGCGACTGGATCTCGCCGTCCGGCTTGAGCGCCGAGAGCACCATCCAGTAGAGCGGGAACGCGGTCAGGACCGCCACCACCACGGCGATCGTGTTGGGCAGGAGCCGGTTGCGCATCTACAGCTCCTCTCCCGACCGGTGCAGCGCGCGGATGTAGAACAGGGTGACCACCAGCAGGATGAGCGTCATGACCACGGCGATGGCCGAGCCCAGGCCGTACTCGGACGAGCCGAACGCGGTCTGGTAGGCGTAGACGTTGAGCACGGTGTTCTGGCCCGCCACGCCGCCGCCGTTGGTCATCACGTAGATCTGGGTGAACACCTTGAAGTCCCAGATCACCGACTGGATAACGACGATGGTGATCAGCGGCCGGAGCATGGGCACGATCACCCGCCAGAAGCTCGCCCAGGCCGAGGCGCCGTCGAGCGCGGCGGCCTCCAGCACCGAGCCGGGGATGGCCTGGATGCCGGCGTACAGGGTGACCATGACCAGCGGGAACGAGTGCCACACGATCGTGGCCCCGACCACGGCGAACGTCATCCACTTGTCGTAGAACCAGTTGAAGCCGTCGATGCCGAGCACCTGGTTGACCAGGCCGAGGTCGGCGTCGAACAGGAACATCCAGACCGTGGAGCCGGTCATCGCCGGCGCCGCCCAGGCGCCCAGCGCGGCCAGCGACAGCAGCAGCCGGGGCAGCGGCGAGATCCTGGTCATCAGCACCGCGAGGGCCGCGCCGACCGCCAGCGTGGAGACCACCAGCGCCGCCGCGAAGCCGACGGTCTGGGCCAGCACCTCCCAGAACCGGCCGTCGCCGAGCAGCCTGGCGTAGTTGCCGAAGCCCACGAACGTGGTCGGCTGGCCGCCGCTGACCTGGGCCTGCCGGTAGTCGAAGACCGACAGCAGGCCCAGCATGTAGATCGGGTAGCCGAACATCGGCACCAGCACCGCGGCCGCGGGCAGCAGATACACCCACGGCCGCGGCTTGTTGCGCGTCCTCACCCGAAGGCGGCCTTGACGGAGGTGGCGGCCTCGGTCGTCGCCTCGTCCACGGTGGACTGCTTGGTGGCGATCTTCTGCAGCATCGTCGGGATGACCTTGCCGTTGTCGATCTTCACCCAGGCCGGGTCGATCGGCACGAAGCGGGTGCCCTTCTCGACCGTGTCGAGGAACGGCTGGAGGAACGGCTCCTTGGTCGCCAGTTCCTGACGTGCCCCGGACAGCGTCGGCAGGTTGCCCATGGCCTGGTACATCTTCATCTGGTAGCCCCTGCTGCCGAGCAGCTTCATGAAGGCCACGGCCAGCGAGCGGTGCTTGGCGTTCTTCATCACGCCCAGGTTGTTGCCGCCGGCGAAGGCCGGGGCGATCGAGCCCTTGGCCGCGCCGGGCAGCGGCACCACCTTGTACTTGCCGGCCGCCGCGCCCGCGTCCACGGCCGAGCGGCTGAAGTTGCCCAGGATGCCCATCGCCGCCTTGCCGCTGGCGAACAGCTCCACCGTCTTGCCGCCGGTCAGCGACACGCACGCCTGCGGCGGGCAGATGTCGTCGGAGAGCAGGTCGGTGTACGCCTTGACGCCCTTGCGCGCCTCGGGCGAGTCGAGCGTGGTGATGTCGCCGCCGGCGTCCCAGACGAACGGCAGCGCGCCGAAGGTGTACTCGCCGCCGACCGCGATGCCGTACAGGTCGGGCTTCTTGGCCCGGATCGTGCGGGCCGCGGTCGTCAGTTCCTCGATCGAGGTGGGCGGTTCGAGCTTGAGCTCGTCGAAGACGTCGGTGCGGTAGTACAGCGCCCTGATGCCGATGAACCACGGCAGGCCGTAGACCTTGCCGTCCACGGAGGCCGACTTCAGCAGGTCAGGGGTCAGGTCCTGGCCCTGCAGATCGGCCGTGAGATCGGCGAAACCGCCGGCCGCGGCGTACTCGGCCAGGTCGGTGTTGCCGTACTCGGCGACGTCGGGCGCGCTGGCGGGGTCGTTGAACGCCCCCTTGAACTTCTCGTGCCTGGCGGGCGTGGTCGGGATGTAGGTGACCTCGACCTTCACGTCCTTGTGCGTCGCGGTGAACTCCGCGATCGCCTCACCGACCACCTTCTCCTTGGGCGCCCGGTTCGGCTCGTCGTAGAGCCACACCCGCAGTGTCCCGGTCTTCTCGTCGCCGCCACCGGTGGCCGGGGCGGTCGAAGGCGCACAGGCGGCCAGCGCCAGGAGGGCCATTCCGGCCGCGGCACAGTAAAGAAACCTCACTATTACCTCCCTGACCGGACCCTAGAAACCCGCACCGGCGCCGGAAAGAGCTGTCGCCAGATGTTCTGCATTGCACAACAAGATGCTGCGAAATCGGTCTATGGCGTATTTTGTAGATCGTGTCCGATCGCAACCAGTCCGCCTCACTCCGCCGTGCCCTGGTGGTGCTCGACCACGTACGCGATCACAGCGGCCTGACGCTCACCCAGCTCGCCGAGGCGGTCGGGCTGCCCAAGAGCACCGTGTTGCGCCTCACCGCGCCGCTCATCGACGCCCGGCTGCTCGAACGCGACAGGAAGAGCGGCGCCTACCGGCTCGGCCACGGCACGCTCCGGCTCGGCCAGGCCTACCTGGCCACGCTCGACCTGCGCGCGGTGGCCGCCGAGGAGTCGCACCGGCTCATGAGCGAGGTGCGCGAGACCGTCCACCTCGTCGTCTACGACCCGCCGCACGTCGTCTACATCGACAAGGTGGAGAACCAGACGAACGTCAGAATGGCCTCGCGCATCGGCAGCCGCGGCCCGATGCACTGCACCGCGGTCGGCAAGGCCATCCTGGCCTGGCAGCCGGAGGACGCCCTGACCGAGCTGGACCTGGAGCCCAGGACCAAGCACACCATCGTCGACCTCGACCGGCTGCGCGCCGAGCTGGCCGGCATCAGACGGCGCGGCTACTCGGTCGACGACCGCGAGAACGAGCCCGAGGTGCGCTGCGTCGGCGCGCCGATCTTCAACCACAACGACGCCGTCATCGCCGCCATCTCGGTCTCCGGCCTGACCTCGCGCATCACCGCGACCCGGGTCAGGGAACTGGGACCGCTGGTGGCCGGCGCGGCCGCACGCATCTCCAGAAAGCTGGGAAGCCCTAACCGATGACCGATCTGGTGACCTTCGGCGAGACCATGGCGTTGTTCGCGGCCCGCCGTACCGGTCCGCTGCGCTTCGCCCGCGACTTCGACCTGGGGCTCGGCGGCGCCGAGTCGAACGTGGCCGTCGGCGTGGCCAGGCTCGGGCACCGCGCCACCTGGATCGGCCGGGTGGGCGCCGACGAGTTCGGCGACCTGATCAGGGCCACGCTCACCGGCGAGGGCGTGGACACGCGGGCCATCACCGACCCTGACGCGCCCACCGGGCTGATGATCAAGGGCAGGCGCACGGCCGACCTGGTCGACGTGCGCTACTACCGCAAGCACAGTGCGGGCTCGCGGCTCCGCCCGGAGGACCTCGACGAAGAGCTGATCGCCGCCGCCCGGGTGCTGCACGTCTCGGCGATCACGCCGGCGCTGTCGGCGTCCGCCCGCGAGGCCGTACGGCACGCCATCGCGACCGCGCGGGCGGCCGGGGTGCCGGTGTCGCTGGACGTCAACTACCGCAAGGCGCTGTGGACCCACGACGAGGCGGGCCGCTGGCTGCGCGAGACGATCGGCGAGGTGGACGTGCTGTTCGCCACCGAGGCAGAAGGCCGGCTCATCGCCGAGGTGGCCGATCCCGCCGAGCTGGCCAAGGCGCTGGCCGCGCTCGGGCCCGGGCACGTGCTGCTGAAGTCCGGGGCGCGGGGGGCGCTGGAGTTGTCGGGCGGGGTGCTGCGGCAGGGGCGTCCTTACCGGGTGACCGAGGTGGACCCGGTGGGGGCGGGCGACGCCTTCGCGGCCGGCTGGCTGGCCGACTGGCTGGCCGGCGCGGGCCCGGACGAGCGGCTGGCGACGGCGTGCGCGGCCGGCGCGTTCGCGGTGACCTCCCAGGGCGACTGGGAGAGCCTGCCCAGGCGGGCGGATCTGAGCCTGCTGGCCCGGCCCGCCGACGGGGTGAGCCGGTAGCGGTCAGCGCCCGCGCAGCCCGGCCCGCTCCCTGCGGAACCCGCGGCGCACGTCGGCGCGCTCCCTGCGGTACTGCCGCCGGCCGCGCACGTGCCAGGCCAGGCGGGCGGGCAGCGGCAGCAGCGCCAGGAACCTCTCGCGTTCCCCCTCGGTGGCGTCCTCCAGCACCGAGCCGAGGTGGATGAGCCGCCGGTCCTTGGGCAACCGCCCGCTGGCGTGCTCCGACAGCGTGTCCCATTCGTCCTTGGTCACGAACTCGGCGACCAGCGGCAGGACCCGCGCCTCCTCCTGGTCCAGGTGCTCGACCAGGTCGTCGTGCAGGCGCAGCAGCGCGTCGGCGACCAGGTCACGTTCGCCGGCGCCGGCGCTCGCCGCCCACGCGGGCAGCAGCTCGCGCAGCCGCGTCAGGTGCGCGTGGACGCTCTCGCGCCGGCGCTCCATCGAGTCGGCCAGCTCGACCTCGAACGTGACCCGGCTGCGTAACAACGGCCAGAGCAGTTTGTCCCCGCCACTGTGGTGGATCTGCAGGCCGTCGAGCAGCTCGGTCAGGTACGACACCAGCGTGCCCGTCCTGTCCAGGTCACCTGGTGCGACCTGGCGGACGAGCTCCGGGGCGAGCTTGAACTCACGGCGGAACGCGCGGTGGACGACCACCATCTCCCAGACGGCAGGCTTGTTCTCAGTAGTCATGACCACTAGGATGCACGCCCGCGATTGTCAAACGCTTGTGCCCCACTGCAAACCCGTACCATGTGGTCATGAAGCGCGCCCTCGGAGAGCTCGAGTCCACGATCATGGACAGGATGTGGTCGTATCGGCGGCCCGCCTCCGTCCGTGACGTGCTCGAAGACCTCAGGCGCGAGCGGGAGACCGCCTACACCACGGTCATGACCGTCATGGACAAACTGCACACCAAGGGCCTGCTCAGGCGCGAATCGGTGGGCCGCGCGTACGTGTACGAGCCGGTCGCCTCCAAGGAGGCCTACACCGCCGAGCTCATGCGCCACGCGCTGGCCTCCAGCGGCAACCAGGCCGCAACGCTGGTGCACTTCCTGGAGCGGCTGACCCCGGAGGAGGCCACCGCGCTGGAGGCCGCGCTCCAGGTCATTCCCCCCAAGACCGCGCGGTCCTAGCCGTCACAGCAGCCCGGCGGCGGCCAGCAGCCGGCCGATCGCGGCGGTCTCGTCGTCGTCCAGCGGGATCTGCGGCAGCGCGGTGAGCGGGCAGGCGATGACGCCGCGCAGGTGCAGCGCGGCCTTGAACGCGCCCAGCCCGGCCGAGCTGCCGCCCATCCGGCCGCCGCCGACCCGGACGATCTCGAACAGCCTGATCAGCCGCTCCTGCTCCTTCCTGGCCGTCTCCCAGTCACCGCGCCCGGCGGCGGCGACGAGCTCGACGTAGCCGTGCGGGTCGACGTTGCCCAGCCCCGGCACCACGCCGTCCGCGCCCATCCACAACGCGCAGTCCACGGTCACCTCGGAGCCGGTCAGCACGCTGAACGGCGCCTCGCGGCCCATGATGACCCGGCGCAGCCCGCCGTCGTCGCCGCTGGAGTCCTTCACCCCGGCCAGCACTCCTTCCGCGGCCAGGTCGAGCAGCAGCTCGGCGCTGAGCTTGGTGTGCACGGAGACCGGCAGGTCATAGGCGTACAGCGGCAGCTCGACCGCGGCGGCGATCCCCCGGAAATGCGTGCGGATCTCCTCCGGATGCGTGCGCGTGTAGAACGGCGCGGTCGCCACCAGCGCCGACGCGCCGCCGGCCAAGGCGGCGCGGGCATGGTCCAGCACCCTGGGCGTGGTCATGTCGATCACCCCGGCCAGCACCGGCACCTGCCCGCCCACGTGCCCCACCACCGTGTCGAGCACGACGCGCCGCTGCTCGTCCGTCAGGTACGCCACCTCCGACGAGGAGCCGAGCACGAACAACGCGTCCACGCCGCCGTCGAGCAGATGATCGACCAGCCGGGTGAGCGAGGCGGTGTCCACCTGGCGATCGGGGGTCATCGGGGTGCACACCGGGGGGATCACACCGGTCAACTGCGTCATGAACGCTCCTGGATGAGTTCGAGGTCGGTGGCGCCGGCCGCCACCGGGTGATGGCAGTGGAACAGGTGGCCGTCGCCGTTCCCGGCGTCGGGCCATTCGGCGGCGCACACGTCGTCGGCCCGCCAGCACCGGGTGCGGAACGGGCAGCCGCTGGGCGGCCTGGTGGCCGAGGGCACCGCGCCGACCAGCGGGATCGGGTTGATGGGCGAGATCAGCCCGGGTGTGGCGGAGAACAGCGCCCGCGTGTACGGGTGCCTGGCGCCCAGGGGCACGGCCGGGGCCGGGGTCTGCTCGACGATCCTGCCCAGGTACATGGTGATCACGCGGTCGCTCATCCGCCGTACGGTCTGGATGTCGTGCGAGACGAACACCAGCGCGAGCCCGAGCCGTTCCTTGAGTTCGAGCAGCAGGTTGAGTATCTGGGCGCGGACGGACACGTCGAGCGCGCTGGTCGGCTCGTCGGCGATGAGCAGTTCGGGTTCGAGCGCGAGCGCCCTGGCCACGGCCACCCGCTGGCGCTGGCCGCCGGAGAGCTGCGCGGGCAGCGCGTCGGCGACGCCGGCGGGCAGGCCGACCAGGTCGAGCAGTTCGCGGACGCGGGCGTCACGGGCGGCCGGGGTGCCGCGGCGGTGCACGTTGAGCGGGTCGCGCAGGATCTGCCTGATCGGCAGCCGCCGGTTGAGCGCGGTGGACGGGTCCTGGAAGACCATGCCGACGCTGGATCCGACGAGTTCACGCCGTTCGCGTTCGCGCAGCGCCCACAGGTCTCGGCCGCGGAAGGCCACGCTGCCCGAGGTGGGCCGTTGCAGCCCGACCAGCACCCTGGCCAGGGTGGACTTGCCGCAGCCCGACTCGCCCACCACGCCGACGGTCTCGCCCTGCTCGACGGTCAGGTTCGCGCCGGTGAGCGCGTAGACCCTGTCGCGGGAGAACACGCCGCCCGAGCGGGCCTTGTGCACGACGTGCACGTCCTTCAGCTCAAGCATGCGCCTTCTCCTGGACCTCGGGGATCACGGCGGGGTGGTGGCAGGCGTAGGCGTGCCGTCTGATGTCGCCTTCGAGCGGCGGCGCGTCGGTGCGGCAGACGTCGGTGGCCATCGGGCAGCGGTCGGCGAAGCGGCAGCCGGCCGGGAAGTCGGCGGGCGCGGGCACGACGCCGCGGATCTGGGTGAGCCGTTCGGCCCCCGACTCCAGCGAGAGCACCGAGCCGAGCAGCCCGCGGGCGTAGTGATGCGCGGGGGCGCCGACCAGGCTCGCGGTGACGCCGGTCTCGACGATCTGGCCGCCGTACATGACGACCACGCGGTCGGTGACGTCGGCGACCAGCGCGAGGTCGTGCGAGACGAGGATCAGCGCGAATCCCAGTTCCTCCCGCAGCTTCAGCAGCAGCTCGATGACCTGCGCCTGGACGGTGACGTCGAGCGCGGTGGTGGGCTCGTCGGCGACGATGAGCTTGGGCTCGCGGGAGAGCGCCATCGCGATGAGCACCCGCTGGCGCTGCCCGCCGGACAGCTCGTGCGGGTACGAGGTGAGCGTGCGCGCCGCGTCGAGCCCGACCAGGTCGAGCAGTTCGGCCGGTGAGCGCCGGCCGCCGCGCCTGGTGACCTGCTTGAGCTGGGCCTTGATGGTCATGGCCGGGTTCAGCGAGGACAGCGCGTCCTGGTAGATCATGGCCATGTCGTGGCCGAGCAGCCGTCTGCGGGCCTTGCGCGGCATGGTCAGCAGTTGCTGTCCGGCGAAGACGATCTCGCCGTCGACCCTGGCGTTGCGTGGTTGCAGGCCCATGACGGTCAGCGCGGTCAGCGACTTGCCGCAGCCTGACTCGCCGACCAGGCCGAGCACTTCGCCGGGCCGGACGTCGAAGGAGATGCCGTCCACGATGTCGACGCCGGCGTCGAAGCCGATGCGCAGCCCCTTGACCTCCAGCACGGGTGGTCCCTGGGGCAGCGGCCGGGCGCGTTCGGCGAGCCTGCGGGCGGCTTCGGCCAGCCCTGGCAGTTCGACGATCTCGCCGGAGCCGGGCGTGGCCTGCTCGAACGCGTCGTCCTTCCTGGGCACCGGCTTGCGCGCGGCCGGGGCGGCCCAGGCGTCGGAGATGCCTTCGGACAGGATGTTGAGCGCGAGCACGGTGATGAGGATGAGCAGGCCCGGGAAGACCGTCGCCCACCAGCCGCCGAGCAGCACCAGGTTCTTGCCGTCGGCGATGACGCTGCCCCACGACGGGTTCGGCGGGCGCACGCCGGCGCCGATGAACGACAGCGACGCCTCGAAGACGATCGCGTCGGCCACCATGACCGTGCAGAACACCAGCACCGGGGCCGCGCAGTTGATGGCCACGTGCCTGATGAGGATGTGCGGGGTGCGGGCGCCGATGACGCGTTCGGCAGCCACGTAGTCCTCGCCGTACTGGGCCAGCACGTTGGCCCGGACGACCCGGGCCACGGACGGCATGTACAGGAACGCCATGGCCATGACCAGCACCGGGATGCTGCCGCCGAACACGGCCACCAGCACCGCGGCCAGCGCGATACCGGGGAAGGCCATGATGACGTCGAGCAGCCGCATGATCGTCTCGTCCACGGCGCGGCGTGAGGTGGCCGCGACCGCGCCGATGACGGCCCCGGCCACCAGGGCGAGCCCGGTGGCGCCGAGTCCGATGATCAGCGACCAGCGGGCGCCGTACAGCAGCCTGGACAGGATGTCGCGGTTGGCGCTGTCGAGGCCCATCCAGTGCTCGGCGGACGGCCCGCCGCCCGCGGCCTCCTGGAAGTACGGCGAGTGCGGCGCGATCACCGGGGCGAGCAGCGCGGCCAGCACGACGACGGCCACGATGCCGATCGCCGCCCACGACAGCGGCTTCAGCCGCCTGAACCCGACGCCGGGCCTGGACAGGCGGTCCGTCAGTCCACGTCTCATGCGGCACTCCTGAGGCGGGGGTTGACCAGCAGGTAGAGGATGTCGACGACCAGGTTCACGACCATGAAGCCGACCGCGATGGTCAGCACGACGCCCTGGACGACGGCCGGGTCGCCGTCGCGCACCGCGTTGATCATGAGCTGGCCCATGCCGGGCAGCCCGTAGATCGTCTCGATGACGACGGTGCCGCCGATCAGGTAGCCGATGCGCAGGCCGAGCACGGTCAGCGGGTTGATCAGCGCGTTGCGCAGCACGTTGCGGCCGACCACGACGATCGGCGGCAGCCCGTTGCCCATCGCGGTGCGCACGTAGTCGCGGTCCAGCTCCTCGACCATGGACGTGCGGATGATCCTGATGAGCTGGGCGGCCACCGGCAGCGACAGCGACAGCGCGGGCAGCGCCATCGAGCGCAGCCAGCCGCTCACGGAGTCCGCGGGGTTGATGTAGCCGCCGGTCGGGAACAGCCCCTCGCCCACGGCCAGCCACTGGATCATCAGCAGCGCCAGCCAGAACGCCGGCGCCGCCACGCCGATCAGCGACACCATTCTGATCACCTGGTCGGGCCAGCGGTCGCGGAACAGTGCCGCGGTGACGCCGAAGACCAGGGCGAGCACCACGGCCACGGCCAGGCCGAGGAAGGTGAGCTGCAGCGTCAGCGGCAGCGCGGTGGTGACCGACTCCAGCACCGGCTTCTTGGTCAGCACGCTGGTGCCCAGGTCGCCCTGGAGCAGGTCGCCGACGAATCGAACGTAACGCACCGGCAGCGGATCGAGCAGGCCGTTCTCGAGCTGGAACTGACGGATCTGCTCGGGGGTGGGGTTCGCGCCCTGGAAGTAGGCGTACTCCGGCTTGCTGCCCGAGAACCGCATCACGATGAACACGAACGCGACCACGCCGAGCACCAGCGGGATCAGGATGAGGAGCCGCCGCAGCAGCATCCTGGCGACGAGGGTCATGTCCTCTTGGCCTGCAGCAGGTTGATGCCGGGGTACGGCTGGGCGCGGATGCCGGACAGCTTCTTCGGGTCCCAGGCCGTCATCAGCTCGTTGTGCACGACCGGGTAGAGCACGGCCAGCTCGGCGACCAGATCCAGATATTTGTGGATCAGCTCCGACCGCTTGGCCTTGTCGGTCTCCTTGCTCGCCGCGTCCATCATGGTGAAGAGCTTCTCGGCGTCGTCGGTGCCGTCGAAGTGGCTGTACTTCATCCACAGGCCGCCGGGCACGTAGTTGTAGTGCAGGATCAGGTCGGCGTCCATGCCGAACTGGTTGGGGTTCGAGGCGGCGGCGACCACCTGGTAGTCCTGGAACTGGTCCATCTTGGTGAACAGCGCGGCGGTGTCCTGCGGCTCCAGCGTGGTCTTGACGCCGATGGCCTCCCAGGACGAGGCGATCGTGGGCAGGCAGTCGGCGATCCAGCTCACGTTGACGGCCATGAGGTTGATCGTCAGCTCGCCGACGCCCGCCTCCTTCAGCAGCGCCTTGGCCTTGTCCGGGTCGTAGTCGTAGACGACCGAGGCCCGCTTGTGGTCCGGGTGCCCCTCGTTGAGGAACGAGCTGGAGGCGGTGCCGTGGCCCTTGAGCGCCACGTCGATCATCTTCTTCTTGTCGATCGCGTAGTGCAGCGCCTGGCGTACCCGGACGTCGTCGAACGGCTTGGTGGCCGTGTTGAACATCAGGAACATGTGGTTCATGCCGCGCCCGCCCTCGACGGTCAGGCCCTGCTGCTTGAGCTGCTCGACGTTGGCGTACGGGATGTTGTCGGCGATCTGCGCCTCGGCCGAGCCGCCGGAGATCTTGGCCACCCGGGCGGACGCGTCGACGATGGTCAGCCAGTTCATCTTCTTGACCGTGGCCGGGCGGGGGCCGTTGTACTCGGCGAACGCCTCGAACGCGGTGTTGGACTTGGGGTTGTGCTGGACCTGCTTGTACGGCCCCGAGCCGACCGCCTTGCCGCTCTTGGCCTGGTCCCAGGCCCCCGGCTGGCTGAAGACGTGCTTGGGCATGATCTTGGCGATGGTGAGCCTGGGCGCGGCGTCCGGGAACGGGAACTTGAACACCAGCTCCACGTTCCTGTCGTCGACCTTCTTCACCTCCTGCAGCCAGGACTTGAAGAAGTTGCCGGTCAGCACGTTGGCGGCGGGGTCGAGGATGCGCTGGAAGGTGAAGACGACGTCGTCGGCGGTGACCGGCTGCCCGTCGTGCCACTTGGCGCCCTCGCGCAGGGTGAAGCGCCACGAGGTCGCGTTCAGGTCGGACGGCAGCGCCGTGGCCAGCGCCGGGTACGGCTCGCGGCTGATCGGATCGGTGTCGAGCAGTCCTTCGTAGATGTGGTTGATGCCGGCCATGGCGAAGGCCGAGGCGGTCTGCGTCGGGTCCCAGCTCTGGTCGTTGCCGTAACCGATGACGGCCGTGATCAGGTCTTTGTTCGACCCGGCGCCGACCGAGCCGGTCGAGGCGGGACCTCCGCTGCACGCGGCGAGGGTGCTCGCGATGAACGCCGCCGCACCGGTCGCTCCGCTGTAACGCAGGAAGTCGCGGCGGCTGAACTCAGGGCTCACGGATGCCTCCCAGGGGGTAGCGCGAAACATTTCGGCGCCGCCTGGCCCGCCGGACGCGGGCTAGGGGTAGAACGTGGGACATCCCATGTCCTATGTTTGCGTAACCTGGACGCTAAAGGCCGGGCGCACTTGAGGTCAACAGAACATTTCAGGATTGTTACCTACGACGAAAGGATCTTTCATGACCACTGTCCCGCGTCCTGCCCGGCCGAGCCGTGCCGTGGAGGCCCAGCAGGGCGTCAAGGACCTGATCGTCCGGCGCGGGCTGGTGGCCGGAGATCCCCTGCCCACCGAGACCGAGCTCATGGAGGAGCTGCAGGTCAGCCGCAACTCGATCCGAGAGGCGCTCAAGGCGCTGCAGGCGGTCGGGATCGTCGACATCCGCCACGGGTTCGGCATGTTCGTGGGGCGCATGTCCCTGTCCGGCCTGGTGGACGAGCTGGCCTTCCACAGCCGCATCACCCTCCAGAACGGTAAGAACCACCTGGCGAACCTGGTGGAGATCCGCGAGATCCTGGAGGCCGGGCTGGTCCAGCGGCTCATCGACCTCGGGCCGGAGGCCGACCTCGGCCCGGTCGCCGACGTCATGGCGCGCATGGAGGACGAGTCCGCGGTGCGGGAGGTCTCGCCCGAGACCGACAGGCTCTTCCACGACCTGCTCTACCGGCCGCTGGGCAACCCGCTGGTCAGCCAGTTGCTCGGCGCGTTCTGGGACGTCTACCACCAGTTGCGCGACCACCTGGGCACCCCGGACGAATCACCGTCCGACGTGGCCAGGAGGCATCGCGACATCTACACCGCGGTGCTGGCCGGCGACAAGAGCGCCGCCGTGGCCGCCGTCTACGCCCACTTCGACGGCGTACGCAACCGCCTGGAACGGCTCGGCGGCTGAGGGAGCGCTCCGGGGATCAGTCGGGCCAGCGCTCCAGCCGTCTCCAGTGCCGCCGCCAGTCGGCGTACCACTGGGCGAACCACGGGTACGGGTCGGCCAGCGGCAGGATGTGCTCGACCGTCTCGCGGTAGTAGCGCCGCTGGAACGCGTACGGCATGCGCTGCAGCTCCTGCACGTTGCTCACCCGGTCGGCCAGCTTCACCAGCACGGCCCGCGACGGTGCGGTGGCCAGCGCGCGCAGGTAGGCCTCCTTCGTGCCGCCCTTCGGCTTGGTCACCCAGCGCACCAGCCCGGCCACGACCGGGCCGAAGCGCGCCGCGACGTCCGCCTCCGTGCACGGCGTGTCCTCGACCACGTCGTGCAGCACGATCGCCGTCAGCACGTCGCCGTCGTCGAGCCCGGCCCCGGTCACGGCCACCTCTAGGGCTTCGAGCAGGTGCTCCCGATAGGGGGCGCCGGTCGGCCGCTGCTGCACGCCGTGCCTGCGGACGGCGAACTCGACGGCCCCGCGCAACGTGTCGACGGTCTGTTGCGGCAACGCCTTCTCCAGCGGCCCTTCGGCCTCCCTCCAGGACTTCCAGCTCGTGAAGATCTCCATCCCGCTCCTCTCGCCGTGCCCCGCCGGAAGGTGTCCTAGGCTGAGAATATGGCCGAGATCGCGGTCCCCGACGGGGCATGGACGTTCAATGGAGAAATCCTCCGAATCGTGCCCGGCAGCGGCAGGGACGTGCACGCGGTACGCAAGCAGCTGGGCGAGCTGGTCGTCCCGCTCGAAGCGGTGGCCGGCATCGCCTTCGAGCCCGCGCGCAGGGGCGGCCACGTGCGCCTGCGGCTGCGTAAAGGCGCAGATCCGCTGACCGACGCGGTGGCCGGCGCCCTTGAGGCGCCCGCCGACCCGTACCGGCTGGCGGTCGCGAAAGACCGCACCGGCGCCGCCGAATACTTCGTCGACGAGCTGCGCGACGCGCTGCTGGTCTGGCAGACCCCGACCGGGCCGTGCGAGACGTACCTGCTGCCCGGGCCGCCGGTGCCGATCACGGCCACGGCGGGCGACGGCACGGTGGTCTTCGACGGCGAGCGCGTCCGGCTGGAGTGGACCGGCTTCGCGAGCAGCGACAAGGAGCGGATCGGGCCGCGCGAGTGGCCGCTGTCCGACCTGACGGGCGTGGAGTGGAAGCCGCAGACCGGCGTCGGCTACGGCAGCCTGCGGTTCCGGGTCAAGGGCGAGGGCCCGGCCAAACCACCGCAGAAGGACCCGCACTGCATCTCGTGGGGGATGCAGCGCTTCGGCGGCACCACCGCGCTCGTCGCCGCGGCCGTCGTCGCCTGCCTGCCGCGCAATCTCGCCGAGCTGTCGCCGGCCGACGAGCCGCCGGCCGTCACGGCCGACGCGCACGACGCCGTCCTGCGCCGCCTGGCCGAACTGGGCGAGTTGCACCGGTCCGGGGTGCTCACCGACGATGAGTTCACCGCGGCCAAGCAGGCCGTCCTCCGCCGCTTGGAGCAGACGCCATGACGGATCACGAAACCGGCTTACCCGGCGCGCGGCCTGGCGCGGGCGGCATCACGGCGCGCACCCGCCGCCTCGCCGCCGCCGTGGGCGACACCCGGCTGCGGAGCCTCGGCGCGTTGTTCGGCGCCGGCCTGCCGATCATCTCGGTCATCGTCGCCCTGCTCCCCACCGGGATCACCGGCCTGACCCCGGCGGGCGGGCTGCTGATGCTGGCCTGGACCCTGATGCTCGCCGCCGTGGCCGCGGCCCTGGCCGTCGCGCTCGCGGGCGGCCCGGTCGTGGTCCGCACCCTGCGCCTCAGCAGGCCGCTGACCGGGCACGTCGCGGCCGCGCTCGCGGTGAACCTGGCGTTCGCCGTCGCACTGATCACCGGCGTGCCGCAGCCGACGCTCGACGCCGTGGGCGCGTACTGGCTGCCCGCCGCCCTGCTCGTCACGCTCGTCACCGCCGGGTACGGCCTCTGGCTGGGCCGGCGGGAAACCGCTGGCGGCTGACCCGCCGATTACGGCAACCTGTCACGCATGTCCGACCTCCCCCGCTCCGTCGACCAGGCCGTGGCCGCGCAGAACGCCGGGCGCAGGCTGCGTTACCTGTTCTTCTTGGGGCACCGCCCGGCGCGCGACGGCTCACCCGGCCCCGGCTGCCTGAGCCAGTGGTGGCCGGCCCCGTTCACCGCGGACGGCCACACCTACGCCACCGCCGAGCACTACATGATGGCCCACAAGGCGTGGCTGTTCGGCGACGAAGAGACGGCCGCCGCGATCCTCCGCTCCGCCCACCCCAAGCAGGCCAAGGACCTGGGCCGCCAGGTACGCGGCTTCGACGAGGCCCGCTGGCGGGAGCACCGCTACGCCATCGTGGTGCGCGCCGGCGTCGCCAAGTTCGGCGCACACCCCGACCTGGCCGCATACCTGCTGGGCACCAGGCAGCGCGTGCTGGTCGAGGCCAGCCCGGTGGACCGGGTCTGGGGCATCGGGCTGGCCGCCGACGACGAGCACGCCGCGACGCCGTCCGCCTGGCGCGGGCTCAACCTGCTCGGCTTCGCCCTGATGGACGCCCGCGACGCGCTCGCCTGAGCCCTCCGGTTCACGTGTCGGGCGACCGCCAGATGCGGCTGAACAGGTCCCTGCCCCGGATCACCTGCACCCGCCACGGCTCCAGCCGCAGCACGTGCAGCTTGGGGTCGGCCGGGTCCCGCCAGAAGTTGCCCAGGTCGTAGCCGGCGCCGCGCGGGCTGCCCGTCCGGTACAGGTCCCAGACCCGGCGTTTGACCGCCAGGTCGTCCGTCCACGCGGCGACCGCGTCCACGCTGACCGCGTTCTGCCTGGGCGTCCAGTACGAGAACGTGGTGTGCGGGTTCCCCGCCAGGTGCGCGGCCTTGACCGGCGTCCGGTAGGTGGCCAGCCATCCCACCGGACGCCCGTCGACGACCTCCCAGATCGGGATCAGCACCCGGGCCCTGGGCCGGCCCTTGCCGTCCACCGTGGTCATGGTGGCGTACACGATGTCGCCGATGTAGGTCTCGAAGTCGTCCTGGAGTTCGGCGAACTCCTTCACCCTTGCCGTCATGCGACCACCATGCGCCGCGCCGCTTCGGGTTTCCTTCGGAGGCCCTTCAGCCGGTCACGTCAACCCGTCACGGCTCCCGCACGGCCCGCTCGTCGGGCACGCAGTGGGTCATCTTCAGCCCCTCCACGTTCCTCGGGCCGTTGTTGCCGAGCGAGGCCAGGCGGGCCTCGTCCTCCTCGGTGAGCGTCTGGCCGGGCAGCGGCTTGAGATGGGCGACGTCCTGGGCGCCGATGCCGAGGCCCTCGCCGATCCGCTGGCCGAGGTCGTCCTCGGCGAGCAGGAAGTGCCAGACCATGCGTTCCTGCACGCGCCTGTCGCACTGCGCCAGCGCGGTGACGAGGTTGCGCACCAGGTCGTCGCGTTCCCACTGCTCCATCAGCAGGTAGCGCTGCCCGGCCTGGACGTAGTCGTTGGTACGCGGGATGCGCTTGCGGGTGAGCCGGCCCGAGATGATCGGGCCCTGCTCGTCGTCGGTGGCGTAGTCGGCTTCGCGCAGGCCGTCGATGAGCGAGGGCTCGTAGTTGACGTGCGGGCTCTCGCCGGCGGTGTCGACGAAGTACGTCATCTGGCCGTCGCGCTGGTTGGTGCGGATGGCCGCGTTCTTGGCCTGGTTGACCGGGAGCTGCAGGTAGTTGGGGCCGACCCGGTAACGCTGGGTGTCGCTGTAGGAGAACGTCCTGCCGACCAGCATCTTGTCGTCGGAGAAGTCGAGCCCGTCCACCAGCACGCCGGTGCCGAAGGCGATCTGCTCGTTCTCGGCGAAGTTGTTCGCCACGTTCCTGTCGAGGACCATGCGCCCGACCGGCCGGGCCGGGAACTCGTTCTCCGGCCAGACCTTGGTGTCGTCGAGCGGGTCGAAGTCGAGTTCGGGGTGCTCGTCGTCGCTCATGAGCTGGACCAGCAGCTCCCACTCCGGGTGCTCGCCGCGCTCGATGGCCTCGTGCAGGTCACGCGTGGCGTGCCCGAGGTCCTGGGCCTGGACGGCGGCGGCGTCCATCTCGGTCATGCTGCGCACGCCCTGCCTGGGCATCCAGTGGTACTTGACCAGGAAGCTCTCGCCCCGCCTGTTGGCCCACTTGTAGGTGTTCACCCCGAAGCCCTGCATGTGCCGGTAGTCGGCCGGGATGCCGCGCGGGCTGAACAGGTTGACCAGCATGTGCATGGCCTCGGGGGTCTGCGACATGAAGTCGAAGATCCGGCTCGGCTCCTGCCTGAACGTCACCGGGTCGGGCTTGAGCGCGTGGATGACGTCGGGGAACTTGATCGCGTCCCTGATGAAGAAGACGGCCAGGTTGTTGCCCACCAGGTCCCAGTTGCCGTCCTCGGTGTAGAACTTGATCGCGAACCCGCGCGGGTCGCGGGCGGTCTCCGCGGAGTCCCTGCCGCCGATCACGGTGGAGAAGCGCACGGCCACCTCGGTGCGCTTGCCCGGCTCCTGGAAGAGCCTGGCCCGCGTGTACCGGTCGATCGGCTCGTCGCCGATCTTCCCGTACGCCTCGAAGTAGCCGTACGCGGTCGCGCCCCTGGCGTGGACCACCCGCTCGGGGATCCGCTCGCGGTCGAAGTGGCTGATCTTCTCCAGGAACTGGTAGTTTTCCAGCGTGGCCGGGCCGCGTGGCCCGATGGTCCGCTGGTTCTGGTTGTCGTAGACCGGGTGCCCCTGCCGGTTGGTGAGCACTTCGCGCCCGTTGTCCGCATCGTCGGCCATGGCCTGACTCCTCTCCCCGCAGAGCCAATGCCCGGCGGGGCTCAAGCCGGGGTGCGAGTGCCGCAAAGACTTGTCGCACGGCACGCAAACCCGCACCGCGGACAAACCCGCACGAGACGCATCCGTGCGGCGAAAACAGAGAAGCCCAGATCGGTGATGATCTGGGCTTCTCGCTGGTGCGCCGCCAGGGACTCGAACCCCGGACCCGCTGATTAAGAGTCAGCTGCTCTGACCAACTGAGCTAGCGGCGCAACACGCATAACTCTATCAGCCGCCGAGCACTGCTCGCACATCACCCGAGCCTGGCCGCCAGCCCCTCGTACGCGCCGAGCACCAGGTCCCAGAATCGCTTGACGTCCAGCGAGGTCGTCACCAGGGCGTTCGGCCGCCGGTCGGCGACCTTGAAGTCGGTCACGGTCATCCCCCGCGTGTACGTCCCGGCCGTCTCCACGTTCACCACGGCGGGGACGGCGGCGAACAGCGACGGGTCGAGCACGTACGCCACCGCGCACGCGTCGTGGATGGCCGGGCCACCCTCGGCGGTGACCATGCCGTAGAACTGGGCGGCGGGCACCAGCAGCTCCGACAGGCGGCCCAGCGGGCGCATCCGGTCGAGCACGGCGGAGGTGACCACGGCCGACAGCGTGACGTCCAGGCCGAGCTGCTTGACCGTCCAGCCGGCCGCGAAGACGATCGCGGCGGCCTCGGGGTCGGCGAGCATGTTGAACTCGGCGGCCGGGTTGTGGTTGCCGCGCGTGTACGAGCCGCCCATGATGACCAGGTCGCGGGCCCATTCGACGATCCTGGGCTCGCGGCGCACGGCCAGCGCGATGTTGGTCAGCGGGCCGACCGCGATCAGGGTGATCTCGCCGGGGGCGGCCTTGAGCGCGTCGATGATGAAGTCCACGGCGTGCCCGGCGGAGACGTCGCGGACCGGGGCGGGCAGCACCGCGCCGCCGAGCCCGCTCTCGCCGTGCACGTGGGCGGCGCGCACGGTCTGCGGCAGCAGGGCGCCGGCGCTGCCCGGGGTCACGGGCACGTCGCCCAGGTCCAGGAACTCGCGCAGGGCCAGGGCGTTGGCGGTGGTCATCGACAGGTCCACGTTCCCGCCGACCGTGGTGATGCCCACGATCTCCAGGGACGGCGAGCCGGCGGCCAGGGCCAGGGCGAGCGCGTCGTCGATGCCGGGATCGCAGTCGATCAGAACTTTTGTCACGAAAGGAACAATACGGCCGCTCAAGGCATGGATCGGGGTGCCCCCAGGCATGGATCGGGGGCCGGACAGTTCCCCCAAATCTGTCCGGCCCCCGATCGGCGGCGGTCCAGGCCGACGCTTTCCCCCAAAAACGTCGGCGGTCCCGCACTAGCAGACCACGGTCCCCCTCCGTGTCCGCTTCGGTGAAGGTTCGTCGGGTCTCTCGACCTGCTACAACGCTACCGAGACGAATGCAACGGTCGCGTCATAACGGGGTCGAATATCTGTTTAATCCGACTAGGGAAGCTCCAACCGGACCTCCGTCCCCTCCTGCAGCGAACGACTGACCGTGCAGTACTTCTCGTGCACGCGCTCGGCGACCGCGCGGTAGACCTCGTCGGCCTTCTCCGAGTCCCCTTCCGCGGGGAGTTCGACGTCGTAGGTGACCGTGACCGGGCCGAGGAGGTTCGGCTCGACCTTGTCCGACTGCACCGTCATCGCCAGGCGGACCAGCCGGTGCCCGCGCTTGGCCGTGAGCGGCTCGACGGTGACGATGTTGCAGCCGCCCACCGCCGCCAGCAGCAGCTCGACCGGGGTGAAGACGCCGTCCTCGTCCCCGCCGCCGATGAGTACCTCGGCGCCCCGGGCATTGGTCGCCCGGAAACCATTCTCAGTCCGCTCAACACGCACGTTAGCCATGTTTCAGACCTTACTCAGATCAATCTCATGTTCTTCCCGCATCCTTGGTGACATGGCAAGCCAGGTGAAAGCGAATCAAGGTCCTCTCCTCTTCTGGTGCGGAGTCGCGGTCGCCGAGTTCGGCGCGATCCAGCCGGGTTTCGGCGTCACCTCCGCGTACGTGGGCGCGGCACTGCTGATCGGGCTGGGGCTGCTCACGCTCAAGGTCTCGGACTACATCCGATCGGAACAGGCCAGGCAGCGGCTGCGGCTGGGCGGCTACCTGGCCGGGGCGCTGGTGGTCGCGCACGGCTTCGGCTCCGGCGCGAGCCCGATCAGGGTCGGGGCGATCGTCCTGTACGCCGTGGCCGCCGTGATGGCCGTCTGGCACCACCGGGTCCCGATCAGGACCCGAGGCTCCCTGGTGATCGCCACCGGCATGGCCCCCGACGGCCTGCGCCGCCTGCTGAACAGCGGCGACACGGTGGCCGTCTACCGCACCGAGCACGCCACCCACGAGCTGCGCGAGCTGGAATCGCGGTACGGGCTGGTGCTGGTCGTCGGCGACGAGCACGACCCCAGGGTCAAGGAGCGACTGAGCGCCTCCGGGCTCAGCAGGCAGGTGCCGGACATCGCGGAACGCGACGTGCTGGTGGCCGGTCCGCGCCGCTTCAAGCAGTACGTCGGCGGCGCGTTGTCACGCCTGGCGATCCCTAGATCACAGATTCATTTCAAATCACTGTAAAACGTTTAGCCTCACATTACGCCCGGCGTGGGACGGTAGCTGCGGACAAGGGAGGCAAGGTGACGACTTTCCCGGGAAGCGCCCGTGTCGACACGATCATGGGCATGCCGGTCAGCGTGGATATTCGCACGGCCCTGCCGAGGAGGGAGCTGAACCCCCTGCTCGACGACGCCTTCGCCTGGCTGCGCTGGGTGGAGGACACCTTCAGCCCCGACAAGGAAGGCAGCCAGATCGGCCGGCTGAACCACGGCCGCACGATCGAGCAGATTCCCGAGCTCATCGAGGTCCTGCACCGCTGCGACGAACTGAGCGAGGCCACCGGCGGCTGGTTCGACGCCCGCAGGAACGGCGTGCTCGACCCGTCGGGCTACATCAAGGGCTGGGCGCTGGAGCGGCTGTCTCGCGCCCTGGCCAACGCCGGCGCCGTGGACCACCGCATCACCGCGGGCCGCGACATCAGGGTGCGCGGCTCGGCGACACCCGGACGGCCCTGGCGGATCGGCGTCCGCGACCCGCACGACGACCGGGTACGCAAGATCGTCCTCGCCCACGACCTGGGCATCTCCACCTCGGGCGGATCTCCGGTGGTCGACCCGCGCACCGGCGAGCCGCAGGCCACGCTGCGCGCGGTCACCGTGATCGGGCCGGACCTCGCGGTGGCGGACGCGTACGCCACCGCCATGTACGCCATGGGCCCGGTGCTGGCCCGGCGCTTCGCCACCGAGCTCGCGGCCGCCGAGCCGTACCAGACCTTGATCATCGCGCGGGACGGCCAGGAGGTCGCCACCCCGGGCTTCGCCACCCACGGCACGACCGAGCGCCTGGCCGGCTGAGACCGGCCCGACCCGGGGCGGGCCGGATCAGGGCTACGCCTCGGGATGCCGGCGCAGGTAGTCGAGGTAGATCGGGCGCAGGGCGTCGCCCAGCTTGCCCTCGCCCGCCGCGATGGCGTCGCTGAGCAGCGCGGAGACCTTGGTGAGGTCGTTGGCGGTCTCGTTCTCGTGACCGCTGGCGGCCTCGGCCGCCGGGATCACCTTCAGCAGGTTCCACAGGAACCCCAGGTCCCCGTGACGGACCGCGTACCTCACGGCACGCTCGTGCAACTCGTCGGCGGGCAACGACTCCAGGCCATTCGCGTCCATCTCTCGCTCCCTCCCCCGATCCGCCCCTTCCCGGGTTCGCCCGTCGATAACCGGCGACTACGGAAGGTCATCTCCGGGCACGTACCGTTCGGGGGACTCACGCCTCTATCGGAGCGCCGAGCACAAGTGGGAGGATCAACCAGCGTGAGATTCATCATCAGAACCCTCGCGGCCGCGGCCGCGCTCTGGGTGGCCATGCAGTTCTTCGATGGCATCCGAATCACCGTGGCCGAGAACACCCCCAACTACTGGGGCGTCCTGCTGATCGTGGCGTTGATCTTCGGTCTGGTCAACGCGATCGTGAAGCCGATCGTCAAGGCCCTGGGTTGTGCGATCATCGCACTGACGCTCGGGCTCTTCCTCCTCGTCATCAACGCCGGCATGTTGCTGCTGACCAGCTGGATCTCCGGCCAGCTCGACATCCCCTTCCACGTCGACAGCTTCTACCCCGACGCCTTCTGGGGCGCCGTCATCATCAGCGTCGTCAGCTGGGTGCTCGGACTGATCATCCCGGACGGCGACTGACACGTCCATGGAGCTCGACGGCACCGGCCTGACCTGCGCGCAGGTCCACGAAGCCGCCTGCGGCGGCGCCCGGGTCACGATCGCCTCGACGGATCGGGCCCGGGCGGCCTGGGCCACCGCCCGCGAGCTGACCGGCCCGGTGTACGGCCGCAGCACCGGCGTCGGCGCGAACAAGGACTTCGCCGTGCCCTGCGGCCTCGATCTGCTGCGCAGCCACGCCTGCGCGGCCGGCCCCAGGGTCGGCCGGGAACGTGCCAAGGCGATGCTGGTGGTCAGGCTCAACCAGTTGCTGGCCGGCGGCTCCGGCGTCGATCCCGGCGTCCTGCCGGTGCTGGCCGACGCGATCAACGAGGGCTTCACCCCGCCGCTGCACACCTACGGCGCGATCGGCACCGGCGACCTGACCGCGCTGTCCTCCACCGCCCTGTGCCTGCTCGGCGAACTGCCCTGGGACGGCCCGCCCGGCGGCGATCCGGGACCCCGCTACCCGCTCGCGCCCGCCGACGCCCTGCCGTTCATCAGCTCGGGCGCCGCCACGCTGGCCGACGCCGCGCTCGCCTGTCACCGGCTGCGCGTGCTGCTCGAGGCCGCCGTCGACGTGGTCGCCTGCTCGTTCGTCGCGGTGTCGGCCTCGGCCGAGCCGCTGGCCGCCGCCGTGCAGGAGGCCCGGCCGCACCCCGGGCAGGCCACGGTGGCCGCCCGCCTGCGCGGCCTGCTCAGCCAGGAGTGGGCGGTACGCGTCCAGGACACCTACGGCTACCGCGCGTTCGCCCAGGTGCACGGCGCCGCCATGGACGCGCTCGACCGCGCGGAGTCGGCGGTGGAGACGGATCTGAACGCCGCCGCCGAGAACCCGCTCATCGCCGGCTCGCTGGCCTGGCACAACGGCAACTTCCACTCGGCGCCGGTGGCGCTGGCGCTCGACGCGCTGCGGGCCGCCCTGGTGCAGACGGCCCAGCTCAGCACCACCCGCCTGGCCACGCTGATGGACCCGGCCCATACCGGACTGCACCCGTTCCTGGCCGACCGTCCGGGCAGCTCGGGCGCGCTCATACTCGAGTACGTGGCCCACGACGCCCTGGCCGACCTGCGTCACCTGGCCACGCCGGTGACCACCGGCACCGCGGTGATCTCGCGCGGCACCGAGGACCACGCCGGGTTCGCCACCCAGGCCGCCAGGCACGCGCTGCGCTGCGTGGAGCCGCTGGAGATCGTGTTCGCCTGCGAACGCACCGCCGCCACCCGCGCGCTCGACGGCCCCCCGCCCGACACCCCGCTCACCGCCGCCCTGGCCGACTCCCGCCAGGCCCTGCGGGGCGGGCCGCGCCCCTAGCGGCGGGCGACCGAGCCGCGTTCGCGCAGGGTCGGACGCTGGACGATACGCCGGCGACGAGCGCCACCGTCGGCAGCCGCCGACATGAGCCGGACGGCGGCCCTGATGATGCCGTCGAGGTCCCAGTCGACCGTCGACAGGCCGGGCGCGAGCAGCCCGGACATCGGATGGTCGTCGTAGCCCATGACCGACACGTCGCCGGGGATCGACAGCCCCAGGTCGCGGGCGGCGGCGTAGACGCCGTACGCGATGGAGTCGGCGAAGCAGAAGACGGCGCTCGGCCCGGACGTGGTCAGCAGCCGGTGTGCGGCCGCGGTGGCGCCGGCCAGGTCGTGCGGGGCGGTGGCGACCTCGATGTCGAGCCCCAGCCGGTCGGCCTCGGCCGTGACGTGCACGTCGGCGGGCCGGTCGGGGGTGCTCGGCCTGGTGGGGGTCAGCACGGCGACGCGGCGGTGGCCGAGGTCGCGCAGGTGCTCCAGGGCCAGGGTCACCCCGCTGCGGTTGTCGAAGATGACCTCGCCGGCCGTTCCGGGCAGTGAGTCGCCGATCGCGACCACCGGCAGCGACTCGCACAGCTCGGCCCAGAACGGCGCGGCCGGGTCGAGCGGCTGGACGATCAGCCCGTCGACCCGCTGGTCACGCAGTTGCTGGGCCAGCGCGCGCTCCCTGGCGGGGTCGCCGACGGCGTCGAGTATCAGCGCGTAGCGGTCTTTCTCCCGCAGCCCTCTGCTGATGCCCACGGCCAGCGACTGCTGCCACAGGTCTTCGAGCGAGCCGCACAGCAGCCCGATCATCCCGGTGCGGCCGCTGGCCAGGGCCCTGGCGATGGGGTCGGCCTCGTAGCCGAGCTCGGCCGCGGCGGCGCGCACCCGCTCCATCGTCTCCTCGGACACCTGCAGGCCGCGCAGCGCGTAGGAGACGGCGGCCGGCGACAGGCCGGTCGCCTGAGCCACTTCCCTGATCGTCGCTCTCTTGCGGGGCACGCCGACAGCCTATTGCGAGGAGCGGCGCCCGACGCAGTGGAAAGGCGCTCCGCCGAACCGAGCGGCGGCCAGAAGTCCGTTGCTGACCATGGTTTTCGTGCGCGGGCGCAGAGGTGCCATACGTTGACAAATCGCCTAGTGAAGCGGTTCACTGAACCGTATCACTGAATCGGTTCACCACCAGAGCTTCGCAGCGTGAACGGTTTACCTATATTATGAGTAGGAAATAGAGGGAGGAGTGGCCGTGAGCATCGACGTGCACCAGCACCTGTGGACGCCGTCGTTCGTCGCGGCCCTGCGCGCCCGCACCGCGCCCCCGCGCCTGGACGGCTGGACCCTGCTGCTCGACGGCGAGCCGCCCTACCAGGTGAACCCGGCCGACCACGAGAAACGCGACACCACCGGCCTGGAGCTGGCGCTGGTGTCGCTGTCGAGCCCGCTGGGCATCGAGTTCCTGCCGCCGGAGGAGTGCTGGCCGCTGCTCGACGCCCACCACGCCGGCGCGCTCGCGCTGGGTGCGCCGTTCGGCGCCTGGGCCTCCACCTGCCACAGCGGGCCCGACCCCGACCGGCTGGCCGCCGACCTCGATCGCGGGTTCGCCGGGCTGCAGATCCCGGCCACGGCCGAGCCCGACGACCGGCTGCTCGACCTGCTCACCGAGCGCGACCTGCCGCTGTTCGTGCACCCTGGCCCGGCCCGGGTCGACGGCCGCCGGCCCGGCTGGTGGCCGGCGCTGGTGCCGTACGTGCAGCAGATGCACGCGTCCTGGCACTACTTCCGCGCCGTCGTGCGCCCCAGGCACCCCCGGCTGCGCGTCTGCTTCGCGCTGCTGGCCGGGCTGGCGCCGCTGCACGCCGAGCGGCTGATCGCGCGCGGCGGCCCGGGGCGCGGCCTGGTCGACCCCGGCTTCTACGTGGAGACCTCCTCCTACGGGCCGCGCGCCATCGACGCCGTCGTCCGCGAGCTGGGCATCGACGTCGTCGTCAACGGCTCGGACGCCCCCTACGCCACCGCACCCGATCCCGGCCTGGGCGCCGCGGCGGCCCATGCCATCCGTGTCACCAATCCTCGTCGCCTGCTCGGCAGAAAGGAGCCTCGCACATGACCGTTGAGCACTTCCAAGGCGGGGGCGTCTGTGCCAGGCTCCCCGAGCGCACGCTCGACCGGCGGGAGCTGCGCGTGCTGGTGGACGACCTGGCCGCGCGCCCCGAGGAGTGGCGCGAACAGGTCGACTTCCCGGCCGACGGCGGCCGTCACTACGCCTCGCTCTACCGTGACGCGTACGTGGACGTCTGGCTGCTGTGCTGGCGTCCCGAGGACGACACGGGCTGGCACGACCACGACATCTCCTCCGGCGCGGTCCGGGTGGTGCAGGGCGCGCTGCTGGAGTGCAACCCACGCATCGGCGGCGAGCACCTGGAGACGGTGGTCTCGGAGGGTCAGTCGTTCTCGTTCGGCCCCGACCACATCCACCGGCTCAACGGCGCGGTGGACGCCAGCGTGTCCATCCACGCCTACTCGCCGCCGCTGTGGCGGCTCGGCCAGTACTCCATCGACGACACCGGCGTCATGCGCCGGGTCTCGGTGAGTTACGCCGACGAGTTGCGCCCGATGGACAGCGCCGAGGACGACGACGTCGTCAAGCGCAGCGCTGCCGCTGTGGCCTGAGCACGCAGCAGGTGCCGCACGCCTCGGCGTCGGGCAGCGTGATCCACAGGCAGCAGGTCTTGCGGAAGTAGGAGTCGCCGACGGGCTCGATCAGCCCGTCGACCGGCTTGCCGACCTCACGCAGCAGCGCCATGTAGTCGCTCGGCACGACCGCGGTCAGCGGGTGCACGAACGCCTCTGCGGTGGAGCCCCAGAGCGTGCGCTCGCCCACCTTGGCCAGGCCGCTGAGCACCTTGACCAGCGGCGCCTGCCCCTCGCGCAGCGCCTCACCGATGCCCTCGGCGCCCGAGCCCCACTCCACGCTCGTGGCGCCGATGGTCACCCCGGCGTCGGAGACCTTGAAGTAGGTGTCGGCGAGCCGCATGATCGGCACCCGGCCGTCGAGCGCCCAGCCGAGCGCCAGCGGCATCGTGTGCCAGTAGCCGTAGGTCTTCCAGAACAGCGCCGCGCCCACGTGCCGTGGCGCGTTCCATCGGGCCGCCGTCTGCTCGACCAGCCCGGTCAGCAGCGGGTACGGCTCGCGCACCAGCTCCGACACGGGCGTCCAGCTCTCGTCAGGCTCGATGACCAGCTCGGGCACGATCCCGATCACCCCGTCGCGGGCGGCGGCGATGCGCTGGAGCGTCTCGGTCAGCACGCGGAGACCCCTTACGTTCTATAGGTTAGCCTTCCCTAACTTAGCAGGGCGTCCGGCGAACCAGCCAGCCAGGAGTTGGAAGGCCAGCGCGACCAGTCCGGCGGCCAGCGGCACCGTCCAGCCGCCGGAGAGCTGGCGGAGCAGGCCGAACAGCAGCGGGCCCAGGGCGGCGACGACGTACCCGGCCGACTGCGCCACCGCCGACAGCGCGGTCACCTCCGCCGGGCTCGACGGACGCAGCGCGATGATGAGCAGCGCCAGCGCGAACGAGGCGCCCTGGCCGACGCCCAGCACGATCATCCACAGCCAGGGCAGGGTCGTCGGCGCCAGCAGCACGCCCAGGTAGCCGAGCACGGTCAGCACGCCCGCCGCCATCACGTACGGCACCTGCGAGGCCCGCCGCCCGGCCAGCACCGGCACCGCGAGCGAGGCGGCCACCTGGATCAGGTTGGTCAGGCTGAGCAGGTAACCCGCCTGGTCGGCGGGCAGCCCGGCCTCCAGGTAGATCGTCGGCAGCCAGGCCAGCATCACGTAGAAGGTCAGCGACTGCAGGCCCATCAGCGCGGTGACGTACCAGGTGGTCCTGCTGCGCAGCACCGCGCCGAACGGCCGGGGCCCGTTGGCCGCCCGGCCCCGCGCGGCGAACGCCTGGGGCAGCCAGAGCGCGGCCGCCGCCAGCGCGGGCACGGCCAGCAGCGCCGACACCCCGCGCCAGCCGAAGCCGGTGGCCCGTTCGAGCGGGATCATCAGCGCGGACGCGGCCGCCGCCCCGGCCACCACGGCCGAGACGTAGACGCCGGTCAGCAGGTTGACCTTGGCCGGGAAGTGCTGTTTGACGACGCCGGGCATGGCCACGTTCATCACCGCGATGGCGGTGGCGGCCAGCGCGGAGCCCGCGTAGAGCGCGGGCGCGCCGTCGAGGCCGCGCAGCACCACGCCGGCGGCGATCACCAGCAGCCCGGCCAGCAGCGTGCGGTCGAGCCCGATCCTGCGCGCGAGCAGCGGCGCGACCGGGCCGAACACGCCCAGGCAGATCACCATGACGGTGGTGATCGCGCCGCCGCCGGCCGGCGACAGGCCGACGTCCTTCATGATCTCGTCGAGCAGCGGGGAGACGCCCGCGATCGCGGGCCGCAGATTGAGCGCGGCGAGCACGAATCCGGCGACCAGCACGGCAGATCTGAGCGACATAGGTCACACACTCTCGCACAGCGCCGCTGACAACGTTGTCGGACCCCGGCCGGTGCGGAATGATCCAGGCGTGAGACCGACGATGAAGGACGTCGCCTCGGCCGCGGGCGTGGCGCTCAAGACCGTCTCCCGTGTGGTGAACGGCGAGCCCGGGGTGAACCCGGCCACGGCCGAGCGGGTGCGCGCGGCCATCGACCGGCTGGGCTACAGCCGCAACGAGAGCGCCCGCGTGCTGCGCAGAGGCAGGACCTCGACGATCGGGCTGGTCATCGAGGACGTGGCCGACCCGTTCTACTCCGGGCTGAGCCGGGCGGTCGAGGACGTGGTGATCGGCCACGGCTGCCTGCTGCTGAGCGCGTCGTCGGGCGAGCAGCCGGGCAGGGAACGCGAGCTGGTCGAGACGTTCTGCGCCCGCCGGGTCGACGGGCTGATCGTCGTCCCTGCCGGTGACGACCACGCCTACCTGGGCCCCGAGCTGGAGGCCGGCACCCCGGTGGTGTTCGCCGACCGCCCGCCCGGCCCCGGTCTCGACGTCGACACGGTGCTCTGCGACAACGCCGACGGCGCCGCCCAGGCCGTACGCCACCTGCGCGGGCACGGCCACCGCAGGATCGCCTTCCTCGGCGACCAGCCGTCGATCTACACCGCGGCGCAGCGGCTGGCCGGCTACCGGAAGGCGCTGGGCGAGCTGTTCGACGAGCGGCTGGTGTCGATGGGCGTGCCCGCACTGGAGACCGTCCGCGCCGACCTGACCCGCATGCTGGCCCTGGACGACCCGCCGACCGCGCTGTTCACCGGCAACGGCAGGCTCACCGTGACCGCGCTGCGCGCGCTGGGCGGCCGGCCGATGCCGCTGGTCGGTTTCGACGACTTCGAGCTGGCCGACCTGCTCACGCCCGGGGTGAGCGTGGTGGCCCAGGATCCGGCCGCGATGGGCCGGGTGGCCGCCGACCTGCTGTTCCGCCGGCTGCACGGCGACGGCGGGCCGGCCGAGCACGTCCTGCTCCCGGTGCGCCTCATCCCTCGCGGCTCGGGTGAGCTGCCGCCCTGACCTCGTCATTCGGGGGCACGGCGGGCTCGGGACGCAGGGCGTTCCACAGGGCGAGTGCGGCCAGGACGCCCGCGACACCCGAGGCGACGATCGCCAGCCGGGGCGAGACCGCCTCGCCGAGCACCCCGCTCAGCGCCGCGCCCACCGCCTGACCGGTCATCAGCCCCGACGACTGCAGCCCGAACGCCTGCCCGCGCACCTGCTCGGGGATGGCGTCCAGGAAACGCCGCTGGATGCCGAGCTGGTACGACAGCCCGGCGGCGGCCAGCGCGGCCAGCGCCGCCGCCCACGCGATGCCGGGCGTCAGCAGGAACCCCAGCCAGGGCACGCCCATCGCGAGCGCGATCGGCAGCGACAGCCGTTCCCTGAGCCCGGGACCGGCGAACCGGCCCACGCAGAACTCCCCCACCGCCAGGCCCACGGCGGCCATCGCGAGCACCATGCCCGCCTGCCCCCGGCCGCCCAGGTACGGAATGATCATCGCCTCGGCCCCGGCCAGGCACATGCTCGGCAGCCAGGACGCCAGCAGCAGCCCGCGGATTCGCCGGTCGGCCAGCAGGTCCCGGTTCACCCGCAGCGTGGTCACCACCGCGCCCCGCTCGGCCGCGCCGCGCGCCGGCCGGTACGGCAGCCCGAACCTGACCACCACGGCCCCGGCCGCCGACAGCGCCGCCGTGACGGCCAGCGCCCCGTGCGGCCCGGCCGCGGCCAGGAAGGCGCCGCCCAGCGCCAGCCCGGCGATCTGCGCGCTGGCCGAGGTGACGCCGAGCACCGAGCGGCCGAGCACGAACGCGTCGCCGGGCAGCACCTCGGGCAGCGCCGCGGCGCGCACCGCGCCGAACACCGGCGAGAACAGCCCGGTGACCAGCACCAGCGCCAGCATCGCCCACACCGGCAGCCCCGCGTAGGCCAGCAGCAGGCACACGACCGCCCTGACCAGCTCGCCGGTGACCATCAGCGCCCGCGGCGACATCCGGTCGGCCAGCGACAGCAGGAACATCCCGCCCACGATGTACGGCAGCCACCCCGCCATGTACGCCGCCGCCGACAACCCGGGCGAGCCGGTCTGCGTGTACACCAGCACCGACAGGGCGAGCATCTTGATCGATTCCCCGGAGACGAGCAACGCGAAGCTGCCGAACAGCACGCGGAACTCCCGGACGGCGAACACCTCGCCGAACGTCGCTGCTTTCACCTCCCCGATGGTGCTCGCGGGACGCCACCACCGGAAACTTTTCGGATATAACCGAAAGATGAGGATCGAGGTCACCCCGCAGGACCTGGTGGCCAGCAGGTTCGCGATCTCGCCGCTGATCGAGACCATGCACGCCCAGTGGGTGCTGAACGGCGTGGTCCCGGCCGGGGCGCACCGGCGCTGGGCCGAGGCGTGGCGGGGGGCGTACCTGGAGCTCGAACGCCGGCACCCCGCGCTGCGCGCCACGCATCTGATCACCGGCAACCGGGGCGCCGACAACGTGGACTTCGTCGCACCGCCGCCGGCCGGGCTGAGCGTGCCGTTCGAGACCGAGCTGGCCGCCATGCGCACCACGCCGGTCGCGCAGGCGCACGAGGAGATCACCAGGGCCGTGGCCGGCCGGGCGACGCCGGAGTGGATCAGGGAGCTGCTGTTCGGCCCCGACGTGGTGGACGTGCTGGCCGACGCCTACCAGGCCCTGTGGCGGGAGATCGTCTCCAGGACCTGGCCGCGTTTCCACACGATCCTGGAGCGCGACGTGGTGCACCGGGCCGGGCAACTGGCCACCTACGGCTGGGCCGCCGCGCTGGACGACCTGAGCGACCGGGTGCGCTGGGACGAATCCGGCCACATCGAGGTCCTGCTGTCCAGCAGGTCGGACACCCGGCGACTGGGCGGCAGGGGGCTACTGTTCCTGCCGTCGGTGTTCATGGGCACGGTGGGTGCGTATCTGGAGGACGCGTGGCCGTACGCGCTGATCTACCCGGCGCGCGGCGTCGGCGCGGCGGTGCCCGACACGGACGGCGGGCTGGCCAGGCTGATCGGCAGGACCCGGGCCCGCCTGCTCACCGAGCTGGCCGTGCCCGCCACCACCACGCACCTGGCCACGCTGCTCGGGCAGAGCCTGGGCACGGTCGGCGAGCACCTGGCCGCGCTGCGCGGCGCCGGGCTGATCGCGGGAGCCCGTTCCGGGCGCCGGGTGTTCTACAGTCGCACCGCACTCGGTGACGCCTTGGCCGCGGGATCGCTAGCCTTTCCCTCGGAGGGCACGAAGGTATAGTCGTTGCGCATCCGTTCAGCAAAAGTGTTCTCGCACCGAGGAGCGCGCGCATGAATGCCGCCGACGTCGCGCCTGAGGCGCAGGCCCGGTTCCCGCACGAGCTGATGTACGCGGCGGCCCACCAGTACTACCTGGAAGACGCCACCCAGGGCGACATCGCCAAGCGCCTGGGGGTCAGCAGGGCGACGGTGAGCAGGCTGCTCACCGAGGCGCGCAAGCAGGGCATCGTGGAGATCAGGGTGCACCGGCCGGCCACGCTGGAGGACGGCCCGCTGGCCGCCGAGGTGGCCGCGGCGCTCAACCTGCGGCGCGTCTACCTGGTGCCCAAGGTCAGCGGCCCGGCGCTGGGCCCGTGGCTGGCCCCGGGCGTGGCCAGGGCGCTGGCCGGGGTGGGGCTGGAGTCCGGCGACGTGGTGCTGGTCTCGTCGGGCACCACGGTCTACGAGTGCGCCCGCGAGGGGCTCGGCCGCTTCCCCGGCGTCACGATCGCGCCGGCGGTCGGCGGCCAGGAGGAGCCGCAGCCCTGGTTCCAGACCAACGAGACCACCCGCATCCTGGCCGAACGCGTCGGCGGCGTGCCCGCCTACCTGTACGCGCCGGCGATGCCGGGGCCCGAGCTGTTCTACTCGCTCAAGCACGAGCCGTCGGTGCGCCGGGTGATGGACCTGTGGGCGCGCGCCAAGTGCGCGATCGTCGGCGTCGGCTCGGCGCCGCTGATGCGGCAGATGATGCCCTCGTTCATGCCGCGCGACGCGGACAGCCTGCGCCACGCGGTGGGCGACGTGTGCTCGCGCATCTACGACCGCGACGGCGCGCCGGTGTCGTATCCGGGCAGCGAGCGCCTGGTGGCGACCGGTCTCGACGAGCTGCGGCGGGTGCCCGCCTCGATCGCGGTGGCGGTCGGCGCGGAGAAGGTGCTCTCGATCGTGGCCGGGGCCCGGGGCGGCTACTTCAACCAGCTCGTCACCGACACTCCCACGGCAGAGGGCCTGGTGGCAGCCGCTCGCCAGCTCTGAACACTTTTGCTGGACAAATATTCCGCACCCGCGCTAGCGTGAGCCGCACCGGCGCTCGGCCGACGTCGAGGTGGGCGCGCGCGGCGCGGCGCTCGTCGGCCTGGCCGCCACGGGTGCGGCCCCGTCGATCGCCGCGGCCGCCACCGGCCAGGTACGCCTGCGCCCGGCCGTCGAGCCCGACCCGGCACGGCACGAGCGGTACGCCGAGCTGTACGCGGACTTCCTGGAACTGCGCCGGGCCCACGCCGTCTCGTGGCCGCTGCTGGCCGAGATGCGGGGCCGGTCATGAGCGTGTGGATCGGCGTCGACCTGGGCACGCAGAGCGTGCGCGCGATGGCGGTCACCGGCGACGGCACCCTGCTCGCCGCCGCGAGCCGCCCGCTGACCAGCCACAGGGACGGCCCCAGGCACGAGCAGGACCCCGAGCAGTGGTGGCGCGAGCTGGCCGCGGCCACTCGCGAGGCGCTGCGCGACGTGCCCGCCGCGCGCGTGTCGGGCGTGGCGGTGGCCGCGACCTCTGGAACGGTCCTGCTCACCGCCCCCGACGGCGCCCCGCTCACCCCCGGCCTCATGTACGACGACCGCCGGGCCGACGCCGCTTTGGTCAACGAGCTGGGCGCGGCGGTGTGGGAGCGGCTGGGCTACCGGCGGATGCAGCCCAACTGGGCGCTGCCGAAGCTGTTGTGGCTGCTGCGCGAGGCCCCCGAGGGCGCGCGGCTCGCCCACCAGAACGACTTCGTCAACCGGCGGCTCGTCGGGCACGAGGTGGCCACCGATCTGAGCAACGCGCTCAAGACCGGCGTGGACCTGATCGAGGAACGCTGGCCGCACGAGGTGTTCGACGCGCTGGGCGTGCCCGCGGCGATGTTGCCCGCGGTGGTCAGGCCGGGCGCCGTGCTCGGCACGGTCTGCGCGTCCGCCGCCGCCGAGACCGGGCTGCCCCAGGGCACGCCGGTGATCGCGGGCACCACCGACGGGTGCGCCGCCCAGCTCGGCGCGGGCGCGCTCACGCCGGGGAACTGGAACTCGGTGCTCGGCACCACGCTGGTGCTCAAGGGCGTGACCAGGCAGCTCATCCACGACCCGCTGGGCGTGGTCTACTCGCACCGGGCGCCGGACGGCTCGTGGCTGCCCGGCGGCGCGTCCAGCACCGGCGCCGGCGTGCTGACCCGCGACCTGCCCGGCCGCGATCTCGACGCGCTGGGCCGCGCCGCCGCCGCCCGGCCGGTGGCCGGCCTGCCGGTCACGTATCCGCTGGTCTCGCGGGGTGAGCGGTTCCCGTTCGCGGCTTCGGAGGCGGAGGGGTTCACGCTCGGCGAGCCGCGCGACGACGTCGAACGGTACGCGGCCGTCCTGCTCGGCGCGGCCTTCGTGGAACGGCTCTGCTTCGACTACCTGGACCTGCTCGGCGCCCCGGTCGACGGCGAGATCGTGCTGACCGGCGGGGCCACCCGCAGCCCGTACTGGAACCGGCTCAGGGCCGACGTGCTGGGCCGGCCCGTGACGCTGCGCGAGAACGCCGAACCGGCGCTCGGCATGGCCGTGCTGGCCTCGGGCGGCGGGGCCGGGATGGTCAGGACACGCGAGGTGGTCGACCCGTCCGGGGCCGACCTGCGTGAGCCGTACCTGGGATTCGTCGACGAACTGGAGAAGCGCGGCTGGCTGCCGTCCGCCGCCGCCGCCCACGCCCGCGAGAGGACCCATCGATGACCGATCTGGTGCTGGTGCGCCACGGCGAGACCGTCTGGCACGCCGAGAACCGCTACGCCGGACTCAGCGACGTCGAGCTGACCCCGCGCGGTCACGACCAGGCCGCCAGGCTGGCCGAGTGGGCCGCGACGGCGGGGCTGAGCGGAGTGTGGGCCTCGACGCTGAGCCGCGCCGTGATCACCGCGACCGCGAGCGCCGCCGCGGCGGGCGTCGAGCTTCGGACCGACGCCAGGCTGCGCGAGCTGGACTTCGGCGACGCCGACGGCCTGACGGCGGCCGAGATGCGCGAACGGTTCCCCGCCGCGCGCGCCGCCTTCGAGTCCGACCCGGCCGCGCACCCGCTGCCGGGCGGCGAGGACCCGCACCTGGCCGCCGACCGTTTCATCGCCGCGCTGCACGACATCTCCGCCTTCGGCGGGCGGGTGCTGGTGGTCGCGCACACGACCGCCATCAGGATCGCGCTGTGCCGCCTCATCGGGGTGCCGATCGGCGCCTACCGGCGGACCTTCCCGCGCCTGGACAACTGCGCGCTGACCGAGCTGCGGCTGGAGGCGGGGCACGCCGCGCTCCTGCAGTACAACTCCCCGATTGGAGCCGTTCGTTGACCATCCGAGTGCTCGCCGCCGGCGATCATTTCGTCCAGAACCGCCTGTTCGCCGACGCGTTGCGGGCCGAGGTCCCCGGTGAGCTGGAGGTCACGGAGCTGACCCTGCCCTGGCCGGTGGAGCCGTTCGGGCGGGTGGGCGAGGTGGACGAGGCGTCCGACGTGGAGGACGCGCTGATCGAGGCGCTGCGCGGGGTCGAGGTGTGCGTGACCCAGATGGCGCCGCTGACCAAGCGGGTCCTCGACGCCTCGCCCGACCTGCGGCTCTTCTGCGTCAGCCGGGGCGGCCCGGTCAACGCCAACCTGGAGGCGGCCACCGCGGCCGGGGTGCGGGTGACGTACGCGCCCGGGCGCAACGCGGTGGCCACCGCCGAGCACACGCTGGCCATGCTGCTGGCCGCCACGCGCCGCATCCCGCAGACGCACGCCGACCTGGCCGGCGGTGTCTGGCGCGGCGACTACTACATGTACGACAACGTCGGCCCCGAACTGGAGGGCGGCACGGTCGGACTGGTCGGCTACGGCGCGATCGGGCAGCGGGTGGCCCGCATGCTGGCCGGGTTCGGCGCCGAGGTGCTGGTCCACGACCCCTACGTGGACGTGCCTGGCCGGGTCGAGCTGCCCGAGCTGCTGGAGCGCGCCGGGTTCGTCTCGCTGCACGCCCGTGCCACCGCCGAGACCGCCGGCATGATCGGGGCCGCCGAGATCGCCCGCATGCCGCGCGGCTCGGTGCTGGTCAACTGCGCGCGGGGGGCGCTGCTCGACTACGACGCGCTCTGCGACGCGCTGGAGTCGGGCCACCTGTTCGGCGCGGCCATGGACGTCTTCCCCGAAGAGCCCATCCCGGACGGTTCGCGCCTGCTGACCGCGCCCAACCTGATCATGACCCCGCACCTGGCCGGCGCGAGCAAGGAGACGGCGATGAAGGCGGCCCGGATCGTGGCCGCCGACGTGGCCCGATACGTGCGCGGCGAGCCGCTGCTGCACGGCGCGAACCCGGTGCGTACGACGCCTTGACCGGCGCGCGGCGCTTGAGCCGACGCGGGCGAGGTCTGAGCCGATGCGGGGCGACGCTTCAACCGATGCGTTCGAGTGTGCCGTCGGGGCAGGTCAGCACCGTGACGGAGAAGTCGTGGCTGGTGCCGGGCACGTCGCCGGGCCCGGTGGTGACCACCAGCGCGCCCCTGCTCACTGCCAGGCCGATCAGCGCGGGCAGGCCGAGCCCGCCGTCGGGACGCCAGGTGGACAGCACGACGTCGGACTCGGCCAGCCGCACGCCCAGATCGAGCTCGGCCATCGTGGCCAGCAGCTCGGTGTGCGCCAGCCGCCGCCCGCCGGGCAGCACGAACGCGTCCTGGCTCTTGGCGTCGAGCACCGGCAGCGCGGTCGGCTCCAGCGTGAGCAGGGTGCGGAAGTCGATCGTGTCGAGCGCCGGGCCGAGCGAGATCACCTGACGCACCCGCGACTCCTCCGCCGCGAGCACCGCGCGTTCAGCCAGGTCGGGCGAGGTGAACAGGGCCCGGGCGTCGCACTCGCGCAGCAGCTTGACCAGGTCGGGCACGTCGAGCGCCTGGTCGATCGGCGCCACCACGCCGCCGGACGCCAGCACCGTGTGCGTGGCCAGGGTCTGCGCGCCCGCCGTGGAGACGTGCACGCCCACCACCTGGTCGCGGCGGGCGCCCCGGCGCACCAGCCCCGACGCCGCCCTGGTCACCTCCGTCACCAGCTTGCGGTAGCCGTAGACCTGGCCGCCGCGCAGGTCGATGAGCGCCGGGCGGTCGCCGCGCTCGTAGGCCCGGCGGAACACCTCGTGGATCACGGTGCCGGTGGTCGAGGCGGAGGGCTTCATGCCCGCCAACGTACGACCGCCACGGCCACGCCGGCATCCACCGATGTATGTATCCCGATGTGCATTCCCCGTGGACGCGCCGGCCCGCCCCGGCGGGATGGGCGGGCCCGAGCCCTGCGCGACTCGAGCCCGCTGTCACGCGTCCCGGAGCCAGACCCCCACCCCTCCGAGGAGGCCCGACCCCGTGAGGACGCGTGACGTCCCCGGTGAAACGGCCGCGGCGCCCCCGAGCGTTGGGGTGGCCTTCCGCGCTGCACGGCCGATCACATGCAGCAACGGTAGGCGGGGCGGCGCGAGTGCACATGCGTTGACATGGCCATTCGAGGGTGTAACCGCCGGGGGCCGCCATGTGTAGACGTGCGCCGGTTCAGCGCCCGCCGATGACCCATGCGGCGATCTGTGTACGCGTGGAAAAGCCCAGCTTGGACAGGATGTTCGCGACGTGCCTGGCGGCCGTGGCCGGGCTGATGACCAGTTCGTCGGCTATCGCCCGGTTGCTCAGGCCGCGGGCCACCAGCTCGGCGATCTCCCGCTCCCTGGCGGTGAGCCTGCTGGACCTGGCGGCCGGCGCCGCCTGCTCGGCCGGCGACTCGGGCATCTGGCCGTCGAGCGCGCAGGCCACCGCCTGGTCGAGCGTCATCGCCCGGCCCTCCGCCCACAGCAGGTCGACCAGCGTGTCTCCGAGCCGCCGGCGGGCCGGGTCGAGCAGTTCCTCGGTGCGGGCGTCGGGACGCCGGTCGCGCAGCGCCGTCGAGGCGGCCGTCAGCAGGACCGAGCGCCGGTGGTCGCCCTCGGCGGCGAGCAGCGCGGCCCACGCCTCCAGCCGTCTGGCGATGCTGACGCGCAGCCCGGCGTCGCGGCTGAGCACCAGCGCCTCGGTGAGCTTGGCCCTGGCCTCGGCCAGGTCGCCCTGGTCGATGGCCACCTTGCCGAGCCCGGCCAGGCAGCTGATGATCTGCTGCCTGGCGTCGACGTGGCGTACCAGGCTCAGGCCGGCTTCGTAGTGACGCTTGGCGGTGGCGTTGTCGCCGCCGCGCCTGGCCACCTGGGCCAGGCCGATGTGGCCCGTGCACCGGCCCCAGTGGTTGTCGAGCTGCTCGCACAGGGCCAGGACCTCCTGGAAGGCGCGTTGCGCCTCGTGCAGACGGCCGTGGTGCAGCGCCAGGTTCGCCTTGGTGGCCTGGGCCATCGAGGCCAGGATGCGGTCGCCCTGGCGGCCGGCGACGTCGAGCGCGGTGTCGAGTGCCGCGTCGAGTGCTCGTTGCTCGCCGGTGGCCCTGGCCAGCGTGATCAGGCCGACGGCTTCGCCGTACACATCGGCCGCGCTTCTACACAGGTCCACGCCCGCGCGTGCACATCGGGCCGCGGTCTGCACGTCTCCGGCGGACAGGGCCAGCTCGCCGCGCAGGATGGTGGCCTGGCCGCGCAGCCCGGCGCCGACGCCGGCCACGTCGAGGTCGAGCAGCCGGTCGAGCCTGGACTCCATGCCGATGCTCCGGCCCGTCGCGACCAGGACGTATCGTAGGTCGGTGAGCAGCTGGAGCGCCGTCCGCGGCAGGCCGACCGCGATCGACCAGTCCAGCGCGCAGGCGATCTCGTTCTTCAGCTCCTCCAGCACGTTGACCAGGCGCTGGACCACCGGCCACGGTGTGCGCGCGCCCGGCGCGACCAGGGACCTGAACCTCTCGGCCAGCGCGGCCAGCGCCAGCAGGTGCGCGCGCCGCAGCTCGGCCTCCTCGCCCGACTCGGCGAGCTGTTCGAGCGCGTATTCGCGCACGGTCTCCAGCAGCCGGTACCTGGCCTCGCCCGAGACCTCGCCGTCGAGCACGATCAGCGACTTGTCGACCAGGTCGCAGAGCCTGGGCAGCACCTCCTCCTCGGGCAGCCCGGGGCCGGCGCACACGGACTCCGCCAGGTCGAGCGTCCAGCAGGTGCGGAAGGCCGCCGTGCGGCGCAGCAGCAGCCGCTCCTGCGGGCTGAGCAGGCGGTAGCTCCAGTCGACCGCGGCCCGGAGCGTGCGGTGCCTGGCCGGGGCGGTGCGGGCGCCACCGGCCAGGAGCCTGAACCTGTCGTCGAGCCGTTCGGTGAGCTGCCTGACCGACAACACCCGCACCATGGCGGCGGCCAGCTCGATGGCCAGCGGCAGCCCGTCGAGCGCCCGGCACAGCTCGGCGATGAGTGGCAGCGTCTCGCCGTTCGGCTCGAAGTCCGGCCTGGCCGCCGCGGCCCTGGCCACGAACAGGCGCACCGACTCGGACCCGGCGTCGCCGAGCGCCAGCGGCGGCACGCGCCAGACCGTCTCGCCGGGCACGCGCAGCGGCTCGCGGCTGGTGGCCAGGATCGTCAGGTTCTGGCAGGCGGCCAGCAGCTCGCCGCACAGCTCGGCGCACTCGCCGATCACCGGTTCGCAGTTGTCGAGCACCAGCAGCAGGCGCCTGGCGCCGATCGTCTCAGGCAGGTCGCCGGCGATGGCCAGCGCGGCGGCCACCCGGGCGCGCAGGGCGCCCTTCTCCAGGTCGGCCAGCTCGATCAGGCGCACGTCCTGGTGGTCGGGGGCGATCCTGGCGGCCAGGCGCACCGCTAAGCGGGTCTTGCCGATGCCGCCCGCGCCGCACAACGTCACCGCTCTCGTCACCTTCATCAGGTGGACGAGCTCGTCCACATCCGACTCCCGGCCGATGAACAGGTTCGGTTCGGCCGGCAGGTTGCCGAGCTCTGATCGCAGCATCACTCAGAGTGTGACATCAACTACGTTGTGCGCCCAGAGCGTTGGCGGTGAAAGTGGTCCCCGCAGCCGTTCGCCGGGAATTGTCGGAGGGAAATTGTCGGTCCCCGCGGGCACACTCAAGGCATGGCCGACGAGCCGCTGGAACTCGGCGAGATCTCCTTCTCCGACTGGCATGCCCACACCGACAAGATGGTGGAGGTCGGGTTCCTCACCATCGCCAGGCGGCTGCCCTCGCTCGTGGCGCAGGCGATGGGCATGGCCTGGCGGGCGAGCCCGCGCGACACCGTGGCCACCGTCGCGCTCAACCTGCTCGGCGGGGTGTTCACCGCCTTCGGGCTGCTGGCCACCACCGGCGTGCTCAACGCGCTGTTCAGCGAGGGTCCCACGCCCGACCGGGTGGTGGCCGCCCTGCCCAGCCTGGCGCTGGTCGCGGTGGCCGCCGCGCTGCGCACCGGCGTGCAGGCCGGCGCCGGGTGGGCGCAGTCGCGGCTCGACCCCCAGGTGTCGCGGCTGACCGAGGAGCGGCTCTACGGGCTGACCAGCCAGGTCGACCTGGTGTCCTACGACGACCCGGAGTTCCACGACGCCTTACAACGGGCCAGGCTGCGCGGGGTGGCGATGGCCGACTCGGTGGTGACGTCCGCGATCAACGTGGTCACGGCCGCGGTGGGCATCGCGGCGGTGGCCGGCGTGCTCGGCGTGCTGCACCCGGTGCTGCTGCCGTTGCTGCTGCTGGCCGTGCTGCCCGACGCCTGGGCCGCGGTGCGCAGCGCGCGCATGCGCTACGCCACCCTCTACGCGCTCATCCCGGCCAACCGCCGAAAATGGATCATCGGTGAGCTGCTGGCCGATCGGCGGCCGGCGGCCGAGGTGCGCTCGTTCACCATGCGCGGGTTCCTGCTGCGCATGTACGACGCGGTGGCCAAGGCGGAGCAAGACGTGCTGCTCGGCCTGGCCAAGCGGCAGACGCTGGCCAGGCTGGTGGGCGAGGCGCTGGGCGGTCTCGGCAGCGCGCTGGTCTACGTCGCGCTCGGCGTGCTGCTCGCGGCGGGGGCGATCGCGCTGGCGGTGGCGGGCACGGCGGTGCTGGCCATCCGCTCGGCCCAGCAGTCGCTGGCCAACCTGATGTACGCCACCAACCGCCTCTACGAGGAGGGCCTCTACTTCACCGACTTCCTGGAGTTCTGCGCCGACGCCGAACGCCGGCTGGCCGGGCCGCGCCCGGCGGCGATGCCGGAGACGTTCGAGCGCATCGCCGCCGACGACGTCACCTTCAGCTACCCCGGCGCCGGGTCGCCGGCGCTGCGCGGCGTCTCGGTCGAGATCAAGCAGGGCGAGGTGATCGCCTTCGTCGGCGAGAACGGCTCGGGCAAGACCACCCTCGCCAAGATCCTCTCCGGCCTCTACGAACCCGACAGCGGCCACGTCACCTGGGACGACGTCGACCTGCGCGACGTGCCGCCCGACGACCTGCGCCGGCGCACCGCGGTGATCGCCCAGGACCACACCCGCTGGCCGCTCACCGCCCGCTACAACATCACGATGGGCACCGACAAGGGCCAGGAGGCGCTCGACGCGGCCGCCGCCGTGGCCGGGGCCGACGAGGTGGTCGCCGAGCTGCCGCACGGCTACCGCACGCTGCTCGACCGGCGCTTCAAGGACGGCCACGAACTGTCGGGCGGTCAGTGGCAGCGCATCGCCGTGGCCAGGGGGTTCCATCGCGACGCGGCGCTGCTCATCTGCGACGAGCCGACCGCCGCGCTCGACGCCCGGGCCGAACACGCGTTGTTCGAGCGCATCCGCTCGCACGCCGACGGGCGCACGGTGCTGCTGATCACCCACCGGCTGGCGAGCGTGCGTTACGCGGACCGGATCTACGTGCTCGACCACGGGAAGATCACCGAGCAGGGCGATCATGAGGCGCTGATGGCGCTGAACGGGCTCTACGCCGATCTCTACACCCTCCAGGCGGCGGCCTATCGCTGACGGCCGATCCGAGAACGGGCGATTTGTCGGAATATGCTCTGCCGCATGGCCTACGACAGCACCCACGACGACGCCAAGGGAGTGACGCTCCGGCAGCTGCTGACCTTCGACGACGGCGGGATCCTGCGGCTGCTGCTGGCGCCCGCCGGTCAGGACGTCCCGATCCTGGGCGTGGTGATCGGGGACGAGGGGCCCGGGCGGTCGTACGAGGGGCGGGTCGTGCTTGCGGCGGGGTTGCCTGCTTCGGTGGCGGCGTCGGTGCGGGAGGCGGCACGGCGGGGCGCGGCGGCCGTGGTGGTCCGCGGCGGCGAGGGTCCTGCGCACACCCGGCCCGGCGGGCTCGGCGAGTTCGGCGGGTTCAGCGGCCTCGGCGAGTTCGGCGGCCTGGATAAGCATGGCGGGCTGGATGAGCACGGCGAGCGTCATGGACACGGCCAGCATCATGGACAC
>NZ_JABCPZ010000002.1 GCF_013283785.1 Nonomuraea antri
ACGCTCTCCCCGCCACTCACGCCGCCGCCCTCCCCGGCGCCCTCCCCGGCGCTCGAAGCCTTCATCACCGCCCTGCCCAAGGTGGAACTGCACGTGCACCTGGTGGGCTCGGCCTCGGTGCCGACCGTGCTGGAACTGTCGCGCCGGCACCCGGACAGCGAAGTGCCCACCGACGAGGAAGAACTGCGGCGCTTCTACACCTTCAGGAACTTCGCCGACTTCGCCCGGGTCTACCAGGCCGTCAACCGGCTGGTCCGCACCCCCGAGGACGTGGCCACGCTGGTGCTCGGCCTGGCCAGAGACCTGGCGGGACAGGGCGGCAGGTACGTCGAGCTCCAGGTCACCCCGTACTCGCACCATCGGGTCGGAATGCCGATGCGCGAGGTGACCGAGGCGCTGAACCTGGCCGCCGCGGGGTCGCTGCGCGAGCACGGGATCGAGCTGACCTACATCTTCGACATCCCGGGCGAGTACGGCGAGGAGGCGGCGCGCATCACCCTGGAGCACGCGCTGAGCGAACCTCCCACGGCCTTGGTAGGTTTCGGCCTCGGTGGCATGGAGGAGCCCAGGCCGCGCTACCGCGACGCCTTCCGCGACGCGTTCGCCGCGGCCAGGGCGGCCGGGCTGCACAGCGTCCCGCACGGCGGCGAGATGACCGGCCCCGAGACGATCTGGGAGGTCATCGAGGGCCTGGGCGCCGAGCGCATCGGCCACGGCATCTCCTGCCTGGCCGACCCGCGGCTGGTGGCACACCTGCGCGAGACCAGGCTCCCGCTGGACGTCTGCCCCACCTCGAACCTGCGCACCGGCCAGATCGCCCGCATCGAGGACCACCCGCTGCCGCGCCTGCTGGACGAGGGCCTGTTCGTGACGCTGAACAGCGACGACCCGCCGATGTTCGCCACCACCCTGACCGACGAGTATCGCCTCGCCGCGCGCGTCTTCGGCCTCGGCGTGCCGGAGCTGGCCGGGCTCGCCCGCAACGGCGTGACCGCCTCCTACCTGCCCGGCGAGCGCAAGGCCGCGCTTCTCCAGGAGATCGACGACCTGGCCGCCGCCGCGGGCTGAGCCCGGAGGGTCACGGCGAGGCCAGCCGCCCGAGCTCCGGCGGGATCTTGCCGGCCGCGGCCCGGTCCAGCAGGAACAACGTCCGGCTGCGGCCCCTGGCGCCGGCCGCGGGCACCTGCACGGGGCCGGAGTCGGACAGCGCCAGGCGCACCGCGCCCGACTTCTCCTCACCGGCGGCCACCACCCACACCTCGCGCGCCGCCTGGATCGTGGGCAGCGTGAGCGAGATGCGCGTGGGCGGCGGCTTGGGCGAGCCGTGCACCGCCACCACCGAACGCGTGTCGTACAGCGCGGGCATGCCCGGGAACAGCGAGGCCACGTGGGAATCGGGGCCCATGCCGAGCAGCATCACGTCGAAGCCGGGCACCGGCCCGTGGTCCTCCGGACGGGCCGCGGCACGCAGCTCGGCGGCGTAGGCGTCGGCGGACTCCTCGGCCGACATCCCCGAGTCGGGCCCGCGCATCACGTGCACCCGCTCGGGATCGAGGTCCACCTGGTCGAGCAGCGCCTGACGGGCGCCGGTCTCGTTGCGTTCCGGGTCGCCGGCCGGCAGGAACCGCTCGTCGCCCCACCAGACGTCGAGCCGCCGCCAGTCCACCGCGTCACGCGCGGGCGTGGCGGCGATCGCGGCCAGCGTGGCGATGCCGACCGAGCCGCCGGTCAGCACGAGCGACGCCGACCCCTTGGCCGACTGCACGTCGACCAGCCGCGTGATGATCCGCGCCGCCACCGCCTTGGCCAGCACATCGGCGTCGCGGTGCACGACAACGTTAGGAACGCTCACAACACTTCTCTCCATCGACATGAAAGGCCGGGCGCCGATCACGGCGCCCGGCCACCTTACTCGGCGGAACCCCGCCGGGTTCAGAACGGGTACGTGCGCGCGAACCGCTTGACCGCCGCCTCGTACGTCTCGTCCGAGTCGAGCCTGCGCAGCTCCTCGGCCATCAGCTCCGAGGTGTTGCGCCTGGCCAGAGCCACGTTCCTGTCGGGCTGCCCGGGCCGCGACAACGTGGCGAGCCTGGCGTCGCTCCTGACCACCGACAGCTCGCCGTCGGAGGTCCGCAGCCGCACCGCGGTCAGCCCGGGCCCGGGAGAGTCGGCCACGGTGACCGGCGCGCCCAGCCGCTCGGTCAGCCACGCCGCCAGCAGCGGCGCGCTCGGATGCCCGGCCGCGGCCTCGACCACGCCCTCGGCCACCTCGCCGACCGGCTGGTCGAACGCGGCCGCCAGCAGGCTGCGCCACGGCGTCAGCCTGGCCCACGACAGGTCGGTGTCGCCCGGCGTGTAGTGCTTGGCCTTCGACTTCAGCTCCTCGATGCCGCCGTCGTCGAAACCCTTGGCGTCGGTGATGCGGCGCAGCGCCAGCACCCCGATCGGGTCTCTGGCCGGCACCTGCGGGGCCTTGCCCGGCCACCAGGCCACCACCGGGGTGTCGGGCAGCAGCAGCGGGCTGACCACCGAGTCGGCGTGCTGGGTCAGCTCGCCGTACAGGCGCAGCACCACGATCTCGCCCGGCGTGGACTCGCCGATGCGCAGCTCGGCGTCGAGCCTGTTCGGCTCGTCCGGCTCACGCTGGACCACCACCAGGATGCGCGAGGGGTGCTCGCGGGCCGCGTCGCTGGCCGCGCGCAGGGAGTCGTACTGGTCGCGCTCCTCGCACACCACCACCAGCGTCAGCACCATGCCGATCGCGGGCGCGCCCATCTGGTGCCGCAGCAACGTGAGCTGCGCGGAGATCTTCCCCGCGGTCGTGTCGGACAACATGAAAGTGGTCACTTAGAGTCTCCTCCACGTACGCCCGTCGCGCTGCATCATGGCGTCGGCCGACTCCGGCCCCCACGAACCGGAGTCGTACGGTTCCGGCTGCCCCTGCGTGGTCCAGAACTCCTCGATCGGGTCGAGGATCTTCCACGACAGCTCGACCTCGCGCTGATGCGGGAACAGCGGCGGATCGCCGATCATCACGTCGAGCAGCAGCCGCTCGTACGCCTCCGGAGACGACTCCAGGAACGACTCGCCGTAGGCGAAGTCCATGGAGACGTCGCGCACCTCCATGGCCGTGCCCGGCACCTTCGAGCCGAACCGCACCGTGATGCCCTCGTCCGGCTGGACCCGGATGACCAGCGCGTTCTGGCCGAGGATCTCGGTGTCGTCCTTGCTGAAGGGCAGGTGCGGCGCGCGCTGGAAGACCACCGCCACCTCCGTCACCCGCCGGCCCAGCCGCTTGCCGGTACGCAGGTAGAACGGCACTCCCGCCCACCGCCGGTTGGCGATCTCCAGCTTGATCGCGGCGTAGGTCTCGGTGATGGAGTCGGCCGAGATGCCCTCCTCCTGCAGGTAGCCGACCACCTTCTCGCCGCCCTGCCAGCCGGCGGAGTACTGGCCGCGCGCGGTGCCCCTGGCCAGGTTGGCCGGCAGCCGCACCGCGTTGAGCACCTTCTCCTTCTCCCGCCGCAGCGAGTTGGCGTCGAAGGACGTCGGGTCCTCCATCGCCACCAGCGCCAGCAACTGCAGCAGGTGGTTCTGGATCACGTCGCGGGCCGCGCCGATGCCGTCGTAGTAGCCGGCCCGGCCGCCGATGCCGATGTCCTCGGCCATGGTGATCTGCACGTGGTCGACGAAGCTGCGGTTCCAGATCGGCTCGTAGAGGTTGTTGGCGAACCTCAGCGCCATGATGTTCTGGACCGTCTCCTTGCCCAGGTAGTGGTCGATGCGGAAGATCGAGCTCTCCGGGAAGGCCGAGGTGGTGATCTCGTTCAGCTCGTGCGCCGACTGCAGGTCGTGGCCGAACGGCTTCTCGATCACCACGCGCCGCCACGAGCCCTCGGGCGCGTCGGACAACCCGGTGCGCTTGAGCTGCTCCACCACCACGGGGAAGAACTTGGGCGGCACCGACAGGTAGAAAGCGTAGTTTCCGCCGGTGCCCCTGGTCTGGTCGATCTCGGCCAACGCCATCGCCAGCGCGTCGAAGGCGCCGTCGTCGTTGAACTCGCCGGGCACGAAATGAATGCCCTCGAGGATCTGCTTCCAGACCTCTTCACGGAAAGGCGTGCGCGCGTGCGCCTTGACGGCGTCGTGCGTCAACTGGGCGAAATCCTGGTCCTTCCAATCGCGTCTGGCGAATCCCACCAGCGAGAAACCCGGCGGCAGCAGGCCGCGGTTGCCCAGGTCGTAAATCGCCGGCAGCAGTTTGCGCTTGGCCAGGTCACCGGTCACGCCGAACAACACCATCACACACGGCCCCGCCACCCGCGGCAGCCGCTTGTCGCGCGGATCGCGCAACGGGTTGGCGGCCGCCACCTCCAGTGTGGTGGAGGTGCCCGCCACGGCCGCCGCTACCGCGGCGACCTCCTCCTCTTCCGAGGCCGCCGCCGCGGCCTCCGCCTCCGACGGAGCTGCCGGATCGGTCATCGTTCAAACCTCCTGTGCTGCTTCGAGCAAACGCGCGACACCCGCCGCGCGGTCCGTCAGATGCAGGCGCACGGCCGCCCGCCCGCGGCTCTCCAGCGCGGCCAGGTCGCCGAGCGCCTGGGCGAGCTGGAGCCGGCCGAGGGTGTACGGGCGGCCGGGCACGTCGACGTCCTCGTCCTGGCCGACCGCCCCGGTGATCACCACGTGCACGCCGTTCCCTGGCCCGCCCAGGTGGTACTGGCCGCTGCCGCGCAGCGAACGCGGCGCCCAGCCGAACGTCACCGGCCGGTCGGTCCTGATCGCCAGCAGCGCCCGCAGCGTGGCCGGGTCGGCCATCATCCACGCGTCGGTCATCTGCTCGAAGTCGGCGCCGTCGGGCACCGGCGCGTCGAAGGCGGCCATCCGGTCGAGGCAGGCGGTGATCGACAGGTAGCCGTCGTCCGGGATGGCGTGCAGCAGCTCGCCCAGCACGCCGGGCAGGTCGTGCGCCTTGACCGGGCCGTACACCTCGACCGGGCCGTCGGTCAGCGCGAGCACGCTCATCGGCGGCTCGGCGGCGGCCAGCAGCGCGGCCGCGTCCTCCCGCGACTCCGCCGCGTCGGGCCGCCCGGCCGGGTCGACCTCCAGCAGCAGCGCGGCCACCGCCGTGGCGTACTCCCACACCGTGAACTGCGCGCCCAGCGGGCCGTCGACCCGCACGTCGCCCACGTCGGACTCGATGCCGACGACCAGCTCGTCGCTGGTGCGGTTCGGGTCGGAGTTCACCACCGGCAGGATGCCCCGGCCCGACTTGCCGGTGGCGCCCGCGAGGAGCTGCTCGATCCAGTCGGGCAGCCCGTTGAAGGCCGACAGCTGGTCTTCGAGCACCAGCTTGTCGCGCCCGTTCAGCGCCGCGCCGCCCAGCGCGGCGCCCAGGTCGAGACCCGGGTTGCCGCTCTCCAGCGACAGCAGCGGCAGCACCTCGCCGGCGTCGTCGAGCAGCCGCGCCACGTCGGCGCCCGCCAGCGCGGCCGGCACCAGCGCGTACGCCGACAGCGCCGACCCGCCGCCCCCGGCCGCGTGCACCACCCGGTAGCCGGAGGCCCCCGCCGCGATCGCCGGCGGCGAATCGGGCTCGGCGACCACCACGATCCGCGCGGCGGGCTCGATGCCCGCCGCGCGGAACGCCTGTTCGTAAACGCGTAGCACGGCGTCGGTCTCCACGCCCGAACCCGACACCACCAGCGTGGTCGACTCCAGGCCCTCGGCCAGGGCGCGGCGCACCTGACCGGGGTCGCAGGTGTCGAGCACGGTCAGCGGCACGTCGGCGCTCTGGCAGATCACCTCGGCCGCCACCGCCGCGTCGCCGGTTCCGGCGAGCACCACGTTCGTCAGCCCGCCCTTGCGTGCGCGCGCGACCAGCTCGCCGAGTTCGGGCAGCAGCTCGCGAGCGGCGTGCGGCGGCGGGCCGAACCCGGCCCGCACCCCGGCGCCCTCGCCCCACAGGCTGGGATCGCCGCCGGCGAGCCGCCCGGGCACGCCGGCGGCGACGAGCCGCCCCGCGACGGAGGAGGCGAGCTGCGCCACCTCCTCCTCGCGGTAGGAGACCTCCATCACGGAACCAGGTTCTTGCTGACGCTCTCGAGCAGCTCGTTCCAGGACGCCTCGAACTTCTCCACGCCCTCCTCCTCCAGGACCTTCACCACGTCGTCGTAGTCGACGCCGGCGTCCTTGAGCGCGGCCATGGTGTTCCAGGCCTGCTCGTAGAACGGACGCACGGTGTCGCCGGTGATCTGGGCGTGGTCGGCCGTCGCGTCGAGCGTCTTCTCCGGCATCGTGTTGACGGTGCCGGGGGCGACGAGCTGGTCGACGTACATCGTGTCGGAGTAGTCGGGGTTCTTCACGCCGGTCGAGGCCCACAGCGGCCGCTGCGGGCGGGCGCCGGCCGCGCGCAGGCGCTGCCACCGCTCGGAGTTCATGACCTCCTCGTAGGCGGCGTAGGCCAGGCGCGCGTTGGCGATGCCGGCCTTGCCCTTCAGCTCCGGCTTGCCCAGCTTGTCGAGGCGCTTGTCGATCTCGGTGTCGACGCGGCTGACGAAGAACGAGGCCACCGACTCGATCGTGGCCAGGTTCAGGCCCTTGGCCTGCGCCGCCTCGAGACCGGCCAGCCAGGCGTCCATGACCGCGCGGTAGCGCTCCAGCGAGAAGATCAGCGTGACGTTGACGCTGATGCCCTCGGAGATGGCCTGCGTGATCGCGGGCAGGCCGGCCAGCGTCGCCGGGATCTTGATGAACAGGTTCGGCCGGTCGACCAGCCACCACAGCGCGCGGGCCTCGGCCACGGTCTGGTCGCTCTCGTGCGCCAGACGCGGGTCGACCTCCAGCGAGACGCGGCCGTCGACGCCGCCGCTGGCGTCGTAGACCGGGCGCAGCACGTCGGCGGCCCAGCGGATGTCGTAGGTGGTGATGGCCCGCACCGCCTCGTCCACGCTGACCCCGCGCACGGCCAGGTCGTGCAGCTGGGCGTTGTAGGCGTCGCCCTTGCTGAGCGCACCGGCGAAGATCGTCGGGTTGGAGGTGACCCCGACCACGTTCTTCTCCCGGATGAGCTGCTCCAGGTTGCCGCTGCGCAGGCGCTCGCGGCTGATGTCGTCGAGCCAGATGGCCACGCCCTGGCCGGACAGGTTGTTCAGGATCTCACTCATGGTTGTTCAGTTTCCCGTCGTCTCGCCCTTGTCCTGACCGAGCTTGGCGAGGCTCGCCTTGGCCGCCGCCGCCACGCGCTCCGCCGTCAGCCCGAACTGCTCGTACAGCGTCTTGTACGGCGCCGACGCGCCGAAGTGTTCGAGGCTGACCACCTCGCCGCACTCACCGACGAACTCGTGCCAGCCGAGCGCGATTCCCGCCTCGACCGCGACCCGAGCCCTGATCGCCGAGGGCAGAACAGTCTGCCTGTAAGCGATGTCCTGCCCGTTGAACCACTCGACACACGGCATCGAGACCACTCGCGTGGGGATTCCCTGGGCCTCGAGCAGCTCCCGGCCGGCGACCGCGATCTCGACCTCGCTGCCGGTGGCGATGATGATCACGTGCGGCATGCCGTCGGACGCCTCGCGCAGCACGTAGCCGCCGCGGGCCACGCCGTCGCAGCTGGTGCCCTCGAAGACCGGCAGGTTCTGCCTGGTCAGCGCGAGCGCTGCGGGCCTGTCGGTGTGCTCGAGCACGGCCTTCCAGGCGTAGGCGGTCTCGTTGGCGTCGGCCGGGCGGACCACGTCGAGGCCGGGGATCGCGCGCAGCGCCCACAGGTGCTCGACCGGCTGGTGGGTGGGGCCGTCCTCGCCGAGGCCGATGGAGTCGTGCGTCCACACGTACGTGACCGGCAGCTTCATCAGCGCGGCCAGGCGCACGGCCGGGCGCATGTAGTCGGAGAAGACCAGGAACGTGCCGCCGTACGGGCGGGTGCCGCCGTGCAGCGCGATGCCGTTGAGAATGGCGCCCATCGCGTGCTCGCGGATGCCGAAGTGCAGCGTGCGGCCGTACCGGTTACCCGGGAAGTCCTTGGTCTGGTACTCGTCGGGGACGAAGGACGGCTCGCCCTTCATCGTGGTGTTGTTCGACTCGGCCAGGTCGGCCGAGCCGCCCCACAGCTCGGGCAGCACCGGCGCCAGCGCGCTCAGCACCTCGCCCGAGGCCTTGCGGGTGGCCATCGAGCCGCCCTTCTCGAACTCCGGCAGCGCGTCGTACCAGGCCGGGGGCAGCTCGCGGCGGGAGATGCGGTCGAGCTCCTTGGCCCGATCGGCGTTGCCCGCCCGCCAGCTCGTGTAGCCCTTCTCCCACTCGGCGTGCTCGGCGCGGCCGCGCTGGGCCACCTCGTGGGCGTGCGCGAGCACCTCGGCGGGCACGTCGAAGGTCTTGCCCGGGTCCAGGCCGAGCACCTCCTTGGTGGCGGCCACCTCGTCGGCGCCCAGCGCCGAGCCGTGGATCTTGCCGGTGTTCTTCTTGTTGGGCGCCGGCCAGCCGATGATCGTGCGCAGCCGGATGAACGAGGGCCGGTCCGTCTCGGCCTTGGCCGCCAGCAGCGCGTCGTAGAGCGCCTGGACGTCCTCGTGGTATTCGCCGCCGGCCGTCCAGTCGACGCTCTGGGTGTGCCAGCCGTAGGCCTCGTAGCGCTTGACCACGTCCTCGGACATGGCGATGAGGGTGTCGTCCTCGATGGAGATGTGGTTGTCGTCGTAGACGACGACCAGGTTGCCCAGCTTCTGGTGCCCGGCCAGCGAGCTGGCCTCGTGGCTGATGCCCTCCTCGATGTCGCCGTCGCTGACGAAACACCAGATGTTGTGGTCGAACGGCGAGGTGCCGGGCGCCGCGTCGGGGTCGAACAGGCCGCGCTCGCGGCGGGCGGCCATCGCCATGCCCACCGCGTTGGCCAGGCCCTGGCCCAGCGGGCCCGTGGTGGTCTCGACGCCGGCCGTGTGGCCGTGCTCGGGGTGGCCGGGGGTGAGGCTGTCCCACTGGCGCAGGCGGCGCAGGTCGTCGAGGGTCAGGCCGTAGCCGGACAGGTAGAGCTGAATGTAGAGCGTCAGGCTGGTGTGCCCGCACGACAGCACGAAACGGTCGCGGCCGAGCCAGTTGGGGTCGGTCGGATCATGCCGCATCACGCGCTGGAACAGCAGATACGCGGCGGGCGCCAGACTCATTGCGGTGCCGGGGTGACCCGAGCCCGCCTTCTCCACTGCGTCCATCGCCAGGGCTCGAACGACGTCGACGGCCTTCTTGTCGAGGTCGGTCCATTCGAGGGCTGGCACGAGTTCGGTGCTCAAGTGCTCGATCTCCGGAATCTAGTTGTCTTTGAGGTGGTACCGGTTTGGCTATCCCGCCCACACCGGACCCTAACCGAGTGGAGCTGACGATCGATTCCCATTCCACTCTCGCGTGTCCACGAATGGCTCAAGCCCCCCATTGGCCGGACCGGCCGACCCTGCGACTACAGTTTGTTTGTTCGCAGGGGCGCCACGGCGCCCATCCACGGATTCGCTCTAATCAGAGGTTACGCGTTGACTCCGCACGTGCTGGAAGCGCCTTGACGGTGCTGACCAACAGGCAGGCGACGGCCCCGGCTCCCGCGCCGGAGGCGCCGCGGACGATCGGCAGTGTCGTCAAGGCCTACATCGCGCTCACCAAGCCGCGGATCATCGAGCTGCTGCTCATCACCACGCTGCCGGTGATGTTCCTGGCGGCCGGTGGGCTGCCGCCGCTGTGGACCTCGGTGTCGGTCATGGTCTTCGGCACCCTCTCCGCCGGCAGTGCCAACGCGCTCAACTGTTACGTCGACCGCGACATCGACGTCAAGATGCGCCGTACCCGGCGCCGCCCGCTGGCCAGGCACCAGGTGTCGCCGCGCGGGGCGCTGATCTTCGGCATCATCTTGGGGATTTTGTCCACTATTGGACTCTGGCTGACCACGAACTGGCTGGCCGCCGTGCTGTCCACCGGGGCGATCCTGTTCTACGTCCTGGTCTACTCGATGATCCTCAAGCGCCGTACGGCGCAGAACATCGTGTGGGGCGGCATCGCTGGCTGCATGCCGGTGCTGATCGGGTGGGCCGGCATCACCGAGCGTCTCGACTGGGCGCCGCTGGTGCTGTTCGGCGTGGTGTTCTTCTGGACGCCGCCGCACACCTGGACCCTGGCCATGCGCTACAAGGAGGACTACGCCGCCGCCGAGGTGCCCATGTTGCCGGTGGTGGCCACCGAGCGCCGGGTCATCCTGGAGTCGATCGCCTACACCTGGGCCACCGTGGCGTGCTCGCTGCTGCTGTGGCCGGTCGCCGGCACCACGCTGTTCTACCCGGCGGTGGCCGCGGTGCTCGGCGTGATGTGCCTGTGGGAGGTGCACCGGCTGCTGGCCAGGCTCAACTCCGGCAAGACCGGGGTGGAGCTGCGGCCGATGCGCTTCTTCCACTGGTCGAACGCCTATCTGGCGCTGCTGTTCCTGGCCGTCGCGATCGATCCGCTGCTGGCCTGACGGCTTTCCTGACCGCCTGTTGCGGCGGCTTTACCGCGTCGTTACAGTGAACGCGTGATGGGCACTTCAGGGGTCGCCGCGGGTCTTGACGGGCCGTAGATGGGCGCCGGGCACGGGCATAGGCACGGGCACGGCCATGCTGTGCGCGAGGGCGCCGACAGGCGGCGCCTGGCCGGGGCGCTCGCGCTGATCGTCGGCTACATGGCGGTCGAGGTGGTGGCCGGCGTGCTCGCCCACTCGATCGCGCTGATCTCCGACGCCGCCCACATGCTCACCGACGCCTTCGCCATCGCGCTGGCGCTGGTCGCCATGCGGATGGCCGCCAGGCCCGCCCGCGGCGCCTACACCTTCGGCTGGAAACGGGCCGAGATCCTCTCCGCGCAGATCAACGGCGTGACCCTGCTCCTGCTGGTGGCGTACTTCCTCTACGAGGGCGTGGCCAGGCTGCTCGACCCGCCCGCCGTGGTCGGCCCCGTGGTGCTGGTGACGGCGGTGACGGGCATCGCGGTCAACGCGGCCGCCGCCTGGCTGCTGTCGCGCTCCGACCGGCGCGGGCTCAACGTCGAAGGCGCCTTCCAGCACGTGCTCAACGACCTGTACGCCTTCGTCGCGACCGCCGTGTCCGGCCTGGTGGTGTGGCTGACCGGCATCAGGCAGGCCGACGCGGTCGCCGCGCTGATCGTGGCCGCGCTCATGCTCAAGGCCGGCTGGGCACTGCTGCGCGACTCGGCCCGTGTCCTGCTGCAGGCGGCGCCCAGCGACCTCGACCCGGACGAGATCGGCCGGGTCCTGGCCGCCGATCCGGACGTGGTGGAAGTCCACGACCTGCATGTCTGGACGGTGACGAGTGGCTATCCCACGCTGTCGGCGCACGTGCTCGTGGCGCGCGGCGCCGACTGCCACCCGGTGCGCGCCAGGCTCGCCGACCTGCTGCACGAACGCTTCGCCATCGGCCACACCACGCTCCAGGTCGACCACGGCAGCCCGGGCGCGGCCGATCACTGCGCCGATCCGCACGGCCCCAGCCACCAGGGCGGGCACCGGCGAGAGGACCACCTCGGAAGGACAGCGGATGCCTGATCCGTTAAAGTCACCGTATGGCGTCCCGTGATCCACGCTGGGTGTTGAAGGACCGCCCCTCGTTCACGTTGATCATCGGGCTGGTCATCACCGGCATTTGCGCTCTGGTCTCGTTCTCCTTCGACGTGCTCAACGGCGCTCCGGTGCAGTTCTTCATCGCGCTCGTGCTCGCGCTGGCCCCGGTGCCGCTGCTGCTGGCCGCCGTGCTGGCGCTGGACCGGATGGAGCCCGAGCCGCGCAGCAACCTGATCTTCGCCTTCGCCTGGGGCGCGGGCGTGGCGGTGCTGGTCGCCGGCGTGATCAACTCACTGAACCTGCACTACATCATCGACACGGCCAAGCTGTCGGAGGCCAGCGCGCGCAACATCGCCGCCACCTTCGGCGCGCCCGTGGTCGAGGAGACCATGAAGGGCCTGGTGCTGCTCGGGCTGCTCAGGTTCAGGCGGGCCGAGCTCGACGGGCCCACCGACGGCATCATCTACGCCAGCATGGTCGGGCTCGGCTTCGCGATGAGCGAGAACGTCAGCTACTACATCAACGCGCTCAACTCCGACCTCGGCGTCAAGGGCCTGGCGGTCACGGTGGTGCTGCGCGGCATCCTGTCGCCGTTCGCGCACCCGCTGTTCACCTCGATGATCGGCGTCGGCGTGGCCTACGCCGCCACCCGCAACGGGCCGGAGCGGGTGGTCTACGTGCTGGCCGGTTGGTCGGGCGCGATGCTGCTGCACGGGCTGTGGAACGGGCTGGCCTCCTACGGCGGCATCCCCGGGCTCGTGGTGGCCTACCTGACACTGCTGGTCGTGCTGCTGGTGATGATCGGCGTGGTGTTCAGGGACCGGCGGCGCATCGTCGCGCTCATCCAGCGCTACCTGCCGCCGTACGAGCCGACCAAGCTGGTCAGCCAGGCCGACATCTACATGTTGTCCACCTTCCCCAGGCGCAGGCAGGCCAGGCAGTGGGCCAAGGCGTACGGCGGCAAGCCCGGGCTGCGCGCGATGCGCGACTACCAGCTCGCCGCGACCGAGCTGGGCCTGCTGCACGAACGGGCCGGCCGCCACATGATCGACGAGCGGACCTTCCACGTGGAGCAGCGGGCGCTGCTGGAGTGCATGAGCACGGCCCGCTCCGGGTTCCCGGTGCCCAGCGTGCACGCCCGCACCTTCGCCCAGGGCACGCCGCCGCCCGGTTACGCGCCTGGCGCGCCGGGCTGAGACAGGATCCGGCGCAGCGAGGTCTCGGCCGGGCCGGGGAAGACCGGGTCGGAGTGCAGCACCAGCGCGTCGGCGGCTGCCTTGGCGGTGGCGAACAGCTCCCTGGCGGCGTAGACGTAGGTGGCGGCCGCCCACCGCTTGGTGGAGTCGTCGCCCACCCCGTACGTGGCCAGCCCCGCCGTCCGGCACAGGGCGACCGCCCTGGGCAGGTGGAAGACCTGCGTGACCACGGTCACCCGCTCGGCGCCGAACACCTTCCTGGCCCGCACGCACGAGTCCCAGGTGTCGAACCCGGCGTAGTCGAGCACCATCACCGAGCCGGGCACGCCCAGGCGCAGCAGGTAGTCGCGCATGGCGGTGGGCTCGTCGTAGTCGGCGCGGCTGTTGTCGCCCGACAGCAGCAGGGCGCGCACCTTGCCGCCGTGGTAGAGCCGCGCGGCGATCTCCAGCCTGCTGGCCAGCATGGGGGAGGGCTGTCCGGCGAACAGGCCGGCGCCGAGCACCAGCGCGGCCTGCGCGGGCGGCACCCTGGCCAGCCAGCCGTCGGTGCCTGCCACCACGCGGTGCGGCGAGCTGTCGAGCCAGGCCCACGTCATCGGGGCCAGCGCGAGCACGCTGACCGCCACCAGGGCCTGGTACGCGCGCCGCAGCGTCCGGCGGGTGGGGCGGACTTTTCGCAGCAAATCGCACGCCTTCCAGGGCGGGGGAGGGGCCGACCTTTCCCCTCATACCCTGGCATATGCGATCAGACGGCGGCGGCCGCTTCGGTGGGGGAGCGGGGCGAATCGGCCTCCAACTGCCCCCGGGTGCGCAGCGACGTCACCGCGTTCAATGCCGCGATCCACACCAGCGTCGAACCGAGCACGTGCAGGCCGACCAGGAACGCGGGCACCGCCAGGAAGTACTGGGTGTAGCCGATCACGCCCTGGGCCAGCTCGACCGCGAACAGCGCCAGCGCCGCCCGGCGCGCGTTCCTGGGCGCGTCGCTCACGTGCAGCGCGAACAGCAGCGCGAACGTCAGCCCCACCACGACGTAGACGATGTCGGCGTGCAGCCGCGCCACGGCCTCGATGTCCAGGTCGAAGCGGGAGGCCAGCACGTCGCCCGAGTGCGGCCCGGTGCCGGTGACCACCACGCCGGCCACCAGCAGCGCGAACACCGCCGCCAGCAGCACCCAGCCGAGCCTGCGCACGTCGCGGTGCGCCACGCGCACGGCAGGGCCGTCGCCCTCGCCCGCGCGGGCGTAGAGCATCCAGCAGGCCGCGATCAGCCCGATGGACAGCAGGTAGTGCATGCCCACCGTGAACGGGTTGAGCGCGGTCCTGACCACCACGCCGCCCCACAGCGCCTGCGCCACGATGCCGGCCGGCTGCAGCCAGGCCAGGCGCACCAGCGACGCGCGGCGCGGCCTGAGGCGCATGGCCGCGATCAGGCAGGCCGCGCCCACGGCCAGCACCAGGAACGTGAAGAGCCGGTTGCCGAACTCGATGGCCATGTTGACCCACGAGATGTCGTCGTGCGCCACCGGGACGAAGCTGTCGGGTGTGCACTTGGGCCAGGTCGGACAGCCCAGCCCGGACCCCGACACCCGGACCACCGCGCCCGTCAGCGTGATGCCCGCGTTCGCCACCACGGCCGCCAGCGCCCAGCCCCGCAGCGAGGCCGGGGTGGGTGCCCAGAACGACAGCAGCCGGCGCACGAGAGGGTTGGGGTGGTCCGTGGGTAGCTTCACGTCAACGATGGTACGGGCCGGGCCGGGCGGTCCTTTCACCAGCTCGCGCAACGCCAAGGTATGTGACATATTACTGAGAGGAGGTGAGGATGTCCGACGTGATCGTCGTCGGCGCCGGGGTCGTGGGCGCCGCGTGCGCCTACTACGCGGCGCGTGCGGGTCTCGACGTGACCGTGCTCGACCGGGGGCCCGTCGCGGGCGGCACCACCGGATCGGGTGAGGGCAACGTCCTCGTCTCGGACAAGGAGCCGGGTCCCGAGCTGGAGCTGGCGCTGCTGTCCAACGGGCTGTGGCGGGAGCTGGCGGAGCTCGGCGGGTTCGAGTTCGAGCCCAAGGGCGGCCTGGTCGTCGCCGAGACCGGCGAGGTTCAGCGGCGGCTGCTCGACCTGGCCGCCGAGCAGAAGGTCGACCACGTGCCCGTGGCCGGCTCGGCCCTGCGTGAATACGAACCCCATCTGGCCGACGGCCTGGCCGGCGGCGTGTACTACCCGCAGGACGCCCAGGTCCAGCCCATGCTGGCGGCGGCCAGGCTGCTGCGGGCCGGCGCCTCCTCCTACGGTCACGGCGCGCTGCGCCTGCGGCTCGGCGTCACCGTGACCGGGTTCCTGCGCTCCGGCGACCGGGTGACCGGCGTGCGCACGACCTCGGGCGACGTGCTCGGCGGCGCGGTGATCAACGCCGCTGGCACGTGGGGCGGCGAGGTGGCCGCACTGGCCGGCGTGCACCTGCCGATCCTGCCCAGGCGCGGCTTCATCCTGGTGACCGAGCCGCTGGCGCGGCCGCTGATCAGGCACAAGGTGTACACCGCCGCCTACGTCACCAACGTGGCCAGCTCGTCGGCGGGGCTGGAGACGTCCGCGGTGGTCGAGGGCACCCCGGCGGGGACCGTGCTGATCGGGGCCAGCAGGGAGCGGGTCGGGTTCGACCGGACCACGTCCGTGCCCGTGCTCGCCCGGCTGGCCGCCCAGGCGGTCGCGTTGTTCCCGGCGCTGCGCGAGGTGCGGGCGATCAGGTCGTACTGCGGGTTCCGGCCGTACTGCCCCGACCACCTGCCGGTCATCGGGGCCGACCCGCGCGCGCCCGGGCTCTACCACGCCTGCGGGCACGAGGGCGCGGGCATCGGGCTCGCCCCCGCCACCGGGCGGCTCATCGCCGGGCTGCTCACCGGCGAGCGGCCCGAGCTCGACCTGGAGCCGTTCCGCCCCGACCGCTTCGACCCCGCCGCACCGGCCGCGCAGGAGGCGCAGTGACCGAGCCGTTCCACATCACCGTCGACGGGCGTCAGGTGCCCGTGTCGCCCGGTCAGAGCATCGGCGCGGCCCTGCACGCGGCCGGCGTGCGCGCCTGGCGCAGCACCCGGTTCGGCGGGCGGCCGCGCGGGCTGTTCTGCGGCATCGGGGTGTGCTTCGACTGCCTGATCTCGGTGAACGGACGCACCCCCGAGCGGGCCTGCCTGGCCGAGGCCGCGCCTGGCGACGAGGTGACGACGTCATGAGCCACGACCTCATGAGCCACGACCTCATGAGCCACGACGTCGTGAGCCACTCCATGAGTTACGACCTCGTGGTCATCGGCGGGGGGCCCGCCGGGGTCGCCGGCGCGCTCACCGCGGCCCTGGGCGGCCTGCGGGTGGCGCTGCTCGACGCGTCTGCCCGGCTCGGCGGCCAGTACTTCAGGCACCAGGCGGGCGACGATTCGGGCCCGCAGGGGTTCGACCGGTTCCTGCGCCAGTGCCGGGCGCTCGGCGACCGGGCCGAGGTGCTGCTCAAGCACCAGGTGTGGAGCGTCACCCGCGACCAGGACGCCCACCTGGACCAGGACGGCAACCTGGACCGCGACGGCCACCTGGACCGCGACGCCCGCCTGGACCGGGACGGCCACCTGGACCGCGACGGCCGCTTGATCGTGCACGCCGTCACCGCCGACCGGCGTCCCGTCACGCTGCGCGCGCGGCACGTGCTCATCGCCACCGGCGCCTACGACCGCCCGCTGCCCTTCACCGGCTGGGACCTGCCCGGCGTGCTCACGGCCGGCGGCGCGCAGGCGCTGCTCAAGGGCAACGGCGTGGTGGCCGGACGGCGGATCGTCGTGTCCGGCACCGGGCCGTTCCTGTTGCCCGTGGCGGCGGGCCTGGCCGGGGCCGGGGCCGAGGTGATCGGCGTGTTCGAGGCCAACGGCGGGCTGGGGCTGGCCCGTCACCCGGTGCTGGCGCTCGGCAAGGCCGGTGAGGCGCTCGGCTACGGGCTGCGGCTGGCCGGGGCGCGGGTGCCGTACCTGACCCGGCAGGCGGTGGTGGCCGCGCACGGCCGCGACGAGCTGGAGTCCGTCACGGTCGCGCGGCTCGACCGGAACTGGAACGTTCTCGCCACCCGGCGCGTGGCCTGCGACACGCTCGCGGTCGGCTACGGGTTCGTGCCGCAGATCGACCTGGGCACGCAGCTCGGCTGCCGGACGCGCGCCGACGTCGACGGCAGCCCGGTGCTGGCCGTCGACGCACTCCAGCGCACCGACGTGCCCGGGGTGTGGGCGGCCGGCGAGCCCACGGGCGTGGGCGGCTGGCGCCTGGCCGCGCTCGAAGGCCGCATCGCCGGCCTCGCCATCGCCAGAAGCCACGCCGTCACGGCCACGAGCCGCGCCGTCACCGCCACGAGCCGCGCCGTCACCGCCACGAGCCGCGCCGTCACCGGCGGCAGGACGCCCGAGCGGCCCGGCGACGCCGGCGTCCCCGAGGCGCTGGTGCGCCGGCGTGAGCGGATGCGTGCGTTCGGCGCGGCGCTGCAGCGGGCCTACCCCGTCGCGCCCGGCTGGCGCACCTGGCTGCGCGACGACACGCTGGTGTGCCGGTGCGAGGAGGTGCCGCTGGCCGCGATCAGGCAGGCCCAGGACCTGGGCGCGACCGACGCGCGCTCGGTCAAGTCGCTGGCCAGGCCCGGCATGGGCTGGTGCCAGGGCCGCATGTGCGGCTACGCCGTCTCCTGCCTGGTCGGTGAGCCGCAGCGGCCGCCGCGCCGTCCGATCGCCCAGCCGGTGACCCTCGGCGCCCTCGCCGAGACCGTTGAGGACCCCGCTCCCTAAACTGACCCCCACATTGGAGGATTTTTCATGGCGAATCGCAGCAAGCCCTGGCACGGCGTCATGGTGGCGACCGCACTGCCCCTGCGCGACGACCTGTCGGTCGACCTCGACGCCTACGACGAGCACTGCCGGTGGCTGGTCGCGAACGGGTGCGACGGCGTCGTCCCGAACGGCTCCCTGGGCGAGTACCAGACGCTCACCGAGGCCGAGCGCGCCGCGGTGGTCGACACCGCCGTCGCCGCCGTCGGCGGCCAGAACGTGATGGCCGGGATCGGCGCGTACGGCGCGGCCGAGTCGCGCCGCTGGGCCGAGCGCGCGGCCGAGGCGGGCTGCGGCTCGGTGCTGCTGCTGCCGCCCAACGCCTACCGGGCCGACGAGCGCGCGGTCTTCGCCCACTACCGCGAGGTGGCCAAGGCAGGCGTGCCGATCGTCGCCTACAACAACCCCTATGACACCAAGGTCGACCTCACCCCCGCGCTGCTGGCCAGGCTGCACGAGGAAGGGCTGATCGTCGCGGTCAAGGAGTTCACCGGCGACCCGCGCCGCGCCTACGAGCTCGCCGAGCTGGCCCCCGGGCTCGACCTGCTGATCGGCTCCGACGACGTGCTGCTCGAACTGGCCCTGGCCGGGGCGGTCGGCTGGATCGCCGGCTACCCCAACGCGCTGCCCGCCTCCAACGTCGCCCTCTACCACGCGGCCCTGTCCGGCGACCTGGACACCGCGCTGCCCCTGTACAAGACGCTGCACCCGCTGCTGCGCTGGGACTCCAAGACCGAGTTCGTCCAGGCCATCAAGCTGTCGATGGACCTGGCCGGACGGCGCGGCGGCCCGTGCCGTCAGCCCAGGCAGCCGCTCACCGACGAGCAGGCCGCCGTCGTGCGCGCCGCCACCGAGAAGGTGCTCGCAGAGGGCCTGCGATGAGGACGAAGCGGGTCTTCCACGCCGTCGACTCCCACACCGAGGGCATGCCCACGCGCGTCATCACCGGCGGCGTCGGCGTGATCCCCGGCGCGAGCATGGCCGAGCGGCGCATCCACTTCCGCGACCACCTCGACCACATCCGCAGGCTGCTGATGAACGAGCCGCGCGGCCACGCCGCCATGAGCGGCGCCATCCTGCAGCCGCCCACCAGGCCGGACGCCGACTGGGGCGTGCTGTTCATCGAGGTGTCCGGGCTGCTGCCGATGTGCGGCCACGGCACCATCGGCGTGGCCACCGTGCTGGTCGAGACCGGCATGGTGGAGGTCGTCGAGCCGGTCACCACGGTCCGGCTGGAGGTGCCCGCCGGGCTGGTCGTGGTGGACGTGGCCGTCCAGGACGGCATGGCCACCTCCGTCACGCTGCGCAACGTGCCCTCCTACAGCGCCAGGCTCGACGCCGCCGTCACCGTGCCCGGTTTCGGGGAGATCGGCTACGACCTGGCCTACGGCGGCAACTTCTACGCCATCGTCGACCTCGACGCCTACGGCCTGCCCTTCGACCGCAAGGCCAAGAACGAGATCCTGGCCGCCGGCCTGGCCACCATGGAGGCGATCAACGCCGCCGACGAGCCGGTGCACCCCGAGGACGACCGCATCCGCGGCGTGCACCACGTCTACTTCGCCGCGCCGGGCTCCGACGCGCACCACTCGCGGCACGCCATGGCCATCCACCCCGGCTGGTTCGACCGCTCGCCCTGCGGCACCGGCACCAGCGCCCGCATGGCCCAGCTGCACGCGCGCGGCGAGCTGCCGCTGGGCAGGGACTTCGTCAACGAGTCGTTCATCGGCACCCGCTTCATCGGCAGGCTGATCGAGGACGCCACCGTGGGCGGACGGCCCGCCGTGGTCCCGTCGATCACCGGCCGGGCCTGGGTCACCGGCACCGCCCAGTACTTCCTCGACCCCCGCGACCCGTTCCCCGAAGGGTTCGAACTGTGAGCGAGCGCGACCCGGGCCCGCTGGTCACCACCGTCGACTACCACACCGGCGGCGAGCCGTTCCGGATCGTCACCGGCGGCGTGCCCGACATCCCCGGCTCCACCGTGCTCGAACGCCGCGCCAACGCCGGCCGCGCGGCCGACCACGTGCGCCGGCTGCTGTGTCACGAGCCGCGCGGCCACGCCGACATGTACGGCTGCTTCCTGGTGCCGCCCGACGACCCGGGCGCGCACCTCGGCGTGCTGTTCTGGCACAAGGACGGCTACTCCACCGCCTGCGGGCACGGCACGATCGCGCTGGGCGCGTACGCGGTGCACGAGGGCCTGGTCAAGGCCGACCCGGACGGCGAGACCGACGTCGTGGTGGACGTGCCGTCCGGGCGGGTCACGGCCCGGGTGCGCTGCCGGGAGGGCCGGGTCGCCGCGGTCACGTTCGTCAGCGTGCCGTCGTACGTGATCGCCCGCGGCGTCCCCGCGGGCGGCGTCGCGGTGGACGTCTCCTACGGCGGCGCGATCTACGCCTCCGTCCCGGCCGCGGCGTTCGGTCTCACGGTCGAGCCGAGGCACCTGACCGCGCTCATCGCGCACGGCCGCCGGATCAAGGCCGACCTGGCCGGGCACCCTGCCGCCACGCATCCGGACGACGACCGGCTGTCGGGCATCTACGGCGTCATCTTCTACGACGAGCTGCCCGACGTGGACGGGCAGGCGCACCAGCGCAACGTCACCGTCTTCGCCGACGGCGAGGTGGACCGATCGCCCTGCGGCTCGGGCACCGCGGCCAGGATGGCGCTGCTGCACGACGCGGGGCTGCGCGGCCCGCTGATCCACGACAGCATCGTGGGCAGCACGTTCCGCGCCCGGGTGACCGGCGAGAGCGGGCGCGGCGTCGTGCCCGAGATCGAGGGCATGGCCTACCGCACCGGTCGGCACACCTTCGAGCTCGACCAGGACGACCCGCTCGGCACCGGGTTCACGCTGCGATGAGCGAGCGAACCCAGGCCGCGGCGAGCGGGCTGCCCTACCTCGACGCCGGCACGCTGGAGCGCCTGGTGCCGGTGCGCCGGGCGGTGCGGCTGCTCGGCGACGCGCTGCGCGGCGGGCTCGACCCCGAGGACACGCCGCAGCGCTCGGCCGTGGACCTGCCCGCCGGCCAGTTGCTGCTGATGCCCGCCGCCGCCGGGCGCTACGCCGGCGTCAAGGCGGTGAGCGTGGCCCCGGGCAACGCCGGGCGCGGGCTGCCCCGCATCCAGGGCACGTATCTGCTGCTGGCCGGCGACACGCTCACCCCGCTGGCCGCCATGGACGGGATCGCGCTCACCTCGCTGCGCACGCCGGCGGTGTCCGCGCTGGCCGCGGACCACCTCGCCGAGCCCGCGGCGGCGAACCTGGTGGTGTTCGGCTCCGGGCCGCAGGCATGGGGGCACGTGGTGGCGTTCGCGCAGATCAGGCCGGTCGAGCGGGTGACGGTCGTGGGCCGTGACGCGGCCCGCGCCGAGGCGCTGGCGGCCCGCTGCGCCGAGCTGGGGCTCACCGCCCGCGCACTGACCGGCGACGGCGGCTCACCGGCGGTGGCGCGGGCGGTCGCCGAGGCCGATCTCATCGCCTGCTGCACCACCGCCAGAGAGCCGCTGTTCCCCGGTAAGCTCGCCCGCGACGGGGCCACCGTGGTCGCGGTCGGCTCGCACGAGCCGGACGCGCGCGAGCTCGACGGCGACCTCGTCGCCCGCGCCACCGTGGTCGTCGAGGCCCGAGCGGCCGCGCTCGCCGAGGCCGGGGATGTGATCATCCCGATCCGTCACGGTACGATCGCCACTGGTCATCTCGCCGGGAACCTCGCCGAGCTGGTCGCCGGGCAGGTGACGCCCGGTCCCGGCCCACGCGTGTTCAAGAGCACGGGCATGGCGTGGGAGGACCTGGTGATCGCGGCTGCCGCGTACGAGGCGTGGATCTAGGGAAGGGATGGGCGGATGGCTGCCGAGGACCGGCTCGACCTGCCGATGGTGGGAGAGCGGCAGAGCCTGCGCGAGCAGGTGGCGCACGCGTTGCGCGCCGCGCTGATCACCGGCGAGATGCGGCCGGGCGTGGTCTACTCCGCCCCGGTCCTGGCCGCCCAGTTCGGCGTCTCGGCCACGCCGGTGCGCGAGGCCATGCTCGACCTGGCCAAGGAGGGCCTGGTCGAGGCCGTGCGGAACAAGGGCTTCCGGGTGACCGAGCTGTCCGAGCGCGACCTGGACGAGCTCACCGAGATCCGCCAGCTCATCGAGGTGCCCACCGTCGCCCGCCTGGCCGACACCGCGCGCGCCGACGCCTTCGACCGGCTCAAGCCGATCGCCGAGGAGATCGTCTCGGCCGCCGAGCGCGGCGACCTGCTCGGCTACGTCGACGCCGACCTGCGCTTCCACGTGGAGCTGCTGACGCTGTCGGGCAACGCCCACCTGGTGGAGGTGGTCAGGGACCTGCGCAACCGGGCCCGGCTGTACGGGTTGTCGCAGCTCGCGGAACGCGGCACGCTCGGCGACTCCGCCCGCGAGCACCTGGCCCTGCTGGAGGCGCTGAAGAACGGCGACTCGGCCGCGGTGGCCCAGATCATGTCCGAGCACATCGGCCACGTCCGCACCATCTGGGCCCAGCCCCACTGACGTCGCACGCGCCGATCCAGGACCGAGCACACCAGGCGGCGGGTACCCTCAAGCCAGGGCCCCCAAACCCCCGGGAAACCACGTTCCCGGCGCGCCTGCGGCACGCCGCCGCCCGGGTGCCCTCCACCGCTTCGGTCCAGCGGATCCCCGCACCTCCGCTGGCCTTCACCGGGCTCGGCCTCCCCGCCCACCATCGGCCGAGCCCGCCGCCGCGCGCCTGGGGCTCGTCCGCAGGCGCGCGGCGGCCCCCGGGCCCATCAGACCCCCAGGCCGCTCAGGACTGCCCGTCAGGGCTGCCGCGACGTACGGGTCGAGCCCAGGCTGGCGGCCACGATGCAGAGCACCGCCACCCACTGCTGCACCTGCAGGATCTCGCCCAGCAGCAGCACGCCGATCAGCGCCGCCACGGCCGGCTCCAGGCTCATCAGGATGCCGAACACGTGCTTGGGCATCCGCCGCAGCGCGTTCAGCTCCAGCGAGTACGGGATCACCGACGACAGCAGCCCCACGCCCAGCCCGATGAGCAGCAGCTCCGGCTGGAACAGCTCGGCGCCTCCGGTGCTCACCCCGACGGGGGCGATCGCCACCGCGGCCACCAGCATCGCGAACGCCAGCCCGGACGTGCCGGAGAACCGCTGTCCCACGGCCGCGGACAGCAGGATGTACAGCGCCCAGCACGCCCCCGCGACCAGCGCGAACGCGATCCCGACCCACCCCACGGAGCCCGACTCGCCCCACGGCGCGAACAGCGCCACCCCGGCGCCGGCCAGCGCGACCCACAGCAGGTCGAGCCGCCGCCGTGAGGCGGCCACGGCCACGCCGAGCGGCCCGAGGAACTCGATGGCCACGGCCACGCCCAGCGGCAGCCGCGCCATCGCCTCGTAGAAGGTGAGGTTCATCACGGCCAGCGTCAGCCCGAACGCGACGCCCACGGCCAGGTCGCGCCGGCTCAGGCCCTTCAGCCGGGGCCGCACCACCGCGGCCATGACCAGCGCCCCGGTCGCGATGCGCAGGAACACCACCGCGCTCGGCGGCAGCGCGGCGAACAGCTCCTTGGCGAACCCGGCGCCGAGCTGCACCGAGACGATCCCCAGGAACACCAGCCCGGACGGCGGGACGGAGCCGGCCGCGTTACGCAGGAGCCGGCCCGCATCGGGCAGGCGGGGTCGACGATCGAAGGGTTCGTCGATGGCGAAGTCGGTCACGGCACTCCTCACAGGCGCAGAGCAATCAGGGAAGCCTACTGACCTCGCCGGACATGTCCGCCTCTAGGGTGGTAGGTCCCCGGCCCCCGAAATTTGATCATGGACTCATGACCCCCACCGCACCGCCCGCCGTCCTGACCCGGCCGCCGCTCGCGTTGTCGGCCGCCTCGTTCGTCAGCAGCTTCGACCGGCTGGCCGTCAGCCCCATGCTCGTGCTGATCGCCGCCGACCTGGGCGTGCCGCTGGCCGCCGCGGTCGTCGCGGCCAGCGGCTACTACCTGGCCTACGGGCTGACACAGCCGCTCTGGGGCGTGCTGTCGGACCGGTTCGGGCGGGTCAGGGTGATGCGCGTGGCCCTGCTCGGCGCGGCGCTGGCCGGGCTCGCCTCGGCCGTCATGCCCGCACTCGGCGCGCTGATCGCGGCCAGGACGGTCACCGGCGCCTGCTTCGGCGCGGTCATCCCCACCGGGCTCACCTACGTCGGCGACACCGTGCGCCCGGCGCTGCGCCAGCGCGCGCTCACCGACCTGATGGCCGCGGCCGCGCTCGGCACCGCGCTGGCCACCGGGCTCGGCGGCGCGCTGGCCGACCTGGTGGACTGGCGGGTGGTGTTCACCGTGCCCGCGGTGCTCGCCCTGGCCTGCGCGCTGACCCTGCGCGCGCTGCCCGAGCCGGGCCGCGCGGCGGCCGCCCTGGGCGTGCGCGCGCACGTGGCGGCGGTGCTGCGCAAGCCGTGGGCGCTGCTGGTGTTCACGCTGGCCTGCGTCGAGGGCGCGGTCCTGCTCGGCACGATGCCGTTCCTGGCCACCGCGCTGCAGCACCACGGGGTGAACGCGACCGTCGCCGGACTGGCCGTCACCGGCTACGGGCTCGGCGTCTGGGCGTTCTCCCGGCTGGTCAAGCGCCTGGCCCGGACGTGGCCCGCCTGGCGGCTGATCGCCGTCGGCGGCGCGCAGATGTGCGCGGGACACGTCCTGGTCGCCGTGGACGCGAGCCTGGCCGCGGTCGCCGCGGCCGCGCTGCTGTTCGGCGCGGGCTGGTCGTTCATGCACTCGTCGCTGCAGACCTGGGCCACCTCCGTGGCGCCGGAGGCCAGGGGAACCGCCGTGGCGTTCTTCGCCGCCTCGCTGTTCATCGGCAGCGCGCTCGCCTCGTGGGCGGCCGGGCCGCTGGCCGACCGGGGCGCGTACGCGCTGCTGTTCGGCCTGTCGGCGGCCGTGACGCTGCCGCTGACCGCGGTGGCCGCGCTCACCAGGCGGCGCTACGCCTCACTCCCACCGGAACGTACGGGAGGCCAGCCCGAGTGACAGCACCGCCCAGCCGAGCAGCACCGCCAGCGGCGCCAGCGGCAGCGCGGCCCCCTGGGCCAGCACGGAGCGCAGCCCGCCGGTGAGCGCCGAGATGGGCAGCAGCTCCAGCGCGCCGCGCACCCCGGAAGGGAACTTCGACAGCGGGAACAGCACCCCGCCCGCGCCGAGCAGCAGCAGGTAGACCAGGTTGGCCGCGGCCAGCGTGGCCTCCGCCCGCAGCACGCCCGCCATGAGCAGCCCGAGCCCGCTGAAGGCCGCGGTGCCGGCCACGATCAGCAGCGCCGCGCCCAGGAACGACCCCTGCGGCCGCCAGCCCAGCGCCAGGCCCACGCCGATGATCAGCACGACCTGGATGAGCTCCACCGACACCACGGCCGCCGTCTTGGCCAGCATCAGCCCCGGCCTGGACAGCGGCGTGGCGCCCAGCCGCTTCAGCACCCCGTAGCGGCGCTCGAAGCCGGTGGCGATGGCCTGCCCGGTGAACGCGGTGGACATCACCGCCAGCGCCAGCACGCCGGGCACCAGGAAGTCGACGCGGCTGCCGCCGCCGATGTCGATGATCGGCGCCAGCGAGAAGCCGACCAGCAGCAGCACCGGGATGATCAGCGTCAGCAGCAGCTGCTCGCCGTTGCGCAGCATCGCGCGGATCTCCGCGCCGGTCTGCGCCGCCACCATGCGCGGGAACGGGGCCGCGCCAGGGGCGGGGGTGAAGTCGAGCGCGGTCGTCATCGCGGCCTTTCCCTGGGCGTCCGAGTGGGTCATCGCAGCTCCCTGCCGGTCAGCTCCAGGAAGACGTCCTCCAGCGTGCGGCGTTCGATGCGCAGGTCGTCGGCGGTGACGCCCTCGGCCGCGCACCACGCGGTCACCGTGGCCAGCAGCTCCGGGCCGACCTGGCCCTCGATGATGTAGTGGCCGGCCGGTGACTCCTTGGCCGCGCTGCCGTCGGGCAGGGCGTTCAGCAGCTCCTCCAGCGCCAGCCCCGGACGGGCGCGGAAGCGCAGCTGCCGCTCGGCGCCGGTGAGCGAGGCCGGGCTGCCCTCGGCCACCACCCGGCCCCTGTCGATGATCACCACGTGGTCGGCCAGGCGTTCTGCCTCGTCCATGTGGTGCGTGGTCAGCACCACCGAGACGCCGGCCGCGCGCAGCTCGCCCACCAGCTCCCAGCACGCGTGCCTGGCCTGCGGGTCGAGCCCGGCGGTCGGCTCGTCGAGAAAGACCAGCTCGGGCCGGCCGATGACGGCCGCGGCCAGCGACAGCCGCTGCTGCTGGCCGCCCGACAGCCGCCGGTACGGCGTGCGCGCGTGCTCGGCCAGGCCGAGCCGGGTCAGCAGGGCCCCGGCGTCGAGCGGCCGGGCGTGGAAACGCGAGACCAGGCGCAGCCAGTCGGCGCAGCGCATCGCCGGGGGCACCCCGCCGGCCTGCAGCATGACGCCGATCCTGGGCCGCAGCGCGGGCAGCTCGGGCGGGCTGCCGAGCACCCGGACGGTGCCCGCGTCGGCCCTGCGGAACCCCTCGCAGATCTCCACCGTGGACGTCTTGCCCGCCCCGTTGGGGCCGAGGACGGCGGTGACGGCGCCGAGCTCGGCACGCAACGTCAGGCCGTCGATCGCGGTGGCGCCGCCGTATCGCTTGACCAGGTCGATGATCTCGACGGCTGGGGATTCCATGGCCACGAGTTTAGGGACTGCCAGGCCCGGTCCGGCCCGCAGGCCAGCGTGTCCGGATGTGGACACGCCGGGATGGGGCGTTTAGCGTCGCGCATGGGGCGGGGGTGAAAGTCTGAAAGCGGAATCACACACAGGGAGGTTGCAGTGTCGCAACGCAGTGGATTCGACCCTGGAGTGCCATGCTGGGTGGACTTGTCCAGCACCGATGTACCGGCCTCCGTACGCTTCTACGGTGAGATCTTCGGCTGGCAGGCCGACATGAACCCCGATCCGGCCGCCCGCGGGTACGGTCAGTTCCGGCTCAACGGCCGCAAGGTGGCCGGAATCGGCCCGATCCAGGCCCCGGGCATGCCCACGGTCTGGAACACCTACGTCGCCACCGAGGACGCCGCCATGGCCGCCGACCGGGTGAAGAACTCCGGCGGCACGATCATCATGGAGCCCACGCCGATCTTCGACGCGGGCACCATGGCCGCCTTCCAGGCGCCCGACGGCTCGTACGCCTCCGTCTGGCAGCCGGGCGAGCACCTCGGCGCCGAACTGGTCAACGAGCCCGGCGCGTTCTGCTGGAACGAGCTGGTCACCCGCGACCCGGCCGAGGCGCGGCGGTTCTACTCGGCCGTCTTCTCCTGGACGCCCGCCGATCTCGAGCTCGACGGCGCGACCTACACCGAGCTGCGCGTCGGCGAGAAGAGCATCGCCGGGATGATGCCGATGCCGGCCGATCTGCCGCCGGAGACGCCGTCGTACTGGATGACCTACTTCGCGGTCGCCGACCTCGACACCACCGTCGGCGCGGCCGAGCGCGCGGGGGCCACGGTCATGGTCGGCAGGATGGACGCCCCCGAGGGGCCGTTCGCGATGCTGACCGACCCGCAGGGCGGGGCGTTCTCCGTCATCCAGCTCAACGAGTCGCGATGAAGAAATATCCGGAATAGGGGAATGCGGAAGGCCTCTTTTCCCGTTTGACCCCTCGGCCCTCGTGGGTCACAGCCGCCTGCGAGGGAGAGGGGTTCCCCCATGTCCGTGGCAGACGCCACGTCATCCGACCAATCCACCATTCGACTCGCCACGCCGTCCGCCGACGCGGGGACGGACGGGGACTCCCGGGTCAGGCGCGGCCTGCTGCTGCTGATCCTGGGCGCGCTGTCGGCGATCGGGCCGCTGTCGATCGACATGTACCTGCCCGCGCTGCCCGCCATCACCGGCGAGATGCTCAGCGTCCCCGCCCAGGTCCAGCTCACGCTCACCGCCTGTCTCATCGGCGTCTCGGTCGGCCAGGTGGTCGCCGGGCCGGTCAGCGACGTGCGCGGGCGGCGGCTGCCGCTGCTGGTGGGCGTGGGCGGCTTCGCGGTGGCCTCGCTGCTGTGCGCGTTCGCGCCCTCGGTGCCGGTGCTCATCGTGCTGCGCCTGCTGCAGGGCATGCTGGGCGGCGCGGCGCTGGTGATCGTCCGCGCGGTCGTGCGCGACCTGTACGACGGCGCCGCCATCGCCCGCATCTTCGCCACGCTCATGCTGGTCAGCGGCCTGGCCCCGATCCTGGCCCCCATCGCGGGGGCCCAGCTGCTGGCGTTCACCTCCTGGCGCGGCGTCTTCGTCGCGCTGGCCGTGGCCGGTCTGGTGCTGCTGGTGGCGGTGCTGGCCGGGGTGCGCGAGACCCTGCCCGCCGAGCGGCGCGAGGGCGGCGGGCTCAAGCACACCGCGCGCACGTTCTGGCAGCTCCTGCGCGACCGCTCGTTCATGGGCAGCGCGCTCACGGGCGGGCTGTCGTTCGCCGCCATGTTCGCCTACATCTCCGGCTCGCCGTTCGTGCTGCAGGAGGTCTACCGGGCCACGCCGCAGCAGTATTCCCTCATCTTCGGGCTCAACGCGCTCGGGCTGACCCTCATGGCCCAGCTCGGCGGGCGCCTGGCCGGCCGGGTGCAGCCGGCCAGGATCGTCACGATCGGCCTGGTCATCGCCCTGGCGGGCGGCGCGCTCCTGCTGGCGGCCGCCACCATCGGGCTCGGTCTGGGCGGCATCGTGGCCGGCCTGTTCGTCATCATGGCGGGCCAGGGCCTGGTGCTGCCGGGCACCGGCGCGATGGCGCTGGCCGGGCAGCCGCAGCAGATCGCCGGCAGCGCCGCGGCGCTGCAGGGCGTGCTGCAGTTCGCGCTCGGCTCGATCGCCGCGCCGCTCGTCGGCGTGGTGGGCGCGGGCACGGCGATGCCGATGGCCGTCCTCATGGTCGTGCTCGTGGCCGGCTCGGCGCTGACCTTCACCCTGCTCGGACGTCGAGTTAGGTAAGGCTAACCAACGTGAGAAATTGCATTCCCGGGTCTTCCCGATCCGTTTGTGCGGCGGGAAGGAATTACGGCACACTGATGTTGTGAAAAACATGCCCACCATCGAGCCAGGCAGCGAGCGCAGCACACGTGCCCGCGTGGCCAGGCTGATTCTGGAGCATGGTCCGATCGCGGCCGCCGCCCTGGGCGAGCGGCTGGGGCTCACGCCCGCCGCCGTGCGGCGTCATCTCGACGCGCTGGTGGACGACGGAATGATAGAGCCTCGAACGGTGCGCCCGCGCGGACAGCGCGGACGCGGACGGCCGGCCAAGCTGTTCGCCATCACCGACGCGGGGCGCAGTGCTTTCGAACATGCCTATGACGACCTGGCCGGCAGCGCCCTGCGCTTCCTGGCCGAGCGCATGGGCGAGGAAGCGGTGGCCGACTTCGCCCGCTCGCAGGTCTCGAGCCTGCTGAAGCGGCTGGAGCCGGTCATGCGGACGGTGCCGGCGGATCAGCGCGTGCAAGTGCTGGCGCAGGCGCTGTCGGCGGAGGGGTACGCCGCCTCGGCCACCAAGGCCAAGTCGGGCGGCGACCAGCTCTGCCAGCACCACTGCCCGGTGGCCCACGCGGCGGCGGAGTTCCCGCAGCTGTGCGAGGCCGAGACGGAGGCGTTCGCGCAACTGCTCGGCACCCCGGTGCAGCGCCTGGCCACCATCGCCCACGGCGATGGGGTCTGCACGACACACGTGAGCCCGACCTCGTTGGGCGAATCCGCACATAGAGGCAAGAGCCTTAACGAAGAGAGCAAGGAGACCGGAAGGTGACTGTCACCGACCGCCCGGAGCTGGAAGGCCTCGGGAATTACAAGTTCGGCTGGGCCGACCCGGATGCCGCGGGTGCGGCGGCCAAGCGTGGCCTGTCCGAGGAGGTCGTCCGCAACATCTCCGCGCTCAAGAACGAGCCGGAGTGGATGCTCGACCTTCGCCTGAAGGGCCTCCGCCTGTTCGACAAGAAGCCGCTGCCCACCTGGGGCTCCGACCTCACCGGCATCGACTTCGACAACATCAAGTACTTCGTGCGCTCCACCGAGAAGCAGGCCGCTTCCTGGGACGAGCTGCCCGCCGACATCAAGAACACCTACGACAAGCTCGGCATCCCCGAGGCGGAGAAGCAGCGCCTCATCGCCGGTGTCGCCGCCCAGTACGAGTCCGAGGTCGTCTATCACAAGATCCGTGAGGACCTCGAGGAGAAGGGCGTCATCTTCGTCGACACCGACACGGGCCTGAAGGAGCACGAGGAGCTCTTCAAGGAGTACTTCGGCTCGGTCATCCCGGTCGGCGACAACAAGTTCGCCGCGCTCAACACCTCCGTGTGGTCCGGTGGCTCGTTCATCTACGTGCCGCCGAACGTCGAGGTCGAGATCCCGCTGCAGGCCTACTTCCGGATCAACACCGAGAACATGGGCCAGTTCGAGCGGACCCTGATCATCGTGGACGAGAACTCCTACGTCCACTACGTCGAGGGCTGCACCGCGCCGATCTACTCCAGCGACTCGCTGCACAGCGCCGTCGTCGAGATCATCGTGAAGAAGAACGCCCGCTGCCGTTACACGACCATCCAGAACTGGTCGAACAACGTCTACAACCTGGTCACCAAGCGCGCCGTCGCCTACGAGGGCGCGACCATGGAGTGGATCGACGGCAACATCGGCTCCAAGGTCACCATGAAGTACCCGGCCGTCTACCTGATGGGCGAGCACGCCAAGGGCGAGACGCTGAGCGTCGCCTTCGCCGGCGAGGGCCAGCACCAGGACGCCGGCTCCAAGATGGTGCACCTGGCGCCCAACACCAGCTCCAGCGTCATCTCCAAGTCGGTGGCGCGCGGCGGCGGCCGCACCTCCTACCGCGGTCTCGTGCAGATCGAGGAGGGCGCGCACGGCAGCGCCAGCACCGTCAAGTGCGACGCCCTGCTGGTCGACCAGATCAGCCGCTCCGACACCTACCCGTACGTCGACGTGCGGGAAGACGACGTGTCGATGGGCCACGAGGCCACGGTCTCCAAGGTCAGCGAAGACCAGCTGTTCTACCTCATGAGCCGCGGGCTCGAAGAGGACGAGGCGATGGCGATGATCGTGCGCGGCTTCGTCGAGCCGATCGCGCGTGAGCTGCCCATGGAATACGCGCTCGAGCTCAACCGGCTGATCGAGCTGCAGATGGAAGGAGCCGTCGGCTGATGGGCCTGAACGAGAAGCCCCACGAGTCCAACGCGCGCCTCCGGCACGACACCCTGCATGGGAAGTCGTCCTTCGACCTGGCCGACTTCGAGGTGCCGAGCGGGCGCGAGGAGGCGTGGCGCTTCACGCCGCTCTCGCGCCTGAAGGGCCTGCACAACGGCAAGGCCGTCTCTCCCGAGGCGGTCGGCCACGTCCGGCTCGACGTCGACGCGGCCCCTGAGGTCACCGTCGAGACGGTCGGCCGCGACGACGCCCGCCTGGGCAAGGCGTTCGAGCCGACCGACCGGGTCAGCGCGCAGGCCTGGACCAGCTTCGAGAAGGCCACCGTGATCACGGTGCCGCGCGAGGCCGTCACGTCCAAGCCGACCGTGCTCACCTTCACCGGTGAGGGCGACGGCGCCGCCTACGGCCACATCGTGGTCAAGGTGGAGCCGATGGCCGAGGCCGCGATCGTGCTCGACCACAAGGGCAGCGCCGTCTACGCCGACAACATCGAGTTCGTCGTCGGCGACGGCGCCACGCTCAAGGTCGTCAGCCTGCAGGACTGGGACGACGACGCGGTCCACGTGTCGCACCACCACGCCCAGCTCGCCAAGGACGCCACCTTCCGCAGCTTCGTCGTGACGCTCGGCGGCGACCTGGTCCGCCTGTCGCCCAGCGTGGCCTACACCGCGCCGGGCGGCGACGCCGACATGTCCGGCGTCTACTTCGTCGACGCCGGCCAGCACCTGGAGCACCGCCTCCTGGTCGACCACTCGCAGCCCAACTGCAAGTCCAACGTCGACTACCGGGGCGCGCTGCAGGGCGACGAGGCGCACGCCGTCTGGATCGGCGACGTCATCATCAGGGTCGAGGCCGAGGGCACCGACACCTACGAGCTCAACCGCAACCTCATCCTCACCGACGGCGCCCGCGCCGACTCGGTGCCCAACCTGGAGATCCTCACCGGCGAGGTCGCGGGAGCGGGGCACGCCTCCGCCTCCGGCCGCCTCGACGACGAGCACATCTTCTACCTCCAGGCCCGCGGCATCCCCTACGACGAGGCCCGCCGCCTGGTCATCAGGGGCTTCCTCGGCCAGCTCATCGAGAAGATCCAGATCGACGAGATCCGCGAGCGCGTGCTCAGCGCCGTGGAGGCGGAGCTCACGCGATGAGCGCGTTCGAGAAGGTCTGCAAGCTCGCCGACATCCCGGATGACGGCGTCATCGGCGTGGAGGTCGGCGAGACCCCGGTCGCGCTGGTGCGCAAGGGCGACGACGTCTTCGCCCTGCACGACATCTGCTCGCACGCCGAGGTGAAGCTGAGCGAGGGCGAGGTCTACGACGGCACGCTGGAGTGCTGGCTGCACGGCTCGTGCTTCGACATCCGCTCCGGCAAGCCCACCGGTCCGCCCGCGACCAAGCCCGTGAACGTCTACACAGTCAAGATCGACGGCGATGACGTCCTCGTCTCGCTCTCGAAGGAGTCATAAACACATGTCCACCCTTGAGATCCGTGACCTGAAGGTCGCCGTCGAGGACAAGGAAATCCTGCGCGGCGTCAACCTGACCGTGAAGGCCGGCGAGACCCACGCCATCATGGGCCCCAACGGCTCGGGCAAGTCCACGCTCGCCTACGCGATCGCCGGTCACCCGAAGTACACCATCACCGGCGGCCAGGTCCTGCTCGACGGCGTCGACCTGCTGGAGCTGTCGGTCGACGAGCGGGCCCGCGCCGGCCTGTTCCTGGCCATGCAGTACCCGGTCGAGGTGCCCGGCGTGTCGGTGTCGAACTTCCTGCGCTCGGCCGTCACCTCCGTCCGCGGCGAGGCGCCCAAGCTGCGCGAGTTCGCCAAGGACCTCAAGGCCGGCATGGACGCCCTGTCCATCGACCCCGCCTTCGCCCAGCGCAACCTCAACGAGGGCTTCTCCGGCGGTGAGAAGAAGCGCCACGAGATCCTCCAGATGGAGCTGCTCAAGCCGAAGATCGCCGTCCTCGACGAGACCGACTCCGGTCTCGACGTCGACGCGCTGCGCGTCGTCTCCGAGGGCATCAACCGCTTCCGCTCCACCGGCGAGACCGGCGTGCTGCTGATCACGCACTACACCCGCATCCTGCGCTACGTGAAGCCCGACTTCGTGCACGTCTTCGCCGGCGGCCGCATCGTCGAGGAAGGCGGCCCCGAGCTGGCCGACAAGCTCGAGTCCGAGGGCTACGAGCAGTACACGAAGGCGTCTGCATGACGAATCTCAGCTTTGACGTGGAGAAGATCAGGGAAGACTTCCCGATCTTCTCCCGCGAGCTGCCCGACGGGCGCCCGCTCGTCTATCTCGACTCGGGCAACTCCTCGCAGAAGCCCAACCAGGTCATCGAGACCATGCGTGAGCACCTGGCGCTGCACTACAGCAACGTCGGGCGCGCCATGCACGTGCTGGGCTCGGAGTCGACCGAGGCGTACGAGGGCGCTCGCGACAAGATCGCGGCGTTCGTCGGCGCGCCCTCGCGCGACGAGGTGATCTTCACCAAGAACGCCTCCGAGGCGCTCAACCTGGTCGCCTACGCCTTCGGCAACCCGTCGAACACCGACCCGCGCTTCACCCTCGGCCCCGGCGACGAGATCGTCATCTCCGAGATGGAGCACCACTCCAACATCGTGCCCTGGCAGCTGCTCGCGCAGCGCACCGGCGCGACGCTGAAGTGGTTCGGCGTCACCGACGAGGGCCGGCTCGACCTCGACCTCTCGGTGATCACCGAACGGGCGAAGATCGTCTCGATCGCGCACCAGTCGAACGTGCTCGGCACCGTCAACCCGGTCGCCGAGGTGCTGGGGCGCGCCCGCGAGGTGGGCGCGCTGGTCATGCTCGACGCCTCGCAGTCGGTGCCGCACCACCCGGTGAACGTGGCCGGGCTGGGCGTCGACTTCGTCGCCTTCACCGGGCACAAGATGGTCGGCCCGTCCGGCATCGGTGTGCTCTGGGGGCGTTCGGAGCTGCTGGAGGCCATGCCCCCGTTCCTGGGCGGCGGCGAGATGATCGAGGCGGTCTGGATGGACCGCTCGACCTACGCGCCCGTGCCGCACAAGTTCGAGGCGGGCACGCCGCCGATCGTCGAGGCCATCGGTCTCGGCGCGGCCGTCGACTACCTGTCGGCCATCGGCATGGAGGCGATCGAGGCGCACGAGCGCACGCTGACCGCCTACGCGCTCGACGCCCTGCGCGAGGTGTCCGGGCTGCGTCTGATCGGCCCGTCCACGCTGGAGCAGCGCGGCGGCACGGTGGCGTTCACACTGGAAGGTGTGCACCCGCACGATGTCGGGCAGATCCTCGACGACCAGTTCGGTGTCGCGGTCCGCGTGGGTCACCACTGCGCCAGGCCGCTGCACCTGCGCTTCGGAATACCCGCGACCACGCGGGCGTCGTTCTACCTGTACAACACCACGGGCGAGATCGACGCCCTGGTGCGCGGCCTCCATCACGTCCAGAAGGTGTTCGCATAGCCATGATCGGCGAGTCGATGTACCAGGAGCTGATCCTGGAGCACTACAAGCACCCGCAGGGGCGGGGGCTGCGCGAGCCGTACGACGCCGAGGTTCACCACGTGAACCCGACGTGCGGCGACGAGATCACGCTCAGGGTCAAGGTGGGCGACGCCGGTAAGATCGAGGACGTCTCCTACGACGGCCAGGGCTGTTCCATCAGCCAGGCCGCCGCCTCGGTGCTGCACGAGCTGACCACCGGCTCCACGGTCGAGCAGACGCTCTCGGTCGTCGACGAGTTCACCAGGCTCATGCAGGGCAGGGGACAGGTGGAGGCCGACGAGGAGGTGCTCGGCGACGCCGTGGCGTTCGCGGGAGTGGCCAAGTTCCCCGCGCGCGTCAAGTGCGCGCTGCTCTCCTGGATGGCCTACAAGGACGCGGTTGTGAGGACAAGTGAGTGAGCGAAGCGAAGGAACCAGGAGGCGCGTGAGTTTGCTCGTGACGCCGACGAAGGAGGCGTCATGAGCAAGCCGGTTGAGACCCCGACGGGCTTCGACGGTGAGACCACCGTCGAAGAGGTCATGGAGGCGCTGAAGGACGTCGTCGACCCCGAGCTCGGCATCAACGTCGTCGACCTGGGCCTGATCTACGGCCTGAACCTCGACCAGGCCGACGGCGCCCAGCAGCCTGTCGCCACCATCGACATGACGCTGACCAGCGCGGCCTGCCCGCTCACCGACGTCATCGAGGACCAGGCGCACTCCGCGCTGGAGGGCATGGTCTCCGACGTCAAGATCAACTGGGTGTGGCTGCCGCCGTGGGGCCCGGACAAAATCACTGACGAAGGCCGCGAGCAGCTCCGTATGCTAGGCTTCAACGTCTGATCTTCAAGGCTGTGTGCGGCTGGCGCCCGGCGCCGGCCGCTTCAGCGTGCCGGAGATTGCGGAAAGCCCGGAATCTCGACGCGGGAATATGCGAAACTCTCCACGCGTTGGCACAAGATACGCCTGACGCATCATCGCGCGTCTATGCGCCGCCTGCGGCCGGCGCCCGGGTGTATCCCCTTCCGACCCGCCTGGCAGGCGGGCGTACCCGAACGTGTACGGCCAGATGCCGTACGTCCCGGCTCGTCCTTTCGCAGAAGTGACGCGCCACTTCGACTGAAAGGCACGAATTTCGTGACCATGCTTGATGCTGTCCTGCCCGAGTTCGACGAGACCGCCGTCGAGCAGCCGGGTCCCTCCGAGTTCGAGCTGCTCGGCCTGCCCAAGCCGCTCGTGACCGGGCTGGCCAAGCAGGGCATCGACAGCCCGTTCCCCATTCAGAGCGCGACCATCCCCGACGTGCTCGCCGGCGCCGACGTGCTCGGCCGTGGCCAGACCGGCTCCGGCAAGACCCTCGCCTTCGGCCTGCCCACCATGGCCCGCATCGCCGGCGTCCGCCCGGCCCCCGGCCGTCCCCGCGCGATGATCCTCGTCCCCACCCGTGAGCTGGCGCTCCAGGTGCACGACGCCATCGAGCCCCTCGGCCGCGGCCTCGGCCTGCGCATGAAGGTCGTCGTCGGCGGCATGTCCATGGGCAAGCAGATCGAGGCGCTGCGCCGCGGCGTCGACGTCGTCATCGCCACCCCCGGCCGCCTCGGCGACCTCATCCGCCAGGGTGAGTGCTCGCTGGCCGAGGTCGAGGTCAGCGTGCTCGACGAGGCCGACCACATGTGTGACCTGGGCTTCTTCCCCGTCGTGACCGACCTGCTCGCGCAGACCCCGGCCGACGGCCAGCGGCTGCTGTTCTCCGCCACCCTCGACGGCGACGTCGACAAGCTGGTGCAGCGCTTCCTGAAGGACCCGATCACCCACTCCGTGGCCCCGGCGACCTCCCCGGTCGACACCATGGAGCACCACGTCATGCAGGTGACCCGCGACGACAAGTTCGACGTCACCGCCGAGATCGCCAACCGCGAGGGCCGGACGATCATCTTCGTCCGCACCCAGCACGGCGTCGACCGGCTGTGCAAGCAGCTCGCCCGCGTCGGCGTCAAGGCCGGCGGCCTGCACGGCGGCAAGCGCCAGAACCAGCGCACCCGCATCCTGGCCGAGTTCCGCGAGGGCGTCGTCAACGTGCTCGTCTGCACCGACGTCGCGGCCCGCGGCATCCACGTCGACAACATCAGCCTCGTGCTGCACGTCGACCCGCCGCAGGACCACAAGAGCTACCTGCACCGCGGCGGCCGCACCGCCCGCGCCGGGGAGAAGGGCACGGTCGTCACGCTGGTGCTGCCGAACGAGCGCCGCTCGACCGACGCGCTGACCCGCCGGGCCGGCATCCACCCGTTCAGGCTCAAGGCCACGCCCGGTCACCCGCGGGTGGCCGAGGTGACCGGCGCCCGCGAGCCCAGCGGCGAGGCCATCCCGGTCTGGGAGCCCGACGTCCGCAAGCCGCTGCGCCCGCGCCGCGAGGGCGGCCACGGCGGCTCCGAGCGCCGCAACCGGCGTCCGCGCCGCGAGTTCGACGGCGACCGCCGCCCGCGCCGCCACGAGGACGGCGAGCGCCCGTTCGCCGGTGGCGACGACCGGCGTCCGCGCCGCGAGTTCGACGGCGACCGCCGCCCGCGCCGCCACGAGGACGGCCAGCGGCCGTTCGCCGGTGGCGACGACCGGCGTCCGCGCCGGCACGCCGAGGGCGAGCGCCCGTTCGGCGGCGGGCAGCGTGGCTCGCAGGAGCCGCGCACGTTCGGCGAGGACCGCGCCGGTCGCGGCTTCCGCCGCGACGACCGCCCGCGCGGCGGGTTCCGCTCCGACGAGCGGCCCGCCCGCCAGGACGACCGCGGCTACCGCGGCGACGACCGGCGCGGCGGCGGCAGCCGTCACCCGGGCGAGCGTGGTTTCTCCGGTGACCGTGGTTTCTCGAACGACCGTGGTTTCTCCGGTGACCGCGGCTACTCGAACGACCGGGGCTTCTCCGGTGACCGCGGCTTCTCGAACGACCGCGGTTTCTCGGGCGACCGGGGCTTCTCCGGCGGCGACCGGGGCCGGCCGTTCTCGGCCGACCGCGACCGTCCGGTGCGTTCCGACGACCGCCCGCGCGAGGGCTACCGCTCCGGCGGCCGTTCCGACGACCGCGGCTTCCGCCGCAACTCGGGCCGCCGCTTCGAGCGCTGACCCCGATCTCCTGTGCTGCCCGCCACGCCCCGCCGAGGGGCGCGGCGGGCAGCGCCGTTTCCGCACTTTTCCACGCCGATTCCCGCTTTCCCGCGCCGATCCCACTCGCGGGCCCCGGGCCCGCGACACGCCGTCCGTCTCGCGTGGCGGACGCCGGGCCACGTCACCCGCGCGCGCAGACTAGGCTTGTCACGCACGCCAGCCGACCGACGAGAGAGATCATGAAGACCTTCGAAGAGCTGTTCGCCGAGCTGTCAGAGAAGGCGCAGACCCGGCCCGCGGGCTCGGGCACCGTGGCCGCGCTCGACGCCGGCGTTCATGCCATCGGCAAGAAGGTCGTCGAGGAGGCCGCCGAGAGCTGGATGGCCGCCGAGCACGAGTCGAACGACCGCGCCGCCGAGGAGATCTCCCAGCTGCTCTACCACGTTCAGGTGCTCATGATCGCCAAGGGCATCGGGCTCGACGAGGTGTACAAGCATCTCTAGGGCGCCCGCGCGCCCGACCCTCAGCCCGTCCGAGAAGATCGTGAGACACGAGGGAACACCTGACATGTTGCGACTGGCCGTACCGAACAAGGGCGCGCTCAGCGAGTCCGCCCAGCACATGCTCAAAGAGGCCGGCTACCGGTCACGCAGAGACAGCAAGGAGCTCGTCGTCGTCGACGAGGAGAACGGCTGCGAGCTGTTCTTCCTGCGCCCGCGCGACATCGCCGTCTACGTCGGCGAGGGCACGCTCGACGCCGGCATCACCGGCAGGGACATGCTCGTCGACTCCGGCGCGCCGGTCGAGGAGATCATGCCGCTCGGCTTCGGCGCCTCCACCTTCCGGCTGGCCGCCAAGGCGGGCACGATGACGTCCGTCAAGGACCTCGACGGGCTGCGCGTCGCCACCTCCTACGCCGGCCTGCTCGACAAGTACCTGTCCGACCAGGGCGTCGACGCCCGCGTGATCAAGCTCGACGGCGCCGTCGAGACCGCCATCAGGATGGGCGTGGCCGACGCGGTGGCCGACGTCGTCGAGACCGGCACCACGCTGCGCAACGTCGGGCTCGAGGTGTTCGGCGACCCGATCATGCGCTCGGAGGGCGTACTGATCAAGCGGCACGGCGCCGTCGACACGCCGGGCGTGCTGCAGCTCGTCCGCCGCCTGCAGGGCGTGGTGCACGCGCGCGACTTCGTGATGATGGACTACGACATCCGCGTCGAGCGCATCGAGGAGGCCATCGCGCTGACCCCCGGCATGGAGGGGCCGACGGTCTCCCCGCTGCACCGCGAGGGCTGGGTGGCGGTGCGCGCGATGGTCCGGCGCAAGGGCCACCAGCAGGTCATGGACCAACTCTGGGACATCGGCGCGCGGGCCATCCTGGTCACCGCCATCTACGCCTGCCGCCTGTGACCGTCCCCGGCCCGTCCGCCGCCTGACAAATGTCACGGCGAACGCCGGAGGAACGGCACTGACCGGGGCCGATCGCCGATCCTAGCCTCGAACACATGAAAGCCATCGTGTTCGACCAGGTCAGCAAGCGCTACGGCGACGTGCTCGCGGTGGACGCCCTGTCACTGGACATCGACCCGGGCGCCACCGTGGCGCTGCTCGGCCCCAACGGCGCCGGCAAGTCGACCGCCGTCAACCTCCTGCTCGGCCTGCTGCGTCCGGACTCCGGCACGGTCACCGTGCACGGCCGCGACCCCGGCCGGGCGGTCGCGGCCGGCGAGCTGGGCGCGATGCTCCAGAGCGGCGCGCTCATCCCCGAGCTGTCGGTCAGAGAGCTCGTCGACCTGGTACGCAGGCTCTACCCCGACCCGCTCGGCCTGGCCGAGGTGCTGGACCTGGCCGGGCTCACCGCGCTGGCCGGGCGTCGGGCTGGCCGGCTGTCCGGCGGCGAGGCGCAACGGGTCAGGTTCGCCCTGGCCGTCGCCGGGGCGCCGCGGATCCTGCTGCTGGACGAGCCCACGGTCGCCATGGACGTCGAGTCCAGGGCCCGGTTCTGGGCCGGCCTGCACGACTACGCGGCGCGCGGCAGGACCGTGCTGTTCGCCACCCACTACCTGGAGGAGGCCGACGAGCACGCCGACCGGGTGATCGTCCTGGCCGGCGGCAGGCTCGTGGCCGACGGGACCCCCGACCGGATCAAGGCGGGCGCCGGCGGCCACACCGTGCGCTTCACGCTCGGCGCCCAGCCCGCCGCCGGACTCGACCTGCTGCCCGGCGTCACCGCCGTCGACATCGCGGCCGAGATCGTCACCCTGCACACCGGCGACCCCGACGCCACGCTCGCCGCGCTCTACCGCGACACCGCGCTGGACGTGCGCGACGTGCGGGTCGGCGGCGCCGGGCTGGCGGCCGCCTTCCTCGCGCTCACCAGGGAGTCCTGATGCGCCACTACGCCAGGGCCGAGGTGCTGCGGATGGCGCGCAACCGCCGCTACGTGCTGTTCACCGTGCTCTTCCCGGTCGTCATCTACCTGGTCAACGCCAACCTCTACGGCGACAGGACCGGGGCGGGCGGGGTCAGGATGAGCACGCTGCTGATGGTGTCGATGGCCGCCTACGGCGCGCTGTCGTCGTCGATGATGAGCTCGGCCGTGCCGTGGGCGCAGGAGCGGCAGACGGGCTGGCTGCGCCAGCTCCAGATCACCCCGCTGCCCGCCTGGGCGATCATCGTCACCAAGCTCGGCGTCGCGCTGCTGCTGACCCTGCCCGCGCTGCTGCTGGTCGCCCTCGTCGCGGTGACGCAGCAGGGCGTGTCGCTGGCCGCCGGGCAGTGGGCGGCGCTGCTGCCCGCGCTGTGGCTGGGCACGCTGCCGTTCATCGCGCTCGGGCTGGCCATCGGCTCGGTGCTGTCGGCGGACGCGGCCCTGCCCGCCGCGATGATCAGCATGTTCGCGCTGAGCATCGCGGGCGGCCTGTGGTTCCCGCCCGAGGCGCTGAACGGCACGCTGCGGGCCGTGGCCGAGCTGACCCCGTCCTACCACTACGCCAACCTGGGCTGGAGCGTGGCGGGCGGCGCCGGGCTGCCGGTCGCCGACGTGCTGATCGTGGCCGGATGGACGCTCGCGCTGGGCGCCGCCGCCGCGTATCTCTACCGGCGGGCTACTGTGCGAAGGTGAGCATCTCATCCAGGACGGGCATCGCCCGTCCGGGCCTGGTCGCCCGCCTCGGCCTCGACGACGAGCAGTCGCCGAGGAGGCGGCTGCTCGCGATCTCCATCGGCCTGGTCTACCTGGTGCTCCCGCTCCGGGAGCTGCTGACGGGCCAGCTCACGGGGGCCCGCGCGGTGTGGGCGGGCGCGTCGCTGGCGGTCTTCATCGCCGCCTTCCTCGCCACCGTGCTCAGCGCCAGGCAGATCGGCGAACGCGGGCCGTGGACGTTCCCGCTGCTGGCCGTGACCACCCTGGCCGGGGTGGCGCCGGCGTTCGCGCTCGGCGGCTCCTGGCTCGCCCTGCCGGTCTACACCGTGGTGCTCTACGGGTTCACGCTGCCGCCCGTGGCGGCCGGGGGCGCGATCGTCACCGTGCTGGGCGTCGTGGTCGGCGCCGGGCTGGCCAACGGGAGCGAGCCGACGTCCATCATCGTGCTGGCGCTCCAGGTCGTCACGCTGGGCGTGCTGTTCGTCAGCATCCGCAACGGCAAGGTGCTCACCCGCAGGCTGCGCCTGGCGCAGGACGAGGTGGCCAGGCTGGCCGCGACCGAGGAGCGGCTGCGCATCGCGCGCGACCTGCACGACCTGCTCGGCCACAGCCTGTCGGTGATCGTGCTCAAGAGCGAGCTGGCCGGCCGGCTGGCCGAGTCGTCGGAGGAGGCCAGGCGGGAGATCGCCGACATCGAGGCGGTGGCCAGGAAGGCGCTGGTGGAGGTGCGCGAGGCGGTGACCGGCTACCGGCAGCGCAGCCTGGCGGAAGAGCTCGACAGCGCCAGGTCGGTGCTGCTGGCCGCCGGGATCGACACGCAGGTGCACGTCTCGGGCACGCCGGTGCCGGAACCTCTGGACGAGGTGCTGGCCTGGGCGGTGCGCGAGGGCGCGACCAACGTCGTACGGCACGCCGGCGCCGGGCAGTGCACGATCAGGGTGACCTTCGACGGCGAGAACGCGGGCCTGGAGATCCTCGACGACGGCGAGGGCGGCGGCGCCTACGAGATGGGCAGCGGCCTGCAGGGGCTCAGCGAGCGGGTGGCCGGGGCGGGCGGCTCGGTGGTGGCCGGGCCGGTGCGCAGGAGCGGCTTCCTGCTGCGCGTGACAGTGCCCGCGCCCGTCGAAACGGCTGAGGAGAGCACGGGGGAGAGCGCCATGGAGGCGTCGTCGTGACGATCCGGGTGATGCTGGCCGAGGACCAGGCGATGGTGCGCGGCGCGCTGGCGTCCCTGCTCGGCCTCGAACCGGACCTGGAGGTGGTGGGCGAGGCCGCCGACGGCGCCGAGGCGGTGGCCGTGGCCGCCCGGGTCAGGCCCGACGTCGCGGTGCTCGACATCGAGATGCCCGGCCTGGACGGCCTGGCCGCGGGCGCGCGGATCGCCGCCGAGGTGCCCGGCTGCCGGGTGATGATCGTGACCACGTTCGGCCGGGCCGGCTACCTGCGTACCGCGATGGAGGCGGGCGCGGTGGCGTTCCTGGTCAAGGACAGCCCGGCCAGGGAGCTGGCGGCGGCCATCCGCCGGGTGCACGCGGGTGAGCGGGTGATCGACCCCGCGCTGGCCGCCGCCGCGCTCAGCGCGGGCCCGAATCCGCTGTCGGGGCGCGAGCGCGACGTGCTGGCCGCCGCCGCGGACGGCGCCACCATCGGCGACATCGCCAACCGGTTGCACCTGTCGGAGGGCACGGTGCGCAACTACCTGTCGTCGGCCATCCAGAAGACCCACGCGCGCAACCGCATCGAGGCCGTCAGGCGCGCCCAGACGCAGGGCTGGCTCTGACCGCACGAACACCTGCCCGGGAGCGTGCGCGGGCTCAGCGGGGCGGTCTCAGCGCCGCCACGGCCTTGACGGCCAGATCCACCTGCTCCGGCGTGGTGACCATGCTGGTGCCGAACCGCAGCAGCGACGGCACGTAGGGGGTGCTGCTGGCGATCACCTTCTGGTCGTGCAGCCGCCGTACGGCCTCGAACGGGTTCATCCCGGTCACCGACAGGCACACCAGCCCCGCGGACAACTCCGGTGACAGCGGCGTGGCCAGCACCACGTGCGGCAGCCCCTTCAGCCCTTCCTTGAGCCTGGTGGCCAGTTCCTGGGTGCGCTGCTGGATGCGGTCCTTGCCGATGTCGCTCTGGAACCTGAACGCCTGCTCCATCGCCCAGCGGTGCTCGAACGCCTTGTACCCGCCGGGCATGACCTGCTCGGCGGTCGTCCGGACCGGGCGCCGCCCGGTCGTCCAGGAGTCGAAGGCGTCCTGGCCGAAGCTCGGGATGGTGGGCGCCAGCGCGTCCCAGGCCCGGCCCCACAGGATGCCGGTGCCGCGCGGGCCGAACAGCCACTTGTGCGTGCCGCTGGACAGGAAGTCGCAGCCCAGGTCGCCCACGCCGTCGGCAATGGCGCCGAAGCCGTGCACGCCGTCGACGCACAGCAGCGCCCTGTCGTGCTCGTCGCGGTTCTTGTTCGCCTCGGCCAGCAGGTCGGCGATGGCCCTGACCGGCAGGCGCACCCCGGTGCTCGAATGCACCCAGGTGATCGCCACCACGCGGGTGCGCGGGCCGAGCCCCTTCTCGATCGCGCCGACGATGCGGTCGGCCGAGGCCGTGGCCGGGTCGTCGTACAGGCGGACCTTGCGCACCCGCGCGCCGGTGCGCTCGGCCAGCATCCGCAGGCCCTCGTGGGTGGGCATGAAGTCGTGCTCGGTGGTGAGCACGTCCTGGCCGGGACGCAGCCTGAACCCGGCGTAGAGCAGGCCGAGCCCCATCGTCGTGCTGTCGGTCAGCGCGACGTCGGCCTCCTTCCCGCCGATGAACGCGGCCGCCGCGCGGCGCTGCGTCAGGTCCGGGTCGCGGCCCGGGGTGTATTCGGGGTCGGCGTCCAGGCCTTCGCGGTGCCTTTTGATCGCCTCGCGGACGGGCGCCGGGTGCGGAGCCAGGACGAACGCGGCGAACTGCCCGTACGCCGGGTCCAGGGTGAACTGGGCGCGCACGGAGGCCCAGTCGCGGGGGTCGAAGGAGGCGGCCGGTTTCGACGGTGCGGCCGGGGGAGTGGAGGTGCAGGCGGCCACCCCGGCCAGCACCCCCGCGCTGAGCAGGGCCCTTCTGTTCATGTTCCCTTACTAGCCGGTGGGTGCCGCACTGCCCAGTGCGCGCGCCGAGTCGTTATCAGCTCCTGATCGCCGCCACCTGCCTGATCAGGTCCGAGACCCGCACGATGCCCAGGCAGCGGTTCAGCTCGTCGGTGACCACCAGGTCGTCGTAGACGCGGCTGGCGTCGCGTCCGGCGGCCTGCATGGCGGCGATGGCCGGGGTGGTGCGCGGCACCGTGCGCGGGGGGTCGGCCAGCCGCACGGCCGGTTTGGCGCCGTGCAGGGCGTGGCCGTAGCGGGCGGCGATCGACAGCAGGAAGCGGCTGCGGTCGAGGCTGCCCTTGGGCCGCTGGTACTCGTCCACCAGGATCACGCTGGTGATCGTGGGCTCGTGGCCGAAGGCCTCGATGGCCTGGTCCGCCCGGGCCTCGGCGGGCAGCGTCACCGCCGGGATCAGCAGCTCCTGGACGCGCGGGCCGAGCATGAGCGAGTCGGGCGATTCGTCGGGGGTGGGCAGCGGCACGCGTACCTTGCCGTCGGGCCCAGGGGCCATCATCGGGCCGTGGGCCAGGCGCACGCCCAGGCCGCGGGCGGCGGCCACCTGGGCGTCACGTTCCACGCCCGGGGCCATGACGTGCGCGCCGATGCCGCGCGCCAGCGACACCACCGCGCGCGCCACGGCGGCCGCGCGGTGGTCGCCGGGGATGCGCGAGACCAGGTCGGCGTCCAGGGCCAGCAGGTACGGCGCGGAGCCGGCGATCAGGTCGAACGCCACGCCGCCGGTGCCCACGCCGCCGAAGCCCAGCAGGTAGCCGATCGAGCGCAGGCCGTCGAGCACGACCTTGAGCAGGGGCCGCTCCTGGTCACCGCACGCGCCGGTGAGCAGCAGGATGGCCTCGCGCGGATGCCTGCCCGCGCGCCTGAGCGCCTCGTGCAGCGGCGCCAGCGCGCCGGCTCCGGACAGCGCGAGGTGCATGGGCAGGTCCAGCATCATGGGCAGGGGCGCGGCCCTGAGCACGCCCGTAGGATCGACGAGGGCGGGGTGCGCGATGACGGCCCCGGTGTCGAGATCCACCATGGGGCTCGTGAGCAGGGAAGACACGTTGGAATGATGGGGCCGCGGCCGCCCCGGCAGAAGCCCTGGCAAGCGAAATTCACCGACATTTCCCTTGTAGTTCCCCACCGTCGTTGCAGGGAATTACATTCGGTCAGCTCGCCCGTCAAACGGCGCTTGACGGCGGTCGGCTAACCTTCCGGCATGAGCTCGCGTCCGGCCGGCGGCGGCGGCCGGTGGGTGACGGTGCCGCCGGCGCGCGTGCACCGCTGGATCGACGGTTTCGCCGAGCGCCACGGCCCGTTCGAGTCCGCCGGCGACGACCGGGTCGTCCGCCTGGTGGCCGCCGACGGCGCGGTGGCGGAACTGCACGCGCCGTTCCCGCCGATGAAGCCCGGGCCGCCGCACCTGGCCGCGCTCACCGCGCACGCCCGGGCCGAGCGCCGCGTCGGCGTCGTGCTGGTGCGCAGGGGCGGTTACGCGGCGGGCGTCTTCCGCGGCGCCGAGCTGCTCGACTCCAAGGTGGGCTCGCGCCTGGTGCAGAGTCGCACGGCGGCCGGCGGCTGGTCGCAGCAGCGCTTCGCCAGACGCCGGCGCAACCAGGCGGAACAGGCCTTCGACGCGGCCGCGCGCACCGCCCTGCGGGTGCTCTCGCCCCACCTGGACGACCTCGACGCGGTGGTGTTCGGCGGCGACAGGCGGGCGGTCGAGGCGCTGCGGGCCGATCGGGCGCTGGCGCCGCTGTTCGCCCTGGAACGCGAGCCGTTCCTGGTGGTGCCGGATCCCCGGCTGGCCGTGCTGCGCGAGACGCCCGCTCAGTTCACGGCGGTACGCATCAAGATCGTCGACCCGCAGTGACGCGTTAACCACAGGATCGTCCGTGGCCCGGCCCGTACACTGAACGGTATGCACACTCCCGATTGATCGCGGCCGCCTGCCGTCTCCCTTCCCCCTTCTGACTCTTTCCTAGCTCGGGAGTGTCTCCTTCACCATGATCATTGCTAGTGACATCGAACTGCGCGCGGGCTCGCGGCTGCTGATCGAGAACGCCTCCTTCCGCGTCAACGCCGGCGACAAGATCGGGCTCGTCGGCCGCAACGGCGCGGGCAAGACCACGCTGACCAAGGTGCTGGCCGGTGAGGGCCTGCCCGCCGCGGGCAGCGTCACCCGCTCGGGCAGCGTCGGCTACCTGCCGCAGGACCCGCGTACCGGCGACCTGCAGGTGCTGGCGCGCGACCGCATCCTGTCGGCCAGGGGCCTCGACGAGGTCCTGCGCAAGCTGCGCGAGGCCGAACTGGGCATGTCCTCGGCCGACGACCGCACCCGCGAGAAGGCGGTCAGGCAGTACGGCCGCCTGGAGGACCAGATGCACGTGCTCGGCGGCTACGCGGCCGAGTCGGAGGCCGCCTCGATCGCCTCCAGCCTGGGCCTGCCCGACCGGGTGCTGGGCCAGCCGCTGCAAACGCTTTCTGGCGGTCAGCGCAGGCGCGTGGAATTGGCGCGAATTCTTTTCAGCGGAGCGGAAACTCTCCTTCTCGACGAGCCGACAAACCACCTAGATGCGGACTCAATCGGCTGGCTTCGTGATTTTTTGCGAAGTCATCAGGGTGGCTTGGTGATCATCAGCCACGACGTCGACCTTCTTGAAGCCACGGTCAACAAGGTCCTGCATCTGGACGCCAACCGGTCGGTCATCGACCACTACAACGTCGGCTGGAAGGCGTACCTGGCCCAGCGCGAGACCGACGAGAAGCGCAGGAAGCGCGAGCGCGCCAACGCCGAGAAGCAGGCCGGCGCGCTGCTGGCGCAGGCCGACAAGATGCGCGCCAAGGCCACCAAGGCCAAGGCCGCGCAAGACATGATGCGCCGCGCCCACCGGCTGCTGTCGGGCACCGAGGAGGTGCGGCAGAGCGACAAGGTCGCCCGCCTGCGCTTCCCCGACCCGCAGCCGTGCGGCCGCACCCCGCTGATGGCCGAGGGCCTGTCGAAGTCGTACGGCTCGCTGGAGGTCTTCACCGACGTCGACGTGGCCATCGACCGAGGTCACCGGGTCGTCATCCTGGGGCTCAACGGCGCGGGCAAGACCACGCTGCTGCGCCTGCTCGGCGGCGTCGAGCAGCCCGACACCGGCGAGATCAAGCCGGGCCACGGCCTCAAGATCGGCTACTACGCCCAGGAGCACGAGACCCTCGACGCGGGCCGGACCCTGCTGGAGAACATGCGCTCGGCCGGCGGCGAGTTCACCGACACCGAGTTGCGCAAGGTCCTGGGCTCGTTCCTGTTCACCGGCGACGACGTCGACAAGCCCGCCGGCGTGCTGTCCGGCGGCGAGAAGACCCGGCTCGCGCTGGCGATCCTGGTGCTCTCCAGCGCCAACGTGCTGCTGCTCGACGAGCCCACCAACAACCTCGATCCGGTCAGCCGCGAGCAGGTTCTCAACGCTCTGAGGTCGTATTCAGGAGCAATCGTCCTGGTCACCCATGACGAGGGTGCCGTTGACGCCCTGTCACCAGATAGGGTGATCTTGCTACCAGACGGAACTGAAGACGCATGGAGCGACGAATTTTCCGATCTTGTGGCACTTGCCTGATCTTAATTTGAGTGGGTACGGATCTTTTCCCGTGGAGTAGGTAGCCGATCCCGCTGAAATGACTGATCATGGCGGAGTAACGCTGCGGAAGTCCGGCACTACAGGAGGTACTCGTGGCCGAGACACTGAAGAAGGGCACCCGGGTCACCGGGGCCGACCGGGAAAAACTGGCCGGCGATCTCAAGAAGCGCTACGCGCAGGGCGAGAGCATCCGCGCACTGGCCGCTTCGACCGGCCGGTCCTACGGGTTCATCCACCGCATCCTTAGCGAGTCCGGCGTGACTCTGCGGGGCCGCGGGGGGGCCACCCGAGGCAAGTCCAAGCGCTAGCGGCCGCCTCGGAACGTGCGACCGCAGCCGCCCGTCCCTAGTCAGCCGCCGTCGTGCCCGAGCCAGAATCATATTCTGTAGGCTCGGGCACGACGGTCAGCGTTGAAAGGGAACAGGCGATGGCGGAAGCGAAGGCGCGACAGCGCGGGGGGTATGCGGAGGACGTCTCTACCGAGCAGCCGGTGGAGGGCGGACTCCGATTCGAGGTGGACGGTGAGATCGCGACGATCACGCTGGACCGGCCGGAAAAGCGCAACGCTCAGACGTTCGCGACCTGGTCGGCCCTGGCTCGCATCGGCGAAAGCCTGCCGGAGCAGGTGCGCGTCGTCGTCGTGAGAGGTGAGGGACCGTCCTTCTCGGCAGGTATCGACCTGCGAATGTTCACACCGGAGGGAGTGCCGGGCCAGGGCTCGTTCAGCTCGGCGGCCACACTCGACGGCGCCACCTTCGAGCAGCGCATCAAGCAGGCCCAACAGGGATTCCTGTGGCTGCGCCGCCCGGAGATCGTCTCCATCGCGGCCGTGCAGGGGCACGCGATCGGCGCGGGGTTCCAGCTCGCGCTCGCCTGCGACCTGCGGATCGTGGCCGACGACGTGAAGTTCTGCATGAAAGAGCCGGCACTGGGCCTGGTGCCCGACCTGACAGGGACCAAGCCGCTGGTCGAACTGGTCGGCCTGGCCAAGGCGATCGACATCTGCCTGACGGCCAGGATCGTGCACGCGGACGAGGCCATGCGCATCGGCCTCGCCGAACAGGTGGTCGCCGGGGGCGACCTGGAGCAAGCCGTACAGGACAAGATCGCGCAGCTGCTGTCGACGAACAGGGACGCGGCGACCGCGACCAAGCGACTCCTCCAGGGGGCGCGCCTGCGCACCCTGGAGGAGCAGAGCGCGGCCGAGGGCGTGGAGCAGGCGGCGCGCATCAAGGCGCTGTTCGGCTGATCCCACCTCCGCCGGCGGCGGTGGTCGCCGGCGGGGTTTTCGCGCTGGGCGGACGCGGGAATCGCCAGGGGTCACCGGAGCGCTGAGGTCGGGGGAGGACCCCGTATGGCGATGATGGGAGGGGGCTTCGGCCCCCATGTGATGAGGTCACTGCGCCGCGACGACTCGGTGACCAAGCAGCGGCTGACGCCGGGCACGGTGCGGCGCATCGGGCGCTACGCCCGGCCGCACCTGGCGAAGATCGTGGCGTTCCTGCTGCTCGTGGTGGTGGGCGCGGTGATCGTGATCGCCAACCCGCTGCTGATGAAGGCGATCATCGACGACGGCATCCTGCTCAAGCGGCCCGACGTCGTGATCTGGCTGGCCGTCACCATCGCCGCGCTGGCGCTGCTCGACGCCGGGCTGACGCTGGTGCAGCGGTGGTTCTCCGCGCGCATCGGCGAAGGGCTGATCTACGACCTGCGCACCGAGGTGTTCGACCACGTCCAGCGCATGCCGGTGGCGTTCTTCATGCGGGCGCAGACCGGCGCGCTGGTCAGCAGGCTCAACAGCGACGTCATCGGCGCGCAGCGGGCGCTGACCAGCACCCTGTCGTCGGTCGTGTCGAACGTGATCAGCCTGATCCTGGTGCTCGGCGCGATGCTCGCGCTGTCGTGGCAGGTGACCCTGGTCGCGCTGGTGCTGCTGCCGATCTTCATCGTGCCCGCCAAATTCGTCGGCCGCCGCATGTCCGCGCTCACGCGTGAGCAGATGCAGCTCGACGCCGAGATGAGCTCGGTCACCACCGAGCGCTTCAACGTCGCCGGCGCGATGGTGGCCAAGCTGTACGGCCGCCCGGAGGACGACTCCAGGGTCTACGGCGACCGCGCCGCCCGCGTGCGCGACGTCGGCGTGACGGTCGGCATGTACGGCACCGTGTTCAGGGTCGCGCTCGGCCTGGTCGCCGCGCTGGCCACGGCCCTGGTCTACGGCATCGGCGGTGTGCTGGCCGTCGAGGGCGTCTTCGAGCTGGGCACGCTGGTGGCGCTGGCCGCGCTGCTGATGCGCCTGTACGGGCCGCTGACGTCCCTGTCGAACGTGCACGTCGACGTGATGACCGCGCTGGTCAGCTTCGACCGGGTCTTCGAGATCCTCGATCTGAAGCCCATGGTCGCGCAGCGGCCCGACGCCGTCCCGGTGCCGGAAGGGCCGGTCACGATCGAGTTCGACGACGTGCGCTTCCGCTACCCGGCCGCCGAGGAGGTGTCGCTGGCCTCGCTGGAGTCGGTGGCCAGACAGGACACCGGCCCCTCGCACCCGGTGCTCAAGGGCATCTCGTTCACCGCCAAGCCGGGCGAGCTGATCGCGCTGGTCGGCCACTCCGGCGCGGGCAAGACCACCATCACCTCGCTGGTGTCGCGGCTCTACGACGCGAACGAGGGCACGGTCCGCGTCAACGGGCTCGACGTGCGCGAGGCCACGCTCGACTCGCTGCGCGACACCGTGGGCGTGGTCATGCAGGACCCGCACCTCTTCCACGACACGATCGGGGCCAACCTGCGCTACGCCAGGCCGGAGGCGAGCGAGGAGGAGATCTGGGCGGCGCTGCGGGCCGCGCAGATCGGCGACCTGGTCGCGGCGCTGCCCGACGGGCTGGAGACCGTCGTCGGCGATCGCGGCTACCGCATGTCCGGCGGCGAGAAGCAGCGTCTTGCGCTGGCCAGGCTGCTGCTCAAGGCGCCGCGCGTGGTCGTGCTCGACGAGGCCACCGCCCACCTCGACTCCGAGTCCGAGTCGGCCGTGCAGCGGGCGCTGAAGACCGCGCTGCGGGGGCGCACCTCGCTGGTCATCGCGCACCGCCTGTCGACCATCAGGGAGGCCGACGAGATCCTGGTCGTGCACGACGGGCGCATCGCCGAGCGGGGCAGCCACGAGGAGCTGCTGGAGCGCGGCGGGCTCTACGCCGAGCTGTACCGCACCCAGTTCACCGCGTAGCCGAGCACGCCGGGCCCGCTCCGGCTCACCGCGTGGCGGAGGCGGCCTGCAGGTAGCCCAGCCGGGTGAGTTCCTGCCTGGCCACCTTCTCCACCAGCGCCAGGTCGTCGCGGCGCAGCCGGGTGCGCCACGAGCCGACCTCGGGCACCCGCGTGCCGTACAGGGCGACCTTCGACACGCGGGTCTCCAGGAACTCCGTCAGCGCGGCCACCGAACGCGCGGGCTCGTGCACCAGGTCCTCGTAGCGCAGCGTCAGCAGCTGCTCGGGGGGCAGGCTCCGGCGCAGCTCGGCGCTGATCCGCACCGCGCCGCGCCAGCGCAGCGCGCTCTTGCCCGCCGCCGGCATGCCCTTCCACCGCTCCAGGTGCTCGTCGCGGTTGACGCCCAGGAACGCGTTGGGGAACTCGGTCTGCTCGGAGACCATCACCGGCTTGAACCAGGCCAGGCAGGCCGGGTCGGCCAGCATGTCGGCGGCCACGTCGCGGCCGTCGCGGATGAGCTGCACGAAACGCGCGTCGGGGAAGGCCCTGGCCAGCACCCCGGCGCTGTAGATCAGGTCGGGGCTGGCGTCGCCGAACCTGGTCACCTCGGCGGTGGCCACGCACGGCCCGTTGCCGAGCACGCCGCCCGCCTCCCGGCAGACCGGGCCGCACCGGCCGCAGGAGTCGCGCAGCACCTGCCACGACTCGGCCAGCGCGTCGCGCAGCACGCGTACCGCGCCCGAGGTCTCGCCGATGGACGGCTTGCGGGCGAAGGCGTACAGCACGTGCGCGACGCACGGCCGGCCCATCGTGACGTGGAAGCCCGGGGACCGTTTCAGCGCACGCCCGAGCAGGTCCGCGCCGGAATGCGGAGCTCCGAGCAGGAAGACCGGCCGACGGACCTTGACGCCGTTGACCACGAGGATGTGAGGCGGAAGTCGCATACGCCAAGTAAGTGTGACACCGTTTTCCCCGTGTACGAGCCAGTCAAGGAGTTGTCCATGCGGTCAGGTGACACCGTCGCCGTCGTCTCGCCCTCGGGCCCGCCGAACGCCGTCCTGTTGAAGCGCGGCGTCGAGCGGCTGGAGAGCCTCGGGCTGAAGGTGGTGGTCGGCGCGCACGCGCTCGACCGGCAGGACCTCGACTACCTGGCGGGCAGCGACGCCGCCCGCGCCGCCGACCTGCAGGCCGCCTGGTGCGACCCGGCCGTGTCCGCGGTGTTCTGCGCGCGCGGCGGCTACGGCGCGGGCCGGCTGCTCGACCTGCTCGACTGGAACGCCATGCGCACGGCCGGGCCCAAGGTGCTGCTCGGCTCCAGCGACATCACCGCGCTGCACCACGTGTTCGGCGTGGAGCTGGGCGTGCCGACCCTGCACGGCCCGATGCCGGCCTGCGACCTCATGGCCGCCGAGTCGGGCCAGGAGCCGCGTACCTGGGAGCACTTCCAGGCCGCGCTGTTCGGCTCGGCGCCGCCGGTGCGCGGCGACCGGGTGTTGTCTTCGGGCCGGGCTGAGGGGGTGCTGGCCGGCGGCAACCTGTCATTGCTGGCCGCGCTGTGCGGCACCCGGTACCAGCCGTCCTTCGACGGCAGGATCGTGCTGCTGGAGGACATCGGCGAGGAGCCGTACCGCATCGACCGCATGCTCACCCAGTTGCTGCAGGCGGGCGCGTTCGACGGGGTGCGCGGCATCGCGCTCGGCTCGTGGGTGGACTGCCACGACCCGTACCCGGTGCTGCACGACCGGCTGGCCGGGCTCGGCGTGCCGATCGTGGCGGGCCTGCCGATCGGGCACGGGTCACCACAGATGAGTGTGTGGCTTGGGGCTCTTGGGGTTATCGATACCGAATCGTGCTCCCTGGCTGGTCCGTTCCGCGACGAGGAGCAGGCAAGGTAGGAGCATTACATAGGGACGAATGCGACAGAGGGGACACGGCGCGGTGAACTTGTTCAGACGTGACCGTGAGCCCTCCCGCAGGCCGCCCGAGGACGTCGACCTCGACTCGCTGCTCGCGCTCGTCGCGGAATCCCTCTGCTACGCCTACGACTTCGCCCCCGACGGCGGCTCGGTCACGCTCGGCGGCGAGAGGACGATCCTCGTCAGGCTCACCGGGCTGCGCCGCGAGGCCGGCCGCCGGGCCAGGGAAGACTGGCCCATGCTCGTCTCCGAGCACCTGGCGCACGCCGTGTCGGCGGCGTCCGCGGCCGGCGGGCCGCTCGACGCCTGCGACCTGGAGCAGGTCAGGCCGCTGCTGCGGACCAGGATCGAATCCGTGGACGAGGTGCCCGACCTGACCAGGGTGGTCGGCCGGCACCTCAACGGCGACCTGGTGGAACTGCTCACCGTCGGCGCCCGCCCGGTGCGTCCCGAGGAGTCCGGGTGCTGGCCGGTGCCGTCGGGCCAGGCGCTGCAACTGGCCGTCTCGAACGTCAGGCAGGACGAGAGGCTCCTGGTCGAGGCCATCGAGCTGAACGGCATCCAGGTCACCAGGCTCACCGGCGGCACCGCCTCGGCGGCCACGCATCTGCGCTGGCTGGACGACTACCTGCCGGTGCCCGCCGACGGGGTGCTGGTGGCGCTGCCCGATCCGTACACGCTGCTGGTGCACCCGGTCAACGGCATCGGCGTGGTGCGGGCCATCGAGCGCCTGCGCATCCACGCGGCCCGCACCGACGGGCTCAGTGCCCAGGTGTACTGGTGGCACTCCGGCCGGCTGACGCTGATCAGGGCCGACATCGTGCTGCAGGACGGCCAGACCCGGCTGGTGGTGGCCCCGCCGCCGGAGTTCGCCCGCGTCCTGGCCCGCCTGGCCGTCTAGGGCTTCGCCGGCGCCGCGCGGCGGCCGTTCTGACACGGCATCTAGCCGAACGCAATTCGGCCGGTTAAGTTCCGTTTAGCACCATCGAGATCACCCCTGTCAGCAGCCGTGCTCCAGCAGCCCGTCGACGCCCGCGTCGGCGACGCGCGGATCACCCGCCAGGACGGAGGAACGCCACCCTCATGGCAGCACGATGGACCTCGCTCGCCCGGCGCCGCGGATTCAGGGCCGCGCTGCCGTTCCTGGCCGTGACGCTGCTCGCCGCGGTCCTGTCCCCGGCCACCGAGGCCAGGACGCCCAAGGACCGCGAGATCGAGCAGATGGTCAAGCAGGTCGACGCCGCCAACCTCGGCAGGATCGTCGCCAAGCTGGCCTCGTTCGGCACCCGGCACACGCTGTCCAGCCAGGACGACCCGGTTCGCGGCATCGGCGCGGCCCGCGACTGGATCTACGCGGAGTTCTCCAGGATCGCCGCCACCTCGGGCGGGCGGATGACGGTGGAGAAGCAGTCGTTCGTCCAGCCGGTCTCGCCGCGCATCCCGCGGCCCACCGTGATCACCAACGTGGTCGCCACGCTGCGCGGCACCCAGGACGCCGCCGCCGGTCGCCACTACGTCGTCAGCGGGCACTACGACTCGCGTTGCAGCGATGTCATGAACGCCACCTGCGACGCCCCGGGCGCCAACGACGACGCCTCGGGCGTGGCCGTCGCGATCGAGGCCGCACGCGTCATGGCGACCCGCACGTTCGACGCCACCGTGGTGTTCATGGCCGTCGCGGGCGAGGAGCAGGGCCTGTACGGCTCGGCGCACTACGCCCAGCGGGCCAAGCAGGCCGGCGTGGACGTGCAGGGCATGTTCACCAACGACATCGTGGGCAGCGCCGACGGCGAGAACGGCCGGGCGCCAGACGCCGTCCGGGTCTTCTCCGAAGGCGTGCCGACCTCCGAGACGCCCGCCCAGGCCGCCGTGCGCCAGTCGATCGGCGGCGAGAACGACGGCGTGTCACGGCAGCTCGCCCGCTTCGTGCGCGAGAGCGCCCGCACGTACGTGCCCAGGTTCGACGCCGACCTGTACTACCGGCGCGACCGCTACCTGCGCGGCGGCGACCAGATCCCGTTCCTGCAGCAGGGCTACCCGGCGGTGCGCTTCACCGAGGTGCACGAGGACTACCGGCACCAGCACCAGGACGTCCGGGTCGAGGACGGGGTGCGCTACGGCGACCTGGTCGAGTTCGTGGACTTCGGCTACGTGGCGGGGGTGGCGCGGGTGAACGTGGCCGCCCTGGCCGCGCTGGCCCGCGCGCCGCGGTCGCCGTCCCGGGCCGCGGTGGTGACGGCCAGGCTCACCAACGACACCGACCTGCGCTGGGACGCCAACCCCGAGCCCGACCTGGCCGGGTACGAGGTGGTGTGGCGCGAGACGACCGCCCCGGCATGGACGCACACGCGCTTCGTCGGCGACGTCACGTCGTACACGGTGGAGGGGCTGTCGAAGGACAACTTCCAGTTCGGGGTGCGGGCCGTCGACGAGCGGGGGCACCGCAGCCCGGTGAGCTTCCCCGTCCCGGCGAGCTGACCGGCCCGTGGCGCGGGCCGGCTGGGATGCGACCGCCGGCGGCCGAGTCCGGGCCGCCGGCGGTCTGGGAGAGGGCTTCGTCAGGGCCTCAGCTCGCGGCCTCGGCCTTCAGCGTGGTCGCGGCGGCCGGCGCCGCCGCTGCGGCCGGGATGGCCCGCAGGTTGAAGGCGTACCTGGCCATCGAGTCGGCGATCGCGTCGGAGTTGAGGTCCAGCGCGGTCGCGTCGATGTTGGAGAGGTTGTCGCACGCCTGGTGGTAGCAGGGGTCGTAGGCGACCCCGGCGGTACCGCCGAACAGCGCGGCCTCCTCCGGCGTCTTGATGCCCTCGGCCCCGGTGAAGATGCCGCCGGACGGGATGCCGACCGCGATGAACGGCCCGTAGTCGGAGCGTCCGTCGAAGTCGGTGCCGACCGTCGGCAGGCCGCGGGCGGCGTAGAAGGCGGCGAGCTGCTGCTCGATCTGCGCGGATCCGGGCGGGCCGGCGGGGGAGCCGACGCCGTCGGAGTCGTCGCCGTCGTAGAGCTTGTTGGCGTAGTTGGGCGAGGCGACCATGTCGAAGTTCAGGTACACCCTGATCCTGTCGCGCTCGGCGGCGCTCAGCTTGTCCACGTACTGGTCGGAGCCGAGCAGGCCGATCTCCTCGGCGGCCCAGAACGCGAAGCGGACCTTGTGCCGCACCGGGAAGTGCGCCATCTCCTCGGCGACCTCCAGGATCGCCGCGGTGCCCGAGCCGTTGTCGTTGATGCCGGGTCCCTCGGGCACGCTGTCCAGGTGGGCGCCGGCCATGACGACGTTGCGCGGGTCGCCGAAGCGGGACTCGGCGATCACGTTCTCGTTGGTGCCGAGGTCGAGCGTGGCGTCCACCTTGAGCCGGACGGTGGCGCCCGGCGTATTGGCCAGCTCGTTGCCCACGGCGAAGTCGGCGAAGATCATCGGCACCCCGGCCCGCCACTCGCCGATGTTCAGCGGGTAGGCGTCGGTGCGTCCGGGCTGGCCCTCGTTGAACACGATGATCCCGGCCGCGCCGGCCCGGCCCGCGTTACGGATCTTGGCGGCGAAGCTGCAGGTGCCGCGCTGGATGAGCGCGATCCGGCCGGGGACGAACCCGGCGAAGTCGCTCTCCTGGCAGCCGCTGTCGGACGTCGGGGCCGGCGTCGGCGGCAGCGTCAGGTCCACGCCCTGCACCTGCGCGGTCACGTCGCCGGGCGGGGAGGGCTCGAAGGTGAAGAAGTCCTCGTTCGGCACCCACGTCTTGGCGGGCGCGGTCAGGTTCAGCGTGGGCGGGTTGTTCTCGGTCCAGCCCTCGACGAAGTTGATCGGCTGGCGGGTGACCTTGTAGCCGGCCCGGCGCAGCTTGTTCGCGACGTAGTCGACCGAGGCGTCGTAGCCGGGAGTGCCCGCAGCCCGGGTGCCGCCGTTGGCGGTCGCGATGGCCTGCAGGGCGTCCAGGTGCTTCTGGACGTTCGTGCCCTTGACCTTCTTCACCAGCAGTTTGGCGAAGACGTCGTCGAGACCCCCGGCCTGGGCGGGGGCGGACACGGCCAGCGGTAGGGCCAGCGCGGTGGTGAGGAGGACGATGAGGATTCTGCGTAAGGAAGAGGGGGCGTGCGAACGCCACAGGGGCGCGTCCATGCGCATACGGACTCCTGCAGAGGTGGAAGCTGAGATTTCCCCCGAAACAGCAATAGCCGGAAGGTAAACCGGTAATCGGTCCAAGGGAAGACCCGCACCCCCCGTTGAGTGCCACAGAATCGGCATATTGTCCACAATTGGCCAACCTTTCGGGACCTGACGCCCGCGATCACCGCGCGCCGGGCGTTCTTGCCCGGTCAGGCGGGGTAGGCGGTCACCGGCGGGGTAGGCAGTCACCAGGGGGCGATGAACTCGTCGGGGGAAGTCACCATGGGAACTGACCAAGGCATCAGCGGCCTGGCGTTCGAGGTGCTCGACCCGGCGCCGGTCGGCGTCGGGGTGACCCGCGGGCCCGACCACGTGCTGATCTACGCCAACCCGGTGTACCGCACCACGTTCGGCGACCGGCCGGTCGGCTCGCCGCTGCGCGATGTCTTCAGCGACCTGCTCGAACAGGACTACTTCGCGCTGTTCGACCAGGTGTACGCCACCGGCTCGCCCATCGTGCTGCGCGACGCCCCGGTCAGCCTGTCCTTCCCGGACGAGCAGGAGCAGCGCTTCTTCACCTTCAGCCTGTCCAGGATCGATCTGGGCGGTCACCCCTACGGCGTGCTCACCGTGGTCGTGGAGGTCACCGCGCAGGTCACCGCCGCCCAGCGGGTGCAGGCCATCGCCGACGAACGCCAGCGCATCCTGCGCCGCTTCCGCAGCCTGGTCAGGGTCGGCGCGCAGATCGTCTGGGTGACCGGGCCCACCGGCCAGGTGGTCGAGCCGAGCCCCGGCTGGGAGCAGGTCACGGGCCGCTCGTGGGAGGAGTTCCGGCGCGGCGGCTGGGACGCGGTGCACCCCGACGACCGCGCCCCGGCCAGGGAGTCGTGGCAGCGGGCCCTGGCCGAGGTGCCCGAACTGTGGGAGTACGTCTACCGGCTGAGCACGCACGACGCCGGCTTCCGGCACTTCCTGGTGCGCGCGGTCCCCATCCACGCCAACGGCGCGGTCATCGAATGGGTGGGCACCTGCACCGACATCGAGCAGCAGTGGGAGGAACAGTTCCGCAGGCGGCTGCTCGACCGGGCCGCGGCGGCCACCGCCGACCTGTCGAACCTGTCGGAGATGCTGGCCGCGCTGGCCGAGGTGCTGGTGTCGGAGGTGGCCGACGGCTGCGGCGTCTACCTGCTGACCGACTTCGCCGACGGCGACCCGGAGACCTCGCCCTTCCTGGTCCAGCGCGTCGCCACGGCGGCCAGGGCGGGGATGCCGCGGCTGCCGCCGTTCAGCGCCGAACACCTCACGCCCACCAGCGGGTTCGTCCGCGCGGTCCGGCGGCGCCGGCCGGTGCGCGAGGCGTTCCCGCCGGGGTCGCCGCCGCCCGACCTGCTCACGCCCGGGGCGCAGTCGTGGCTGGTCGAGAGCGGCGCCAACAGCGTGGTCATCTTCCCCGTCGAGGTGGACGGCACGGTCGCCGCCGTCGTCACCGCGGCGGTGTGCGGCAGCAGGCCGCCGCTGACCGATGACCACATCGTCCTGCTCGGTGAGATCTTCGACCACGCCCACGACGCGCTGAGCAGCGCGATCAGGTTCCAGCGCACCCAGCGCGTCGCGCTCGCGCTGCAGCACAGCCTGCTCGTGGAGCCGCCGCGCCTGCCCGACCTGGAGATCACCGCCCGCTACCGGCCCAGCCCGGCCGCGGCCGACGTCGGCGGCGACTGGTACGACTCGTTCCTGCTGCCCGACGGCGCCACCGCGCTGGCCATCGGCGACGTGGCCGGGCACGACCTGCTCGCCGCCGTGGCCATGAGCCAGCTGCGCAACATGCTGCGCGCGCTCGCCGTGGACCGGCTCGGCCCGCCGGGAGAGGTGCTCGGCCGGCTCAACCTGGCCATCGACGCCCTGTACGAGGAGGCCACCGCGACCTGCGTGCTGGCCAGGGTGGAGACCGTGTCGGGGATCCACCGGCTGAGCTACTCGGTGGCCGGTCACCTGCCGCCGCTGCTGATCTCCGCCGAGGGCGAGGGACGCTTCCTGGAGGAGGCCAACAACCCGCTGCTCGGCCTGCTCGCCGACGGCCCCTACCTGTCGGCCGTCGAGCCGCTGCCGCCGCGGTGCACGCTGCTGCTGTACACCGACGGTCTCGTCGAGCACCCCGACGAGGACCTCGACCAGGGGCTGGCCCGGCTGCGCAGGCACGCGGAGTCGCTGGCGCGCCGGCCGGTGGACGCCTTCTGCGACGAACTGCTCGTCAGCCTGCCGATGACCGGCAAGGACGACGTCGCGATCATCGCCGTGCGCCTGCCGGAAAGCTGACTTCGCAAGATTTTTCCGGGGAATGTCGTATGGCGGGCCGCGCCGATCGTCTGCCTGGTAAAAGCCTTCCACACCGGGAGTGGTCATGAACCCGACACTGAACACCATCGACATCGTCGTGTCCGACATGGAGGCGTCCATCGCCTTCTACGCCAGGCTCGGCCTGCACTTCAAGCTCGACCCGCACACCCCCGACCACGCGAGCTGCGACCTGCCGAACGGGCTGCACCTGATGCTCGACACCGAGAGCTTCCGCACCCCGTTCCTGGGGGAGTGGACCCCTCCCGTCGGCGGGCCGCGTACGCTGCTGTGCTTCGAGTTCGACAGCCCGGCCGGCGTCGACGCCGGGTACGCCGAGCTGGTCGAGGCCGGGTACCGGGGGCTCGTCGCGCCGTTCGACGCCTTCTGGGGCATGCGGTACGCCACCGTGCTCGACCCGGACGGCAACGGCGTCGATCTCTACGCGTCCCTGCCGGGGCAGGAGGGCTGAACCGATGAAGTACGTGCTGATGTTCATCGAGACCGAGCAGTTCGCCGCGGAGCTGGCGGCCATGGGCGAGCTGGAGCGCGAGGCGGCCTACGAGGCGGTGGGCCGCTGGTTCGCCGAGCACTCCGACAAGATCACCCACCACGCGCACCTGGCGCCCCCGCACACGGCCACCACCATGCGGCTGCGGGCCGGGCAGGAGCCCGTGGTCACCGACGGGCCGTTCGTCGAGGGCAAGGAGGTGGTCAGCGGGTTCGCCGAGATCGAGGTGGCTGACCTGGACGAGGCGCTGAAGCTGGCCGGGTCCTGGCCGGCCTGCCCCACCGTGGAGATCCGTCCCGCCACCTGACGCGGGGGAAGCCGAGATGCGAGAGCGGGTGACCATGTCCGACGGCGGCGAGGTGACCCGCGACGCGCTGGCCAGGGCGGTGCGCGAGCACGCGGGCCGCCTGGCCGCGTCCCTGGTCTCCCTGCTCGGCGACTTCTCCGCGGCCGAGGACCTGGTCCAGGACGCCGTGGAGACCGCGCTGCGCCGCTGGCCCGTCGAGGGCATCCCGGAGCGCCCTGACGCGTGGCTGTTCACCGTGGCCAGGCGGCGCGGCCTGGACGTCCTGCGCCGCGAATCCACCTACCGGGCCAAACTCGCCCAGCTCACCTGGCCGGTGCCGCCGAAGCGGGACGACCGGCTGCGGCTGATCTTCACCTGCTGCCATCCCGCCCTGTCGCGGGCCGCGCAGATCGCGTTGACACTGCGCGTGGTGTGCGGCCTGACCACCGCCCAGATCGCGGCCGCCTTCGTGGTGCCCGAGCCCACCGTCGCGCAGCGGATCACCCGGGCCAAACGCAAGATCGCCGAGGCCGGCATCCCCTACCGGCTGCCGGAGAACCCGCGCGAACGGCTCGGTGAGGTGCTGGCGGTGGTCTACCTGCTGTTCAACGAGGGCTACCTGTCGAGCACGCCGGACCGGGCGCAGGCCGGTGACCTGGTCGACGACGCGGAATGGCTGGCCGCGCTGCTGACCGGGCTGATGCCGGACGAGCCCGAGGCCGCCGGGCTGCTGGCGCTGATCCGGCTGCACCGGGCCCGCGGCGCGGCCAGGTTCGACGGCGACAGACTCGTGCCGCTGGCCGAGCAGGACCGGTCGCGGTGGGACCACCGGGCCATCGGCGACGCCACGTCGCTGCTCACCCGGGCCGCGCGCAAGCACCGCCGGCCCGGGCCCTACCAGGTGCAGGCCGCCATCGTGGCCTGCCACGCCGAGGCGCCGGCCTGGGCCGAGACGGACTGGGCGCAGATCCTGGTGCTGTACGACATGCTGCTGCACCTGGCGCCCTCACCGGTGACCCGCCTGCACCGCGCCGTCGCGCTGTGGCACACCCGCGGCGCCGGCCCCGCCCTGGACGAGCTGAAGGACCTCGACGACCCGCTGGCCCGCTACCCGCTCTACCACGCCACCAGGGCCGAGCTGCTGCGCGACCTGGGCCGCGGGCGGGAGGCCGGGCAGGCCGACGCGCGCGCGCTCGAACTGACCGTCAACCCGGCCCAGCAGGCCCTGCTGGAGGAACGGCTCACCTGGCGCTGACGCGCGTCATCGGCGTGCATGACCGGAGTGCATGACCGCGCGAGTCACCGGCGCGCCGGCAGTGGTCACTCGCCGCTGAGGTGCCACGGCGCGTACGGCCGGCTCTGCCGCGCCTCGCCCTCCACCCGCACCGCGTACGTGGGCCGCTCGGCGGCGGGCGCGGGCCCGAGGTAGGTGTGCCCGGTCAGGTGGCACCAGGCGGGCAGGTCGATCGGCGCGGCCGGATCGGTGGCGATGAGATGCACGACCGTGCCGGGAGTCAGGTCCGCGACCAGCGCGCGCAGCTCGATCAGGAGTTGCACGCAGCGGCGGTCGCCGCCGTCCAGGACGACCGGATCGTTCATGGGCACCATTCTCCAGGCCGATGGGACCGCCCGCGACATCGCCCCGGATCGATGCCGGCGACCGCCTGGTCCGCGGCGGCCCCGGTTCACGACTCCAACCTACCGGTCCCAGGTCGCCCCGCGAGTGACCTTCGGCATCGAATCGGAGACCGACTCCGAACTTCCGCCCCTCGGTTGACTTCAGGTCGACATGAAGGCGCATCCTGGCCGGCATGACCGATCTCACGCATCCGAACGAGTCCATCGCCGCCATGATCGCCATGCTGGACGCCACCGAGGTCGTCCCCGATGCGGTGCGCCTGCGGGCACGCTCCTACGAACTGCTGCGCCTGTCGCCCGGGGACGCGGTCGCCGACGTCGGCTGCGGCGCCGGCCGCGCGGTCGCCGAACTGGCCGCGCGCGGACTGCGCGCGACCGGCGTGGACGCCGACGAGCAGATCCTGGCCCTGGCCGCGCACCGCTGGCCGGCGGCCGGCTTCCGCGCGGGCGACGCGTGCGCGCTGCCGTTCGCCGACGGGGAGCTGGCCGGCTACCGGGCCGACAAGGTGTACCACGAGGTCGCCGACCCGGCGCGGGCCGTGGCCGAGGCGCACCGGGTGCTCGCCCCGGGCGGCCGGGCCGTGCTCACCGGCCAGGACTGGGACGTGATCGTCATCGACTCCACAGACCCGGCGCTGACCAGGACCGTCGTGCACGCCCGCGCCGACCTCATCCGCACCCCCCGCGCCGCGCGCGGCTACCGCAACCTGCTGCTCGACGCGGGCTTCAGAGACGTCGAGTGCGAGGTGACGACCGCGGTGTTCACCGACGGCGTGATGCTGCCCCTGCTGTCGAACCTGGCCGAGAACGCCCGCGCGGCCGGCGCGATCACCGCGGCCCAGGCCGAGAACTGGATCGACGACCAGCGGCGCAGGGCGGCCGACGGCCGGCTGTTCCTGGCGCTGCCGATCTTCACCGCGGCCGGCCGGAAGCCCTGACCCGCGCGGCCGCCGCGCTCCACGGCTGGGAGAGCGCGCGGGCCGCGTGGATCAGCGGCACGTGGCTGAAGGCCTGCGGGAAGTTGCCCACCAGGCGGCCGTACCTGGGGTCGTACTCCTCAGCCAGCAGCCCCAGGTCGTTGCGCAGGCTCAGCAGCCGCTCGAACAGCTCCTCGGCCTCCTGCCTGCGCCCCTGCATCGCCATCACCTCCACCAGCCAGAAGCTGCACGCCAGGAACGCGCCCTCGCCGCCGGGCAGGCCGTCGACGTCGTTGTCGGCGGCCATCGGGTAACGCAGCACGAACCCGTCGGACATCAGCTCCTTCTCGATCGCCGCCACCGTGCCGACGATGCGCGGGTCGTCGGGCGGCAGGAAGCCGACGACCGGCATCATCAGCAGCGCCGCGTCGAGCTCGGACGAGCCGTAGGACTGGGTGAAGGTGTTGCGCGCCGGGTCGTAGCCCTTCTCGCAGATCTCGGCGTGCACCACGTCGCGCAGCGTGCGCCACTTGTCGACCGGGCCGGACCTGCCGAAGCTCTCGACGTACTTGACGCCCCGGTCGAGCGCCGCCCAGCACATCATCTTGGAGTGCACGAAGTGCCTGCGCGGGCCGCGGACCTCCCACAGGCCCTCGTCGGGCTCGTCCCAGTGGCTCTCCACGTAGTCGAGCAGCTTGCGCTGGATGGACCAGGCCCGCTCGTCGGCCGACAGTCCGCGGGCGCGGGCGACGTAGAGACAGTTCATCACCTCGCCGTACACGTCGAGCTGGAGCTGCTTGACGGCCTCGTTGCCGATCCTGACCGGGCGGGAGTCCTCGTAGCCGTCGAGCCAGTCGAGCAGCAGCTCGGGCAGGCGGCGTTCGCCGGCCACGCCGTACATGATCTGCAGGTCCTGGGGGCGGCCGGCGATGGCGCGCAGCAGCCAGGCGCGCCAGTCGGCCGCCTCGTCCAGGTAGCCTGCGCCGATCAGCGCGTCGAGCGTCATGGTGGCGTCGCGCAGCCAGCAGAAGCGGTAGTCCCAGTTGCGCACGCCGCCCAGGTCCTCGGGGATGGACGTGGTCGGTGCGGCCACGATGCCGCCGGTCGGCGCGTACGTCAGGGCCTTGAGCGTGATCAGCGAGCGGACCACCGCGTCCCGGTACGGCCCCTGGTAGGTGCAGCGCGACACCCACTCGGCCCACATGGCCTCGGTCTCGGCGAGCTGGTTCTCGCAGTGGATCTGCTTGGGCATCGGCTCGTGCGAGGGGTGCCAGGTGAACACGAACGGCAGCCGGTCGCCCTCCTGCACGGTGAACGTGGCCCGGTGCGCGTAGTCGCCGCCCTTGAGCGGGACTGGGGAGTGCAGCCACACCGAGTCGGGGCCGCCGACGGCCTGCAGATGGCCGTCGGTGCGGCGGACCCAGGGCACGATCCTGCCGTAGTCGAAGCGCACCCGCAGCTGCGTGGAGACCTCGACCGTGCCGGAGACGCCCTCGACGATGCGCACCACGTCGGGGTTCCTGTCGCGCGGCGGCATGAAGTCGATCACCCGGACGGTGCCCGTGGGGGTGTCCCACTCGCTCTCCAGGATGAGTGTCTCCGGCCGGTACCTGCGACGGTCGGCCGGCCGCCGGCCGCTGGGGCCGAGCCACCAGTGGCCGTTGCGTTCGCTGCCGAGCAGCGCCGCGAAACACGCGGGGGAGTCGAACCTGGGCAGGCACAGCCAGTCGATGGATCCATCCCTGGCCACCAGCGCCGCCGACTGCATGTCTCCGATGAGCGCGTAGTCCTCGATCCGCATGCCACCGACGCTACTGCCCGAGTGGCGATCCCGCCGCCGAGACCGGGCACGTCGCGTCGGGCCCGGGCGCGGCGGACGGGATCACGTCAGCGGGAACCAGCGGGTGAACATCTGCGTGAGCGGGCCGATGGCCAGCGCGAACACCAGCGTGCCGATGCCGACCATGCCGCCGAGCAGCCACCCGGCGGCCAGGACGGTGGCCTCGATGAGGAAGCGGCTCAGCCGCACCGACAGGCCGAGCCGCACCAGCCCGGTCATGATCCCGTCACGCGGCCCCGGCCCCAGGCCCGCGCCGATGTAGAGCACGGTGGCCAGCGCGATCGACACCACCCCGAGCGCCACGTACGACGACTGCACCACCAGGTGGGTCGGCGTGGGCAGGATCGCGATGGCGGCGTCGGCGAACAGGCCGAGGAACACCACGTTGCTGATCGTGCCCAGGCCGGGCTTCTGCTTCAGCGGGATCCACAGCAGCATCACCAGCGCGCCGACGGCGATGATGATCGTGCCGATGGTCACCCCGGCCCTGATCGCCAGGCCCTGGTGGAAGACGTCCCAGGGGTCGTTGCCCAGTCCCGATTCGATCTGCAGGCCGATGCCGGTGCCGTACAGCGCGAGGCCGCCGTAGAGACGCACGAGACGGGCGGGCAGGGAGGTCGGTCGAGGGACTGTCGTTTCGCTCATAGTGGCCTCATGGTGGCAGGCCAATGACTTGCCAAAACAGAGCCAATCACGAAAAGTGGCCTTATGAGGTTTTTGTCAGCGATGCAGGTGGCCAGGCTCGTCGACGTCGATCCGGCCGCCCGGCCGTACTACCGGGCGCTGGCCGACGCAGTCCGCGCGCTGATCATGGACGGCCAGATCCCGGTACGCGTCCGCATGCCGGCCGAACGCCACCTGGCCGAGACGCTGAAGGTCAGCCGCACCACCGTGACCTCGGCCTACGACCTGCTGCGCGAACGAGGCTACCTGGAGAGCAGGCAGGGCTCGGGCAGCTGGACCGCGCTGCCCGACCCGGCCATGGCCGCCGACAACCCGTGGCTGTCCACCGGCGGCGACGGCCTGACCCAGCTGCACTGCGCCGCGCCGCCCGCGCCTGCCGTGCTGCGCGAGGTGATGCTGGAGGCGGTCGACGACCTGCCCAGATACGGCATGGGCAACGGCTACGACCCGATGGGCCTGCCGGTGCTCAGGGAACGTATCGCCGCTCACTACACCGCGCGCGGCCTGGCCACCACGCCCGAGCAGATCCTCGTCACCACCGGCTCGCAGCACGCCATCCAGCTCGTGCTCGGCCTGCTGATCGGGCCCGGCGACCCGGTGCTGGTGGAGTCGCCGACCTACCCGCACGCCATCGACGTCGCACGCCAGCGCGGCGCGAAGATCGTGCCCGTCGGCATCTCGCACGAGGGCTGGCAGGCCGACCTGGTCTCCTGCGCCATGCGGCAGTCCGCGGCCCGCCTGGCGTACCTGATGCCCGACTTCCAGAACCCCACGGGCGCCCTCATGGACGACGCCACCCGCGCCGCCATCACCGGCGCCGCCCGGCGCGCCGACACGCTGCTGCTCATCGACGAGACCTGGAGCGAACTGGCGCTGGAGGAGGTGCCGCGCACCGCCGCGATGGCCGCCTTCGACACCGACAGCCGGGTCATCAGCGTCGGCTCGGCGTCGAAGCTGTGGTGGGGCGGCCTGCGCATCGGCTGGATCCGCACCACCGCCGCGCTGGCCCGCCGCCTTGCCGTGCACCGCTCCGCCGTCGACATCGCCAGCCCGGTGCTGGAACAGCTCGTGGTCGCGCGCCTGTTCGACCGCCTGGAGGAGACCAGGGCCGAGCGCCGCCGCACCCTGCGCGCCTCGCGCGACGCGCTGGTCGCCGCGCTGCGCACGCACCTGCCCGAGTGGACGTTCACGATCCCGCGCGGCGGCGGCACGCTCTGGGTCCGCCTGGACGGCCCCGGCGCCACCCCGCTCGCCGAGGCCGCGGCCGGCCACGGGGTACGCCTCGCGCCCGGCCCCTGGTTCGGCCTGGAGGGCACGCTGGAGGGTTACCTGCGGCTGCCGTACACGCAGCCGCCCCAGGTCCTGGCCGAGGCGGTGGAGCGCATCGCCACGGCCAGGCGGCTCGGCCCGGTGCCCGGACTGCGTCCGCCGGAGCCGCTGATCCCGATGGTGTGAGCCAGGGCGCGCCGCGGGCTCATTCGGTGAGCCCGCGGGCCAGCGGCGCGCGCCAGTTGCGGCGCATGGCGGCCAGGCGCAGCCCGAAGGCCAGCACGGCGGCGGCCAGCGTGGCCGGCCAGCCGTGCAGCCCGAACGCCGACGACAACCAGGCCATCACGGCCGAGCCGAGCGTGGCGGGGACGGCGTAGAGCTGCCGGTCGTAGAGCAGCGTCGGGATCTCTCCGGCCAGGATGTCGCGCAGCATGCCGCCGCCGACCGCCGTGGTGACGCCGAGCAGCGTGGCGTGCAGCGGGCTCAGCCCGTAGTCGAGCGCCTTCTCGGTGCCGACCGCGCAGAACAGGCCGAGCCCGGCCGCGTCCAGCACCAGGATGGCCGGCATCACCCTGGCCACGTGCGGATGCCAGAAGAAGACGATCACCGTCGCGACCACCGGCACCAGGACGTAGCCCAGGCTCTGGAACGCGGCGGGCCGGACGTTGAGAATCAGGTCGCGCACGATGCCGCCGCCGAGCGCGGTGATCTCGGCGAGCACCGCCATCCCGACCACGTCGAGCCGTTTGCGTACGCCCATGAGCGCGCCGGACAGAGCGAAGACGAAGATGCCGACGAGGTCGAGGAGTTCAGACACGGAAGATTTTTACCGGATGGGCGGCATCGGGTGTTCGGGGGCGTGGTGCTCGGCCATCATCACCCGCAGCTTGCGGGTGAACATGAACAGCGCGAGCCCGGCCACCACCGCCATCGCGGCCAGCAGCAGGTAGTACATCGGCTCCGAAAGCACCGTGTTGAGCCGCCCGGTCTGCCCGCCGACCGCGTCGCCCACCGCCACCGCGATGAACCAGACGCCCAGCATCTGCCCCTTGAACGCCTGCGGCGCCAGCTTGGTGGTGACCGAGAGCCCCACCGGGCTCAGCGCCAGCTCGCCGAACACCTGGATCAGATAGACCAGCACCAGCCACCAGACCGACACCTTGCCGCCCTGCGCCAGGTTCGCCGCGATCGCCATGACCACGAAGCTCAGCGCCACCATGATCAGCGCGAAGCCGAACTTCTGCGGCGTGCTCACCCGGTTGCCCAGCTTCACCCACAACCAGGCGAAGACCGGCACGAAGATCATGATGAACAGCGGGTTGAACGACTGGGTGGTGGCGGGCGTGATGGTCAGGCCGAACAGGTTCAGCTCGGTGTGGTTCTTGGCGAAGAAGAGCAGCTTGCTGGGCGCCAGGTCGTAGATCATCCAGAAGATCGCGGCGGCGATGAACAGCCAGATGTAGGCCTTCATCTTGATCCGCTCGTCCTCGGTGAGATCGTGGCTGCCCCTGAGCACGAACGTGAAGTAGGCGATGGGCACGATCAGGATGATCACCGTCAGGACCAGCGTCAGCGCGTCGATCGTGATCGTGCCGAGCAGCGCCCACAGCCCGAGCCCGATCGCCGCGATCGCCACGCCGAGCACCAGCAGCCGGGTGAAGTGCCTGCGCTCCAGCTGCGTCAGCCGCAGGTTCGGCGCCTCGCCGGCGCCGTGGAAGTTCTTGCGGCCCAGGGCGTACTGGATCAGGCCCAGCGCCATGCCGACCGCGGCCGCGCCGAAGCCCAGGTGCCAGCGGTCGCCGTCGGCCAGCCAGCCCACCACCAGCGGCGCGATGAACGCGCCCAGGTTGATGCCGAGGTAGAACAGCGAGAACCCGGCGTCTCTGCGGCCGTCGTCCTCGGCCGGGTAGAGCTTGCCGACCATGACCGAGATGTTCGGCTTGAGCAGGCCGGTGCCGACGATGATCAGGCCCAGCCCGAGCCAGATGAAGAACGCGCCGCGCACCGGGATCGCCATGCTGATGTGGCCGCACATGATGACGAAGCCGCCCCACAGCACCGAGCGGCGCGCGCCGAGAATGCGGTCGGCGACCCAGCCGCCGGGCAGCGCCACCAGGTAGATCAGCGCGCCGTAGACGCCGACGACGGCCTGCGCGGTCGTCTCGGTCATGCCCAGGCCCTGCTGGGCGGGGGAGGCGGCCATGAACGTGGCCAGGATGGCCCGCAGCCCGTACCAGCTGAACCGCTCCCACATCTCGGTGCCGAACAGCGTGGCCAGGCCCCACGGGTGGCCGAAGAACGTCCTGCCGCCGCCGTTGTTCATGCGTACCCCCCGACGACACGAAGTGCGATGGAATCATCACTCTACGTGAAACTTGTCGTATACGATCCGCTGGGGCGTGCCGCTACCCGTGCGCCGGGCGGTGATGCGCGGTTTTGCCAATCGGGGCGTGTGTCGGGGTCCTGGTCATTACCGGGTGGTTCCTACCGTCTCGATCATGACCGGAAGACTTCTTCTCGTCTCGCTCGCGGCAGGCTCGCTCACGGCGCCCGTGCCTGCGCCTCCCGCCGCGACCGAGCTCGCCATCCGCCAAATCACCGTACGACCGGCGAGTCCCGTGGTCGGGGCGGATTCCTCGGTGCGGCTGGTGATCGACGTGATCGCCAGGGGAGTGCAGGGCAAGAACGGCGTCACCGTGAAGGTGGAGCCGGGCGCCCCGCCCGGGCCGGTGCTCCAGCCGCCGCAGGACCCGCAGGTGCCGCAGGACCCGCAAGTTCCGCAGGACCCGCAGATTCCGGAGGTTCCGCAGGACCCGCAGGTGCCGCCGCAGGACCCTCGGGTTTCGCAGGATCCGCAGGTGCCGCCGCATGACCCGCAGGTTCCGCACGACCCGCGCGTTTCGCAGGACCCGCAGGGCCCGGAGAGCCCGCAGGATCCGCAGGTTCCGGTGCCGATTCCGGTGGGGCCCGCGGTTCCGTCGCCCCCTGGGGCGTCCGGAGCGCCGTCGCCTGAACCGCCGGGCGGGCCGTCGCCGCTGCCGTCCCCTGAGCCGTTCCCCGAACCGTCGTCGGAGCCGTCGTCTGAGCCCTCGTTCGGGCCGTCGCCTGAGCCGTCCACTGGGCCGTCGCCCGCGCTGTCGCCGTTGTTGCCGCCCGAGCCGACGGATGAGCCGTCGCCCGGCCCGGCGCCCGACCCCTCAGGGATGCCATCGGGGGTGCCGTCCGGGATGCCGTCTGGGGCGCCGTCGCCTGAGCCGTCCGGGTTCCCGTCCTGGCCGGCTCCCGGCGCGCCGTCAGAGGCGCCATCCGGTACGGCCCCGGGCGGTGTGCCCGGAGGCGCCGCGCCGCCGCCGGTGTCGTCGGCGCCGGGGCAGGCGGGTCCGGGCCTCGGAACCGTCCCGCCGAAGCTGGTGTTCCGGCTGGGCGGCCCGCTCCCGCTCAGGATGACCGACGGCTGGCAGACGTGGCGTTTCCTGCCGGACAAGAAGCTCACCCGCTTCTACCCGGCCGGCACCTGGACCGTCACCGCCACCGCCAGGGGCGCGAACGGCGCCACCGTCACCGAGTACGCCTCGTTCCAGCTCAAGAGGAGCACCCGGCTGTCGTCCGTGCGGGTGGAGAAGGCCGCGGGCGGCGTACGGGTGCGCGGCTCGCTGCGCCGGGTCGACCCGGGCGGATACATCGACTTCGGCCCGTTCGGAAAGCAGAAGCTGGAAATCCTGTGGCGTCCGGACGCCACCGCCGAGTGGCAGCGGGCCGGTTCGGCGACCACCGACGCGGCCGGTTCCTTCGTCGGCCGGGTACAGGACCGGGCCGGCGGCCAGTGGCGCATCCGCTATCCCGGAACAGGACACTACGCCACAGACACATCGAAAGTCCTACAAATGGCCAGATAAGGCCACAAATAAATATAAATGCGCATCATGAATAGTGCCGTTGCCGAATTGTGATCAGCATCGTGCCAACTTTTCTTTACCCTTACGCGTCATTAAGCGTTGACATGCTCCGCTTTGGAGCCTGTCCGGACGGGGAAGGATCTTCTTTTCATGATGCGACGACTCGCCGCCGGAGTGGCGGCGGCCGCCCTCGGCGCCACCATGGTCGCCACCGCCGCCTCGCCGGCGCTGGCAGACCCCGATCCCGACTGGGTCGGCGGCAACACCAGCCTGCAGTTCGACGCCAACCCTGAGCCCGCCTGGCGCGGCAAGCCGATCACGCTCGAGGGCAAGCTGTCGGTGCAGTGCGACGAGGACTACATCAGCGGCTTCGTCTCGGTGCACCACGCCGACTACTGCAAGGACAACGAGCGCTGGCACCGTCTGGGCTGGAAGCGCCTGGTGGTCCTGTTCCAGGCCGACGGCAGTGGCAGGTGGGAGCACGTCGAGACCATCAAGACCAGCCGCAGGGGCTACTTCCACACCCGCGTGCCCGCTTACACCTCGGGCACTTTCCGCGTGGTCTTCGAGGGCAGCCGTTACCTGGCTCCCTCCGAGGCCAAGGACTGGGTGAAGGTCGTCGGCCGCCACTAGTCACACCCTCCGGTCCCCGGACCGGATCGGACGCACCATCGGACGCCCGGCCCGCGCGGCCGGGCGTCCGGCATGTCCGGCCCCTCGTGCCCGGCCCCTCGTGCCCGGCCCCTCGTGCCCGGCCCCTCGCGACTGGCCCGGTGCCCGGCCTCCTGTGGCTGGCCCCCGCGTGCGGCCTCAGTACGCCACGGCGACCTGGGCGCGGTGATGCGCGGGGCGGTCGATCTCGTCCAGCACGGCCACCGCCAGATCCGCGTACGAGAACGCCGGCGTCCCCTCATCGGACGGCACCACCTGCCCGCCGCCGATCCTGAACCGCCTGGTGGCGTCGGCGTCGGCGTCCAGGAACACCGGCGGCGGCGCGAGCACCAGCCAGTCCAGCCCGCTGCCGGCCAGCACCTCCAGCTGGGCGACATGCCCGAGCGAGAACGTGCGGGCGTCGGCGGGGAAGTCCGGCGTGTCGATGACCCGTACGCCCGGCGAGACCTCCAGCAGCGAACCGATGCCCACCGCCACCAGCCGCGCCACGCCGGCCCGCGGCAGCCCCTCGGCCAGCGCCACGGACGCCGCCCGGTAGAACTCCTCGGCCGGCAGGTCGAGCCTGGCCGCCGCCTGCACGGCCGCGTCGTGCCCGGCCGCCACCTCTGCCACCGACCCTGCGTCGGTCACGTCACCGGCGACCACACGCACCTTGTCGCCCAGATCCGGATACCGCCCCGGATCGCGTACCACCGCGGTCACCTCGTGACCCCGCGCCACCGCCTCCTCGACCACCCGGCGCCCGGCCCTGCCGCCCGCGCCGAAGATCACGATCCTGCTCATCACGCATCACTCCCGTCCAGCCCGGCCACCGGACGTCCCGGCGACCGAGCCCGACGGTAGGACGAAGGGGGTCACTTCCCGCAACGATAGTCACCGACACCAGCCACTCACGGGAGCCGCCAACGCCAGCCACCCCCAGGAGGCGCCCACGGGAGGCATCCACGGGAGGCGCCCAGGGGAGGCGCCGACGCCCAGGCCACCGACGACGGTCACGATGACGACCTACGATCTACGATGGTCGCCATGGAGCCACTCGATCCGGACATGTTCGCCGACTGCCCGCCGGGGCTCCCGCCCATCCGCGTCGGCGACAAGTGGACCGCGAAGATCATCCGCTGCCTGGAGTCAGGCCCGCGCCGCTTCACCGAACTCCAGCGGCCACTGCGCGGCATCACCCCGAAGGTGCTCACCGAGTCGCTGCGGGCCATGGAACGCGACGGCCTGCTCACCCGTACCGCCTACGACGAGATCCCGCCGCGCGTCGAGTACGAGCTGACGCCGCTCGGCCGCAGCCTGCTCGAACCGATGGAAGCCAGCTGCAACTGGAACAGACGCCACCTCGGCGAGCTGCTGCGCGCCCGCGACTCCTGGTACGCCGGAATCGACGACGCCGGAACCGTCCAGGCCGGAATCGTTCACGCCGAGACGGTCCACGCCGGAACCGCCCACGCGGGGACCGACGCGCGCGCCACGGCCGAGTCACAGCCCAGTCGCTGACGGCCCGGCCGGCCCGGTCGACCGGCGCTCAGCCCTTGCAGATCGGCGCTCAGCCCTTGTAGTTGAACACCTGCCTGAGCGTGTGCTGCACCTTGACCAGGTCCTTCTGGTCCTCCATCACCTGGTCGATCGACTTGTAGGCGTCCGGGTGCTCGTCCACCAGCGCGGCCGCCCGATCCTTGTTCCAGGTCCGCCCGCGCATCACCTCACGCAGCGACGCCGCAGAGAGCTGCTTCTTGGCCTTGGTACGCGACATCCGCCGCCCCGCCCCGTGCGCGCACGAGTTGTACGACTCGGGGTTCCCCCGCCCGCTCACGATGTATGACTGCGCCCCCATGGACCCCGGGATCACGCCCTCGTCCCCGCGGTCGGCCTTGATCGCGCCCTTGCGGGTGATCCACAGGTCCTTGCCGTGATGCGTCTCGAGCTGGGTGAAGTTGTGGTGGCAGTTGATGGTGCGTACCCGCTCACCGGTGCCGACGACCAAGAACAACGCGCTGACCAGCGCCCTGTCCATGCGCGCCCGCGAGGCCATCGCGTAGTGCTGCGACCACAGCATGTCCTCGATGTACGCCTCGAACTCGGGCGAACCCTGCACCAGGTAGGCCAGGTCCGGGTCCTCCAGCCCGACCTCCTGACGCCGCATCAGCTTCTTGGCGTCGGTGATGTGCTTGGTGGCGAGCTGGTTGCCGATGCCGCGCGAACCTGAGTGCAGCACCGTCCAGACCCGGTCGCGCTCGTCCAGGCAGACCTCCACGAAGTGGTTGCCCGAGCCGAGCGTGCCGAACTGGGTGGCGACCTTCTCCTCCTGCCGGGGCGTCAGCTCCGTGTGCGGCCGGCCGAGGTCGCGCAGCGCGCGGTCCACCGCCGGGTCCTCGTGCCCCTTGCCGACGCCGGCCGGGATGCGCCGCTCGACCAGCGGCATCAGCGCGTCGAGCGTGTCGGGCAGGTCGGCCGCGGTCAGCGTGGTCTCGGTCGCGACCATGCCGCAGCCGATGTCGACGCCCACCGCGGACGGGATGATCGCGCCCTCGGTGGGGATCACGGAGCCGACCGTGGCGCCGATTCCCACGTGCGCGTCGGGCATGAGAGCGACGTGTCCGGACACGATGGGCAGGCGGGCGGCACGCGCGGCCTGCTCGATCGTGCCTTCGTCGATCTCGCTGGCCCACGACAGCAGGTTCGGTGCGGGCTGGTACGGCATGGGTGGTTTCTCCTCACTCGTTCGAGATCCAGTCTGCCCGGACCGGTCCGGAAAACCCCACTCATTTACGCCCGCCACCCGGGCCCCGCCGCTCTTGGGTGATTCCACAAGGAATCGATCTACGGGAGGCCGTGTTGTTGTGGGGAGGTGAGGTGATTTTGAGTACCCGCCGATGGGCGTCGTAGTCTGGCCACCTGGCGAGAGAAAAGGAGGTGACGCCCCATGTTGCGAGACTCGTTCGGACGGGTGGCGACGGATCTTCGGGTGTCCCTCACGGACAAGTGCAACCTGCGCTGCACGTACTGCATGCCGCCCGAGGGCCTCGACTGGCTGCCGAACGCGCAACTGCTGACCGCCGACGAGATCGTCCGGCTGGTCACCATCGGGGTCGAGCAGCTCGGCATCACCGAGGTGCGCTACACCGGCGGCGAACCCCTGCTGCGGCGCGAGCTGGTCGACATCGTCGCCCGCACCACCGCGCTGCGGCCCAGGCCGCAGGTGTCGCTGACCACCAACGGCATCGGCCTGGCCCGGCTGGCCGAGCCGCTGGCCGCCGCCGGTCTCGACCGGGTCAACGTCTCGCTCGACACGCTCGATCCGGCCGCGTTCAAGCGGCTCGCGCACCGCGACAGGCACGCCGACGTCATCGCCGGCCTGGCCGCCGCAGACGCCGCCGGGCTGCGTCCGGTGAAGGTCAACGCGGTGCTGATGCGTGGCGTCAACGAGCACGAGGCGGTGCCGCTGCTGCGCTTCTGTCTCGACCACGGCTACGAGCTGCGCTTCATCGAGCAGATGCCGCTCGACGCCCAGCACGGCTGGAGCCGCGACACCATGGTCACCGCCGACGAGATCCTCGACCTGCTGTCGGCCTCCTTCGACCTCAGCGCCGACGACCTGGAGGAGCGCGGCAGCGCCCCGGCCGAGCGGTTCCTGGTCGACGGCGGCCCGGCCAGGGTCGGCGTGATCGGCTCGGTGACGCGGCCGTTCTGCGGCGCCTGCGACCGCGTCCGGCTGACCGCCGACGGCCAGGTGCGCAACTGCCTGTTCGCCACGGAGGAGTCCGACCTGAAGAGCGCCATGCGCGCGGGCGCGACGGACGCGGAACTGGCCGAGCGCTGGCTGACCGCCGTCGCCCGCAAGCGCGCCGGCCACGGCATCGACGACCCGTCCTTCCTCCAACCGGCCCGCCCCATGTCCGCCATCGGCGGCTGACCGCGGTTCTCGGCGGGACGCGGCGGACTGCGGCTTGTTGCGGGACGCAGCCTCCTGCGGCTGACCACAGCTCGTGGCAGGACGCGGCCGATTCCGGCTTGCCGCGGCGAGTGACTGCGGCGGGACGCGGCGGACCGCGGATCGCGGTCGGCAACGGCTGACCACGGTTCGCGGTGGGACGGGGCTGACTACGGCTGATCCCGGCAGGCAGCGGCCTTGGCTGTTCGGCAGCGCCACGGACCTGACCCCAGGCGCCCCGCGAGGAGATCCGCCGCCGCTGGGCGCCGCCCAGGCCCCGAGCCCGTCGGGGGGAAGACCGCGAGAACCGGGCCGCCACCCCGGTCGCCGCCCGCAGCCGCACCCGGCCAGGGCGTCGGTCCCGCGGTCCGCGGGGAGCGGCGCTCCAGGCGGCGCTCAGCGAGCCCAGCCACGACGAGGCGGTCCGAGACGCGCCGCATCACCCCCGGCATGGCGCGGTCGCTCCACGGCCTTCCACACGCTCGCCGCGGCCCCGGAGCCACGAGCACGAGCGCAGTGGAGTACGGGCAGGAGTCGCGGATCCCTCGAACGGGACGTCGCTCCCGGGCGCGGGCATGAGTCGCGGCCCCTGAACGGCGCCCCGAAACGCGCTCCCGAGTACGGGCAGGAGTCGCGGATGCCCGGATCGGGTCGTCGCTCCCGGGACGGCGCAGGTGAGCCGCATCGGCTTCCGGCACGCCAATGGCGGGGGCGCGGCCCGGAGCCAGGCGCGCATCGCGGTGGCGATCGGCCGGAACGGCTTGCCACCCCCGTAGCACCGCAATCCGGAGTCCTCAGACGAACGGCATCATGCGAACGCGGCGAACGGCACCATGCGAAGGGGCATCACGCGAAGGGGCGTCGGGCGAATGGGCGTCGGGCGAATGGGCACCGGGCGAATGGCACCGGCGAAGGGGGCGCCAAGCGAACGGCCGCCGGTGTCGGTGCGTACGGTGGGATGGTGCGCGAGGAATACGACGCGGTGATCCTGGCTGGTGGCGCGGCCAGGCGGCTGGGTGGCGTCGACAAGCCGGGGCTGGCCGTCGGCGGAAAGACGCTGGTAGGCACCGTGGTGGCGGCCTCGTCCGGAGCCCGGCGGGTGATCGTGGTGGGCCCCGAGCGTGACCTGTCCGGGGTGGTCTTCGTCCGCGAGGACCCGCCGCGCGGCGGCCCGGTGCCCGCGCTGGCCGCCGGACTCGACCAGGTCACCGCACCCAGGGTCCTGCTGCTGGCCGGTGACCTGCCCTTCCTGACCACCGCCCACGTCGAAACCCTGATCGCGACGCACGACCAACCCGGTGGCCCCAGCCCCAGCCGCGACACCGGACCCAGCCGCGGCACTGGCACCGGCACTGGCATCGGCACTGGCACTGGCACTGGCATCGGTCACGGCCCCGCTCCCAGTCCGGCTCCCGGCCCAGGTCCGGCTCCCGGCCCAGGTCCGGCTCCCGGCTCGGGTCCCGACAACGGTCCCGGTCCCGGTCCTGGTCCCGGCCCTGGTCCTGGTCCCGGCCCCGGTCCCGGTCTCGGCAATGGTTCCGGTCCTGGCAACGGCACCGCTGGCAGCAGCACCGCCAGCGGCACCGTTGTGGTGGATGCCTTGGGGCGTGAGCAGTGGTTGTTCGGTATCTGGGACACGGCGCGGCTGCGTGCGGCGCTCAGCCGGTACGACGGGCGTTCCCTGCGCGGCCTGCTGGCCCCGCTGGTGACCCGGCGGCTGAGCCTGCCGGGCCGCCCGTGGTTCGACTGCGACACAATGGACGATCTGGAGGAGGCTCGCATGAACGTGCTGAACGAGTGGACCGCGCTGGTCTGCAAGGAACTGGGCATCGACCCGGCGCGGGTGGACCGTGACCTGATCCTGGACCTGACCAAGGAAGTGGCCCACGGGGTGGCCAGGCCGGCCGCGCCCCTGACGGCGTACCTGCTCGGGCTGGCCCAGGGCGCCGGCACCGCGCCGGACGACGCGGTCGCGCGGCTGACCACGTTGGCGAAGAACTGGGGTGAAGCGACCGCTGAGACGCTGACAGACAGTTGACACTCGAACGAACTCTTGAAGTCAACTCCGCCGAACCTGAAGATTTCCTGAGAATGTCGGGAGTCGGCGGGGTGTAAACGATTTCGGGAAAGCGGCCCTATCCAACTTGCGGCGGCTATCGGACGGATCGTCCAAGACAGCGATTTTCCCAGGAAAAGGGCGACGCCGGGTGGTTACGGGGGCAAACCACCCGGCGTCGCTTCATCGGCGTTCCGACGGGGGCCCGGAACGCCGGCACCAGCACTCCGACGGGGGACCGGAGCGCTTGGCTAAAGCGTACACCTACAACCCGTGGGATGCGTCAAGACTTAGTCACGACCCGATCTCGCGTCGATGCAGCGGTATCTCGGTTTGGTTAGCCTCAGGGCTCTGAAAGGTAGGTGGCGGGGCGTCCTCGCTGCGCTGATTGGCCCCGATTACCGCTATGTATGGCAAAAAGACGGCACCGGCGATGAACAGCAGCCGGTACGGCCACGGCACGGGCACCACCACGGCCAGGATCAGGCACAGCGTGCGGATGCCCATCTTGATGAGGTAACTGATCTCGCGCCGCTTGATGTCGTCGGTCAGTGAGGGCTTGGCGTCCGTGACCTGGTGGACGTCCTGTCTTCTACGCCACCTCTTCATACCTTCCACCGTAGACCTACGTTGGGCGGGGTGCGACGGCGCACCCGGGCGGCGGCGGGGGTCATGCGATCATGGCCTTCGAGTAAGGAGGAGAGGGAGATGACAGATCGAACGTATCGGGTGACCGAGATAGTCGGCACATCGGGGGAGAGTGTCGATCAAGCCATCAAGAACGGGATCAGAAGGGCCTCCCAGACCCTGCGCCACCTCGACTGGTTCGAGGTGACCGAGGTGCGCGGGCACATCGAGGACGGGGAGATCGCCCACTACCAGGTCGGCATGAAGGTGGGCTTCCGGCTCGAAGACACCTGACCCCGCCCGGCGGTCCCTGACAAGGCCCCTGCCCAGTAGCCCCTGTCAGGGCCCGCCCAGCGGCCCCTGCGACCGGCCTCGGCCGGGCCTCGGCCGGGCCTCGGCCGGGCGGGCCACGCCCCATCGCGGGCCGCCCCGCCCGGCATGGCGCCTGAGGGAGCCGGGCGTGGTGCCTGAGGGAGCCGGGCCTGGTGCCTGAGGGAGCCGGGCGTGGCGCCCGAAGGAGCCGGGCGTGGCGCCTGAAAGGGTCGGGCGCGGCGCCTGAAGGGGTCGGGGGTGCGGTGAGGGTCACGGTTTTGTGTGAAACGTGACACGGCGGGCGTCCTGAGGGGAGACTGCCTAGCATGCGGACCCGTACTGTGGCGTTGTCACTGGCGCTGGCCCTGTGCGCGGCGTGCACGGCGTGCGCGTCCGAGGCCGCGAGCGGCCCGCGGACGGGCTCGGGCGCCGTCCAGGAGGTCCAGCAGGGGCGGGAGCCCGCCCAGCAGGCCAGGCAGCCCCTCAGCCAGACCGCGCAGGACGTCGACCGCACCACCGCCAGCCTTCGCCGGCTGGACGACCTGCCGCTGTACGAGATGACCTACCACGGCGACTACGACGCCGAGGCCCCGCTCACCAAGGAGGAACTGGCCCGCCCGGCCGACGGCTGGGCCTGCTCGCTGTTCGCCCGCGGCACCGAGTTCGGCAGGAACTTCGACTGGCAGCCCAACCCGGCCATGGTCGTCCACGCCGATCCGCCCGACGGCTACGCGTCCATGTCGCTGGTCGACGTCTCGTACCTGCTTGACGGCGCCCGCCCGGCCGATCTGCGGGATCCCGGCGACAGGCGCAGGCTGGCGCACGCGGTGCTGGCGCCGTTCGACGGCGTCAACGAGAAGGGCCTGGCCATCGGGCTGGCCGCGGCCCCCGACGCCGAGCTGCCGGCCAAGGACCCGGGCAAGGTCACGGTCACCGGCGTGCGGGTCATCAGGCTGATGCTCGACCAGGCCGCCACCGTCGATGAGGCGGTCGCGGTGATGCGCCGCTACAACGTCGAGTTCCCCGACGGGGTCGAGCTGCACTACCTGATCGCCGACCGGTCGGGCCGGTCGGTGGTCGTGGAGTACGGCCAGGGCCGGCTGAACGTGATCGACGACCGGTTCCTCACCAACATCACGATGACCGGCGCCGACCGCGACACCAAGATGGCCGACACCCGGTACTCCATCCTCGCGCGCGGCGCCGCCGATGCGAAGGCGTTCGACCTGCTCCAGCGGGTGGCCCAGCCGCACACCCGCTGGAGCGTGGTCTACGACCTCGAATCGGGCACCGCCCGCGTGGTCACCGCCCAGCGCTGGGACAAGGTGCTCACCCTGCCCAGCGCCGAGGCGGTGCGCCACGGCGCCCGCGCCAGGCTCGTCTCACCCGGCTGACCCCGCGGGCCCGCGGAACCCCGGGTCGGCTCACCCCGCTCGACCGAGCGGACCCGTGTCAGCTCGCCTGGCTGACCGTGGACATGTTGAAGTCGGGCACCCGCACCGCCGGCATCACCGTGCGCTGGAAGTAGTCGTTCCACTCGCGCGGCAGCGTCCGCTCGCTCGCCCCCACCTCGCTGACGCGCCCGAGCAGGTCGATCGGGCTCTCGTTGAACCTGAAGTTGTTCACCTCGCCCACGACCTCGCCGTGCTCGACCAGGTAGACCCCGTCGCGGGTCAGCCCGGTCACCAGCAGGGTCTGCGGGTCGACCTCGCGGATGTACCACAGGCAGGTGACCAGCAGGCCGCGCTCGGTCGAGGCGATCATCTCCTCCAGCGAGCGCCCGCCGGCCGGCCCGGTCATGATCAGGTTGTCGATGCCGGGGGTCGCGTCGAGCCCGCTGAGTTCGGCCGAGTAGCGGGTCTGCAGCAGCGAGCGCAGGGTGCCCGCGCTGATCCAGTCGGTGGCGGCGAGCGGCAGCCCGTTGTCGAACACCGAGCTGTCGCGGCCGGAGGCGTGCGCGGTGACGAACGGCGCGCACGCGATGCCCGCGGCGGCCGGGTCGCTGGACAGCGTGATCGGCAGCGTGGCCAGCTGCTCGCCCACCCGGGTGCCGCCGCCGGGCTTGGCGTAGACCGAACGCCCGTCGAGCGCGTCGCGCGCGCCCGACGACCAGAACGCGTAGATCATCAGGTCGGCCACCGCGCTCGGCGGCAGCAGCGTCTCGTAGCGGCCGGCGGGCAGGTCGACCCGCGTCTTGGCCCATTCGAGCCGCTGCGCCAGCCCGGCGTCGAGCGCGGCCACGTCGACGTCGGTGAAGTCCTCGGTGGACACGCCGGTCCAGGCCGAGCGCTTCATGTCGCCGGACTTGGCGTTCAGCTCCAGCTTGCCCGTCGGCTGGTCGTGCCGCAGCCGCAGCCCGGTGGACGTGCCCAGGAACGTCGTGGTGAGCGAGTGCTCGGCGAAGCCGTACAGCTTCCTGCCGCCGGACTCGGCGGCGGCGAACGCCTCGCCCAGCGCGGGCGCGAACCCCTCGAACACCCCGATGTCGGTGGGCCGCACCTCCTCGCCCCACGACGGCGAGGCGGGCACGCCCTCGACGAGCGCGCGGGCGTCCTCGGCGGGCTGGGCGTCGCGCGCGGCCTGGTCGGCCGCGGCCACCACGTCGGCGAGCTGGTCGGGACGTACCGCCGCGCGGGACACGACGCCGACGCCCTGGCCCGCGATCGAGATCACGGTCAGCCGGGCGGACCGGGCGACGCCGTTGGTGGTGAGCGTGTTGCCCGCGAAACGCAGGTTCGCGGTGGAACCCTCGTCCACGAGCACCACGCAGCCGTCGGCCCGGCTGAGCTCCAGCGCCTTGTCGACCATCTCCTGCGGGTTACCGGTCTGGCTCACTTCCCGCCCTCCTGCACGGTGTTGAGAATCCTGACGCCCTTGAACAGCGCCGACGGGCAGCCGTGGCTGACCGGAGCGACCTGGCCCGGCTGGCCCTTGCCGCAGTTGAACGCGCCGCCCAGCACGTACGTTTCTGGGCCGCCGACGGCCTCCATCGACTGCCAGAAGTCGGTCGTGGTGGCCTGGTAGGCGAAGTCGCGCACCTGGCCGGCCAGCCGCCCGTTCTGGATCTTGTACGCCCGTTGACCAGTAAATTGAAAATTATAGCGCTGCATGTCGATCGACCAGCTCTTGTCGCCGACGATGAAGATCCCCCGCTCGACCCCGGAGATCAGCTCCTCGGTGGACGGCCCGCCGGGCGCGGGCGCGAGCGACACGTTCGCCATGCGCTGGATCGGCATGTGGCCGGGCGAGTCGGCGAACGCGCACCCGTTGGAGCGCCCGAACCCCTTCATCAGCGCCATCCGCCGGTCGAGCTGGTAGCCGACCAGGATGCCGTCCCTGACGATGTCGAAGCTCTGCCCCTGCACGCCCTCGTCGTCGAAGCCGATCGTGGCCAGGCCGTGGGTGACCGTGCGGTCGCCGGTGACGTTCATCAGCGGCGAGCCGTAGACCAGCTCGCCGAGCTGGTCGAAGGTGGCGAAGCTGGTGCCGGCGTAGGCCGCCTCGTAGCCCAGCGCCCGGTCCAGCTCGGTGGCGTGGCCGATCGACTCGTGGATGGTCAGCCACAGGTTGGACGGGTCGATCACCAGGTCGTAGTCGCCGGCCTCGACCGAAGGCGCGGCCAGCTTCTCGGCCAGCAGCTCGGGCAGCTGGGCCAGCTCGGCCTGCCAGTCCCAGCCGGTGCCGGTGAGGTATTCGTAGCCGCGGCCGACCGGCGGCGCGATGGTGGACATGTCGTCGAAGCCGCTCGCCGCCGCCTTCATCGCGTTCAGCGCGGGGTGCACGCGCACGCGCTGCTGCGTGGTGACCGTGCCGGCCGTGTCGGCGTAGAACTTCTGCTCCTTGACCTGCAGCAGTCGCGCCGAGACGTGGTCGGCGCCCTTGAGCAGCCCGGCCGACCACTCGGCCAGCAGGCTCACCTTCTCCGCCTGCGGCACCTCGAACGGGTCGACGTCGTAGGCCGACACCCACACCGCCTCGCCGTGCACCGGCTCGGGCGCCAGCTCGATGGGCTCGCGATTGATCGGCGCGCTCACCTCGGCCACCCGCACCGCCTGCTCGGCCACCTCGGCCGCGGCCTCGGGCGTCAGGACGATGCCCGCGGCGAACCCCCACGTGCCGCCCTTGACGACGCGGACGGCGTAGCCCAGGTCGTCGGCGTCCATGGCGCCTTCGAGCCGGGCGTCGTAGAGACTGAGTGTCTCGGCTCTGACGCGTTCGAGCCGGAAGTCGGCGTGCTCGGCGCCGAGGTCGCGAGCGCGCTGCAAGGCAGCGTCCGCGAGTCGCCTGAGCGGCAGCCGCAGGAAGTCGGGATCGATCTGGCGCATGTCCACGATCCTAGCGCCGTGATCTTGTGTCACCCGGACAAGCGGATACCGGCGGGTAGCAGATAGCGTCAGATGCCATGGCACGCTCTGTACTCGTAACCGGGGGCAATCGCGGCATAGGCCTCGCGATCGCCCGTGAACTCGCCGCGGCAGGCGACGCCGTCGCGGTCACCTACCGATCGGGGGAGCCGCCGGAGGGCCTGTTCGGCGTCCGCTGCGACGTCACCAGCATGGCCGACGTCGAGGCCGCCTTCGACAAGGTCGAGGCCGAGCACGGCCCGGTCGAGGTGCTCGTCTCCAACGCGGGCATCACCAAGGACACCCTGCTGGCCATGATGAAGGAAGACACCTTCACCGACGTCGTCGACGCCAACCTGACCGGCGCCTACCGCGTGGCCAAGCGGGCGATCAGGCCCATGATGAAGCTCAAGCGCGGGCGGATCGTCCTGGTCTCCTCCGTCATCGCCATGCTCGGCCAGGCGGGGCAGTCCAACTACGCCGCCTCCAAGGCCGGCCTCATCGGCTTCGCCCGCTCCCTGGCGCGCGAATACGGCTCGCGCAACATCATGGTCAACGTCGTCGCGCCCGGCTTCGTCGCCACCGACATGACGGCCGACCTCGACCAGGAGGCCATCGTCAAGAACATCCCTCTCGGGCGGCAGGCCTCGCCCGAGGAGGTCGCGCGGGTGGTCCGCTTCCTGGCGGGCGACGACGCCTCCTACATCACCGGGGCCGTGATCCCCGTCGACGGCGGACTTGGAATGGGGCACTGACGTGGGACTTCTCGAAGGCAAGCGGATCCTGGTGACCGGCGTGCTCACCGACGCGTCCATCGCGTTCTCGGTGGCCAAGCTGGCCCAGGAGGAGGGCGCCACGGTGGTGCTGACCGGGTTCGGCCGGCTCAGCCTGGTCGAGCGCATCGCCAGGCGGCTGCCCGCGCCCGCCCCGGTGCTCGAGCTCGACGTGCAGAACACCGAGCACCTCGACACGCTGGCGTCCCGGGTGGGCGAGCACGTCGACGGGCTCGACGGCGTCGTGCACTCGATCGGCTTCGCGCCGCAGACCGCGCTCGGCGGCAACTTCCTCAACACCTCGTGGGAAGACGTGGCCACCGCGCTGCAGATCTCCACGTACTCGTACAAGTCGCTGGCGGTGGCCTGCCTGCCGCTGATGAAGGAGGGCGGCTCGGTCGTCGGCCTCGACTTCGACGCCTCCAAGGCCTGGCCGGTCTACGACTGGATGGGCGTGGCCAAGGCCGGGCTCGAGTCCTGCAACCGCTACCTGGCCCGAGACCTGGGCAAGCAGAACATCCGGGTCAACCTGGTGGCGGCGGGGCCGCTGCGCACCATGGCGGCCAAGTCGATCCCGGGCTTCAAGGAGTTCGAGGACAGCTGGCCGGAGAAGGCGCCGCTCGGGTGGGACCTGGGCGACACGGTCCCGGCGGCGAAGGCGTGCGTGGCGCTGATGTCCGACTGGTTCCCCGCGACGACCGGCGAGATCGTGCACGTCGACGGCGGCGTCCACGCCATCGGCGGCTGACCGCCCGCACCACCTGACGCCGGCCGCCCGCACCTGACGCCGACCGCCCGCACCTGACGCCGAGACCGCCCGCACGGCCCCGAGAGGGTGGTCAGGCGAGGCGGTGGCGGCCGCTGCCGGCCCGGGCGGGCTCGAAGGGGATCGACTCGCTGGGCTCCTCGCGCTGGCGCCGCTGCTGCACGATGCGCGCGGCCAGCACCGCCGAGGCCAGCAGCGCGATGGTGAGGGCCGTGCCGAGCACGTCCGAGGCCGGCGGGCGGGCCCGCACGCGCTGGTCGTGCATGGGCACGCTGAGCTCGCGCGCGAACGGGTTGGGCCACAGCAGCTCCACCCGCGGCTCGTCGGGATCGGCGGTGGCGGGCCGCTCGCCGGTGCGCTCGGTGGGCATCGCGCGCGGCACCGGGTCGATGAGCTGCGGCCGGGCGGGCGGCCTGGCCGGGCTCGCGGTGGGCACGGCCGCGGCGTCGCGGCTGGGCCGGCCGCGCGTCGCGGGGGTCGCGGTCGGGGTCGGGGTCGGCGTCAGCGTCTTGAGCACGCTCTGGTCGCCGCAGGCCAGCACCGGCAGGCACACCTCGGGCAACGACTCGGGCAGCAGCGCGGAGGCGGTCGGCTGGGGTTTGCCGGTCTTGGCCGGCTTCGACGGGCCGGTCGTGGGCACCGCGTCGCCGACCGTGCCGAGCACGTCGTCGGCGGTCTCGTGCACCGTGTCCTCGGCGCCCTTGGTCTCGGGCTGCTTCTGGTCACCGCCGCCGGTGAGCTGCCCGACGGTCCCGGTGACGGTGCCGGTGACGCCGTCGAGCAGGTCGCACAGCCCGTTGGTCACGCCCGACAGCAGGCCCTTGCCGCCCGCGCAGTCGTCGGCAGCGGCGGACGGGGCCGCCATCGGAATCGCCGCCAGCGCCACCGCGAGTGCTCCGGTTGAGATCGCGGTCCTGGTCCCCATCCGTCCCCTCCTGCGTCGCTTCCGGGGGAAATCTTTATGGATTTCGCGGGTCAGACGCAGGTGTTTTCCCGCTAACGTTGCGATTCGGTATCGACGCGTGATACGCGAGAGTGTCTCTCGTTCCGCGTCAGTCGATGGACGAAACGTCATCGAGCGCCTCGCGGATCTCAATCGGCAACACCACGTCCTCGGCCGGCAGCGCGCCTTTGAGCTGCGCGTGCGTTCTGGCGCCGACGATGGCCGAGGCGACCCCCGGCTGGTCGCGCACCCACGACAGGGCCACGGCCAGCGGCGAGACGCCGAGCCCGTCGGCGGCGGTCATGACGGATTCGACCACCCGGCGGCTGCGCTCGTCCAGATAGGGACGGACGAAGTCGGCGAAGTGCGGCGTGGCGGCCCGCGAGTCGGCCGGGATGCCGGTGCGGTACTTGCCGGTCAGCACCCCGCGCCCGAGCGGCGACCAGGCCAGCACGCCCACGCCCAGGTGCGCGGCGGCCGGCAGCAGCTCGCGCTCGGGCTCGCGGGCCAGCAGCGAGTATTCGGCCTGCGCGGCGGTGATCGGGATGCGCCCGGGGATCATCTGCTGCGTGACGGTGGCGGCGGCCAGCTGCCAGCCGGTGTAGTCGCACACGCCCGCGTAGACCGCCCGGCCGGAGGAGACGATCGCGTCGAGCGCGGCCAGGGTCTCCTCCAGCGGCACCTCGGCGTCGTAGGTGTGCAGTTGCCACAGGTCCACGTAGTCGAGCCCGAGGCGGTTCAGCGAGTCGTCGACGGCGGCGATCAGGTGCCGCCTGGAGGCGTCGCGCGGGCGGCGGCCCTGCGGGGTCACCACGGCCTTGGTGGAGATCACCAGCTCCGAGCGCGGCATCGAGTCGCGCAGCATCCGGCCGAGCAGCCGTTCGGCGTCGCCGCCGGTGTAGACGTCGGCCGTGTCGACGAGCGTGCCCCCTGCGTCCATGAACGCGCGGAGCTGGGCGGCCGCCTCGTCCGCGTCGGTGTCACGCCCCCAGGTCATCGTGCCGAGCCCCAGCCGGGACACCGACAGGCCACTGCGGCCGACATAACGCTGCTCCATGATCCCGCCAGGTTACCGCCCAGGTGGATGAAACGTCGTGATCGACGCCTGCGACACTTGCGGGGTGACGACGCTGCTTCTGGCCCGGCACGGGCTGACCCATCTCACCGGGCCGGTGCTGGCTGGCCGTACTCCCGGGGTGCATCTGAGCGAGGAGGGACGGGCGCAGGCGGCGGCACTGGCCGCGCGTGTCGCGGGCGTCAGGCTCGACGCCATCGTCTCCAGTCCGCTGGAGCGCTGCCGGGAAACGGCGCAGGCGGTCGCGGAAGGACGCGATCTCGGCGTCCGGGCCGACGAACGTTTCATCGAATGCGACTACGGCGCGTGGACCGGCCGGCCGCTGAAGGAACTCGCCGAGGAGCCGCTGTGGCCGGTCGTCCAGGCCCACCCCAGTGCCGTGACATTTCCGGAAGGTGAGTCTCTGGCCGATATGCAACGCCGGGCCGTCGCCGGGGTCAGGGAGTGGAATCACCACCTCGGAGATAAGGGTATCTACCTGGTTTGCAGCCACGGAGACGTCATCAAGGCGATCGTCGCGGACGCTTTGGGCCTCCATCTCGATCAGTTTCAGCGGATAACAGCCGATCCTGCGGCCCTCACCGTGATTCGCTATGCCCCCTTGCGCCCCTTTGTCCTCAGGCTTAACGATATGGGGGAATTGCGGCTTCTCCAGGATTCGGAGGACAAAGACGGGGGAGAAAACATCACCGGGAGCGATGCCGCCGTCGGCGGCGGACCCGGGACCACGTAAGGTCAGGCTATGCCGGTCTTCGACTACGACCCACCGGAAAGATTCGTCGCCGGTGCCCTGGGGCAGCCGGGCGCACGAGTCTTTTACCTGCAGGCCAGGGCCGAGGGCAGACTGACCACGGTGGCACTCGAGAAGCTGCAGGTCGCCGCGCTCGCGGGCAGGCTCGACGAACTGCTCGACGAGGTGCTGCGGCTGAGCGGGGGCACCGCCCACGTCCCGGCCATCGCGCCCGCCGACCTGGCCGACGACGAGCCGCTCGACGTCCCGCTGGCCGAGGACTTCAGAGTCGGAACCATGGCGCTGGCCTGGGACGAGGCGCGTTCCCAGGTGGTGATCGAAGCGCAGGAGGTCATCGACGAGGATGATCTCGCCGCGCCCGATCCCGCGGTGCTGCGGGTGCGCATCAGCGCGGGGGCCGCGCGCGCGTTCACCCAGCGGGCGCTGCAGATCGTCGCCGCGGGCCGCCCGCCCTGCCCGTTGTGCGGGCAACCGCTCGACGCCGCCGGGCATGTCTGCGTACGTCTCAACGGCTACCGCGGGGGTGAGGCGGCTTCATGACCGCTCCGGAGAGCGAACCGGCAGTCAAACCATCGCCGCCGTCGGCCCCGCTGCACGACGAGAGCGCGCTCACGCTGCTGCGCGACGGCCGCCTGGAGGTGGCGGGCCGGCTGGTCGAAGCCACCAACATGACCCTCTACTGCTCGATCAAGCTCGGCGACCGCAGCGCCGCCTGCGTCTACAAGCCGGTGCGCGGCGAGCGCCCGCTGTGGGACTTCCCCGACGGCACCCTCGCCGCCAGGGAGGTGGCCGCGTTCGAGGTGTCGCAGGCGACCGGCTGGCGCATCGTGCCGCCCACCGTCTACCGCGAGGGCCCCTTCGGCCCCGGCATGGTGCAGATCTGGATCGACACCGAACGCGAGGTCGACCTGATGCGGCTGGTCAAGAGCCGCAACCCGGTCGTGCGCAGGATGGCGGTCTTCGACGCGATCATCAACAACGCCGATCGCAAGGGCGGCCACCTGCTGCCCATGTCCACCGGGCACGTCTTCGGCGTCGACCACGGGGTCTGCTTCTCCGTCGAGGACAAACTGCGCACCGTCCTGTGGCAGTGGCGCGGCAAGCCGCTGGCCCGCGAGGCGGTCGCGGTGCTGGCCAAGCTCGAACGCGACATCGAGCACGGCGCGCTCGGCCGGCGGCTGCGCGAGCTGCTCACCCTGGCCGAGGTGGAGGCCACCTGGCAGCGGGTCAGGCGGCTGCTCGACACCGGGGTGCACCCGTACCCGTCGGAGGGCTGGCCGGCCATCCCCTGGCCGCCGATCTGAGAGGCCCGGCAATTTCGCAGTGAAATGGGTTTAATACCCTTTGCCCCATGTGCACTCTGATCGTGCGAACCGGTCGGCCCCTCACCCTCCTCGGCATCCGCGACGAGCTCACCGACCGCCCCTGGGAGGGCCCGGGGGAGCACTGGCCGGAATACCCCGGCGTGATCGGCGGGCGCGACCTCAAGGCCGGCGGCACCTGGCTGGCCGTCGACCCGGCCCGCTGCCGCGCCGCCGCCCTGCTCAACGGCTACGGCGAACCCGCGCCGGAGACCACCAGGGTCTCCCGCGGCGACCTCGCGCTGCGCGCCGTCGCCGCCGGTGACCTGCCCGAGGTCGACCTGACCCGCTACGACCCCTTCCACCTCGTGCTCGCCGACCTCACCGCGGCCCGGATGTTCAGCTGGGACGGCGTCCGCCTCACCACCGCCACCCTGCCCGACGGCACCAGCATGGTGGTCAACAGCGGCCTCGACCCGGCCAGCCCGCGCGTCGTCGCCCACCTGCCCCGCTTCTCGGCCGCCGCCGACTGGGCCGAGCTGATCAGGGCGGAACCGTCCGCTGAGCCCGGCGCGCTGCTCGTCCGGCACAGCACGCCCGACGGCCGCGTCTACGCCTCGCTGTCGGCGATGCGAGTCACGCTCGCGCCCGGCGAAGTGACGCACGACTTCACCGACCTGACCGCTGATCGGGACAGATAGGCTCGATGTCATGAGATCGTGGTCTGCCCCGAATGTTCCCAGGCTCCCAGGTGAGAGCATCCCGCTGCGGCTCTACGACACCGCGGCCGAGCAGGTGCGGCAGACCGACCCGGGGCCGACCGCCAGGATGTACGTCTGCGGCATCACCCCCTACGACGCCACCCATCTCGGCCACGCCAACACCTACCTCGCCTTCGACCTCGTCGGCCGCATGTGGCGCGACGCCGGCCACGAGGTGCACTACACCCAGAACGCCACCGACGTCGACGACCCGCTGCTGGAGCGGGCCGAGCAGACCGGCGTCGCCTGGCAGGACCTGGCCGAGCGCGAGATCGAGTTGTTCCGCACCGACATGGAGGCGCTGCGGATCCTGCCGCCGCGCGAATACGTCGGCGTCACCGAGGTCGTCGGCCAGGTCGCCGACCTCATCGCCAGGCTGGCCGCCAAGGGCGTGACGTACGTGCTCGACGGCGACGTCTACTTCAGCGTCGCCGACGCGCCCAAGTTCGGCCAGGTCTCCGGCTACGACGAGACGCGGATGCTGTCCCTGTTCGCCGAGCGCGGCGGCGATCCCGAGCGGGCGGGCAAGCGCCACCCGCTCGACTGGCTGCTGTGGCGGGCCGAGCGGCCCGGCGAGCCGGCCTGGGAGTCGAAGCTGGGCCGCGGCCGCCCCGGCTGGCACATCGAGTGCACCGCCATCGCCCTGGACAACCTGGGCGCCGGCTACGACGTCGCGGGCGGCGGCTCCGACCTGATCTTCCCCCACCACGAGTGCGGCGCCTCGGAGGGCCACGCGGCGACGGGGGAGTGGCCGTTCGCCAAGTTCTACACCCACGCCGGCATGGTCGCGCTCGACGGCGAGAAGATGTCGAAGTCCAAGGGCAACCTGGTCTTCGTCTCCAAGCTGCGCACCGCGCACGACCCGATGGCGGTGCGGCTGGTGCTGCTGGCCCACCACTACCGCGCCGACTGGGAATACTTCCCCGCCCAGATCGCCGAGGCCGAGCGGCGGCTGGCGCGGTGGCGCTCGGCGGTGGCGCTGGCCTCCGGGCCGCGCGCCGACGAGCTGCTGGCCACCGTGCGCGAACGCCTGGCCGACGACCTCGACGCGCCCGGCGCGCTGGCCGCGATCGACGCCTGGGCCGAGGCCGCGCTGGTCGGCGGCGGGCCCGACACCGGCGCCCCCGCCCTGGTGCGCGACCTGGCCGACGCGCTGCTCGGCGTCGCGCTCTGATGTGATCGGCTGATCGGCACGGGCGGTCAACGCCGGCGGCCTGCGGAAGACCGGGCCGCCGGCGGCAGGCAGCGGGCGGCGGGCACGACCCGGGCCGACATGTTGCGCTCCATCATGCGCAGCGCCGCCCGGCCGAGGTCGGGGTGGATGGCCGCCACGCAGTCCGGCGGCACCATGATGGCGAACTGCCTGATGTAGGCGTCCAGGGCGCTGTAGAGCACGCACTGCTCGGTCACCTGACCGGTCAGCAGCACGCTCTCCACGCCCTGCGCGCGCAGCAGGTACTCCAGCGAGGTGCCGTAGAACGCGCTGTGGCGCACTTTCGGCAGGAACGGGCAGTCGCGCGGCGGCAGCACCGGCTCGACCAGGTCGGGCCGGTCGCCGGCCAGCGCCCGCGCCACCAGGTCCTCCCTGGTGGCCGCGAAGTCGCCGTAGTTGTCGTTGACGTAGATCAGGTCCACGTCGTCGCGCTCGTGCGCCCGCGCGATCAGCCCGCCCAGCTCTTTCACGATCGACGCGACGCTGCCGCCCAGCCGCTCGGCGTCCTGATGCCGGTACGGGTTGAGCATGTCGATGACGATCATCGCGACGCGTGCCACGGCCCCGCTACACCCGCGCTTCGAGCCGCTCGTACCCGGCCAGCTCGGCGGAGAACCACTCGATGGTCCTGGCCAGGCCCTCCTCGGCGGGCACTCGGGCCTGCCAGCCGAGCCGCTCGCGCGCCAGCGTCGTGTCCGGACGCCTGACCTTCGGATCGTCGGCGGGCCGGTCGATGAACACGATCTCCGACGACGACCCGCACAGCTTCTTGATCAGCGTGGCCAGCTCCAGCATGGTCAGCTCGTCCGGGTTGCCGATGTTGACGGGGCCGGGGAAGTCGCCCCTGGCCAGGGCCAGGATGCCCGACACCGTGTCGTCCACGTAGCAGATGGAGCGGGTCTGCGTGCCGTCGCCGGTGATGGTGATCGGCTCGCCCAGCAGCGCCTGCCTGATGAACGTCGGGATCGCCCGGCCGTCGAACGGGCGCATGCGCGGCCCGTAGGTGTTGAAGATCCGCGCGATGCCGGTGTCGGTGCCCCTGGCCTGCCGATAGGCGATGGTCAGCGACTCGGCGAAGCGCTTGGCCTCGTCGTAGACGCTGCGCGGGCCGACCGGGTTCACGTTGCCCCAGTACGTCTCCTTCTGCGGGTGCTCCAGCGGGTCGCCGTACACCTCGGAGGTGGAGGCCAGCACGAACCTGGCGCCCTTCTCCCTGGCCAGCCCGAGCGCGTGCAGCGTGCCGACGCTGCCCACCCGCAGCGTCTCGATGGGATAGCGCAGGTAGTCGGCGGGCGAGGCGGCCGAGGCGAAGTGCAGCACCAGGTCGAGCCGGTCGGGCACGTGCACGTACCCGGTCAGGTCGCACTCGATGATGCGGAACTCCGGCCGGTCGATCAGATGCTCGACGTTACGCGGCCCGCCGGTCAGGAAGCTGTCCATGCAGACCACTTCCGCGCCCGACTCCAGCAGCCGTTCGCACAGGTAGGAGCCGAGGAAACCGGCGCCACCGGTGACCAGGGCCCTCATGAGGTGACCTCCAGCGCGGCGTCGACGACCTCGGAGACCTCGATCTTCAGCAGGCCGGGGTCGGGCCGCTGGCCGTGCGGGTCGCCGGTCTTGCCCGCCCACAGCGCCACGTGCCGCCAGCCGGGCGGCGGCCCCCAGCGAGCCGGCGAGACCGGCCCGAACAGCACCACCGACGGCACGCAGAACGCCGTCGCCAGATGCGCCACGCCCGTGTCGCCGCACACCACCAGCCTGGCCTTGCTGACCAGGTCGATCAGGTCGGCCAGCGCGGTGCGCCCGGCGAGCATCCGCTCCTCGGGCAGCCCGGCCAGCTCGGCCACCCGCCTGGCCAGCGGCACCTCCTCGGCGTTGCCGGTGACGACGACGTCGTCCAGGTTCGCGGCCACCTCGGCGAAACGCTCCGGCGGCCAGCGCCTGGCCGGGTAGGCGGCGCCGGGATGCACGATCACCGGGCCCGTCCTGTCCGAGATGCCCAGCGTCAGGTCCTCGGGGTCGGTGGCGATGCCGTGCCACTCCAGCAGCTCGCACCAGCGCCGCACCTCGTGCACGTCCTCGCGCCAGGGCGGACCCACGGTGTAGCTGATCAGCCGCCCGGGATCGGTGCGCCGCAGCGCCTCGACGCTCTGCGGCCCGCGCCCGTGCAGGTTCACCGCGATGTCGGGACGCTCGAACGGCACGGGCCCCGGGCCCGAGACGTCGACGAGGTCGTCCACCGCGCAGGTCAGCGGCAACAACGCGCTCAGCGATGCGGGCGCGGCCAGCGTGATCCGGTGCTTGGGGAAGGCCTGGCGCAGCGCCCGCAGCGCGGGCACGGCCGTGAGCAGATCGCCCAGGCCGAGCCCGCGCAGCACCAGCAGTTCTAGGGCCATGATGTCTCCGTGGACGGACAGACGACGAGTTCGCGCACCTCGCACCCGGCCGGCTGGCCGAGCGCGAAGACGATGGTCCTGGCGACGTCGGCCGGGTCGTTCAGCCCCGCCTCAGGTCCCGGCTTGTACTGCTCGGGCCGGCCGTCGAAGAACGGCGTGCGCATCCCGCCCGGCTCCAGCAGGGTCACCCCCACCTGGCCGCGCAGCTCGATGGCCAGCGCCCGGGTGAGCCCGACCACGCCGAACTTCGAGGCGCTGTAGGCCGAGGCGTCGCTGAGCGGGCGCAGCCCGAGCGTCGAGGCCACCGTGACCACCCGGCCGCGGCTCAGCTTCAGGTACGGCAGCGCCGCCCGCACGACCGAGGCCGTGCCGAGCAGGTTGACCTTGATCACCCGCTCCCAGTCGTCGGCGGGCACGTCCTCCAGCCGGCCGCAGGCGTCGATGCCGGCCGCGGTGACGACGGCGTCCAGGCCGCCGGCCCGCTCGGCCAGCTCCCGTACGGCCCGCTCGGCCTGCGCCCGGTCGGCCAGGTCGGCGGTGACGTGCTCGAAGCGCTGGTCCGGCTCACGCACGTCGACGACGAGTGGTCGCCAGCCCTCCTTCTCCACGGCCTCGGCGGTGGCCAGGCCGAGCCCGGATGCGCCCCCGGTGATCAAAACGTTCATCGGATCTCCCTGATCAGATTGGTGGTGGATCGGCCCGGCAGCGTGCTCAGCACCACGGTCTCGGCGCCGAGCCTGCCGAGGACCTCGGATTCGGGCAGGACTTCCCCCTGGTAGTCGCCGCCCTTGACCCAGGCGTCCGGGCGCAGCAGCTCGATGGCGGCGGCCGGGGTGTCCTCGTCGAACACCAGCACCGCGTCCACGCAGCTGAGCGCCCGCAGCACCTCGACCCGGTCGCGCACGTCCACGATGGGCCTGGTCGGGCCCTTCAGCCGGCGCACCGAGTCGTCGGAGTTGACGCAGACGACCAGCGCGTCGCCCAGCGCCCTGGCCCGCCGCAGCAGGCTCACGTGCCCGGCGTGCAGCAGGTCGAAGCAGCCGCCCGTGGCGATCAGCCGGCCCCCGTAGGCGCGGGTGAGCTTGGCCACCTCGAGCGCCGTGCGCGGCCTGTCGCCGAGCCGCTGCTCGGTGATGCGGACGGCGGCGGCGCCCCCGCGCTCGACGAAGGCCGAGGCCTCGCCGACGCCGAGGGTGACCGCCTCCGTCACGTCCGCGCCGTCACGCAGCGCGAGCGCGGCGGCGCCGGCGAGCCTGTCGCCGGCGCCGCACACGTCCTGCCCCGATGCGGTGACCGGGGCGGGGATCTTGGTGAGCGGGCCGCCCTGGACGGCCAGGGAGGCCCCGCGCATTCCCGCCGTGACGGCCACCGCCTTCGCCCGCAGCTCACGCACCAGGTGGCGGGCCGCCTGGTCGGGGCCGCGGTAGCCGGTCGAGCAGAGCCGCCCCGCCTCGGACTCGCTGGGCGTCAGCAGCGCGCAGCCGGGCGCGGGACGCTCACCGCGCGGGTGCGGATCCCACACCACCGGCGCCCCGGTCCGGCCCGGCAGCTCGCGCGCCATCCTGGCCACGCCCCTGCCGTAGTCGGAGACCAGCACCGCCCCGGCCGCCGCGAGCGCCCGGGCCGCCTCGGGCGAGTCGACGGGCCTGGCCCGGCCGTCGCCGGTGTCGAGCCGCAGCAGCGTCTGGCCTCTCGACCTGATCCGCCTCTTGCCGGCGGTGCGGCCGTGCAGCGGCAGCCGTACCAGCTCGACCTCCTCCGACAGCAGCCCGCACAGGCGGTGCCCCTCGGGGTCGTCGCCGATCGCGGTGATCAGCACCACGTCCGCGCCGTCGCGGGCGGCCAGCAGCGCCGCCAGCCCGGCCCCGCCGGGGCGGGCGTGCTCGGCCGCCACGTCCACGACGGGAACCGGGGCGTCCGGGCACAGCCGGTCGGCCTCGCCGTCGACGTCCACGTCGAGCAACGTGTCGCCGACGACGACGAGCGGTGCGGTCACAGGGCCTCCTCCACGGCGTCGCAGAGCATGTGGATCATGGCGAGGTGCACTTCCTGCACGGTCGCGGTCTCCTCGGCGGGCACCGCGATCGTCTCGTCGCACAGCGCGGCCAGCGGGTTCGGCGCGGGCCCGGTCAGACCCCAGGCGAGGATGCCGCACGCCTGCGCGGCCCGCGCCGCGGCCAGCACGTTGGCGCTGCCGCCGCTGGTCGACAGGCACACCAGCACGTCACCCGGACGGCCGTGCGCCTGCACCTGCCTGGCGAAGACCTCGTCGTGGCCGAAGTCGTTGGCGATCGCGGTCATCGAGGAGCCGTCGGCGTGCAGCGGGATCGCCGCGTACGGCCGCCGGTCGGCCCTGAACCTGCCGACCAGCTCGGCCGTCAGGTGCTGGGCCTCGGCGGCCGAGCCGCCGTTGCCGCAGGCGAGCAGCCTGCCCCCGGCCGACAGGACCCCGGCCAGCTTGCCGCCCCAGGCCCGGACGGTGACCGCGTGGTCGTCGACCTTCTCCAGGGTGTTCCACAGCTTTTCGAGATGCGTGTCCATCGCTACCCTCCCAACGCGGCCAGACGGCACAGCTTGCCGTCGATGACCTGCGTGTACACGGCCTCCGTGCGCTCGGCCACGCGGGGCCAGCCGTACCTCTCACGGGCGCGTCTGGCTCCCGCGGCGCCGAGCTCGCGACGCCTGTCGGGACTGTCAAGCACTTCGCGCAGCGCCCTGGCCAGGGCGCGCGGCCGCCGCGGCGGCACCAGCACGCCGCAGCCCGCCACGGTGTCCAGGTGCCCGCCGACCGACGAGGCCACGACCGGGACGCCGCACGCCATCGCCTCGACCGGCACCATCCCGAACGGCTCGTACCAGGGCACGCACACCACCACGTCCGCCGAGCGCATCAGCGCGGGCACGTGCTCGCGCGACACGCTGCCGATCACGTGCACCTGCCCGTCGAGCCCGTAGGCGGCGGCCAGCTCGCGCAGCCGCCCCGCCTCGGCGTCGTCGGCGCTGCCGCCGGCGATCACCAGGTCGGCGCCGGGAAGCTGGCGCAGCGCCCTGATCACGGTGTCGACGCCCTTGCGCGGCACCATCCGGCCGATGCTGAGGATCAGCCGGCCGTGCGCGCGCGGCGCGACGGGACCCTCCGGGCAGAACGCCCCCAGGTCCACCCCGCACGGCACGACCGCGATGCGCTGCTCGGGCACGCCCATCGCGCACAGCTCGTTCACCTCGTCGCTGCAGGTGGCCAGCACCGCGTCGGCCCGCTTGCCGATCTCGCGCTCGGTGTCGATCCGGTGCGCCGGGCTGGTGTCCGCCTTGCCCTGCCAGCGCCGCTTGACCGTGCCGAGCGCGTGGAAGGTCTGCACCACCGGCACGCCGTCGCTGGCCTGCAGCGCCGCCTGCCCGCTCATCCAGAAGTGCGCGTGGATCACGTCGGGCGCGCTCCTGGACCACCGGTCGGCCAGCCGCTCGGTGAACTCCGGCATGTACGCGGGCAGCTCGTCCTTGGGCACCGGGGCCGCCGGGCCCGCGGTGACGTACTCGACCGTGACGCCGGGCGCCAGGCCGACGGAGTCGGGCTGAGACGGTGACGTGCGCCGGGTGTGGACGGCGACCTGATGCCCGCGCTCCGCCAGGGCGACGGCCAGCGCGGCGACGTAGACGTTCTGTCCGCCCGAGTCGACGCCGCCGACCGTCGCGAGCGGATCGGCGTGTTCGGAGATGAGATCGACCTTCACTGCGTCAGCTCCCTCACTGCCTTGACCACCTGCTCACTTGTGACCTGGGACAGGCACGGATGTCCGGGGACCGGGCAGGTGCGCGCCCTGCTGGCCGCGCAGGGCGCCTGCTGATCTCCGAGCAGCACGGTGGGCACCCCGTACGGGGCCCATCGAGCGGCGGGGACGACGGGGGCGAACAGGCTCACGACCGGCGTGCCGACCGCCGCGGCCAGGTGCGCGGGGCCGGTGTTTCCCGCCACGAGCACGCCGGCACGCTCCAGTACGGCGGCCAGTTGGGCGAACGTGGTCCTCCCGCCGAGGTCGACTGCGGCGCCGGAGGCGACGTAGGCGGTGAGCTCACGTTCATTGCCGGTCACGACGACCCGGTGCCCGTCGTCCGCCAGCTCCCGGACGGCCTCCCGATGCCTGTCGGCAGGCCAGGTCCTGGCGGGTGCTGACGTCCCCGGATGCACCACGACATACGCGCCTTCATCGGCTTCGGCGCCGACGCCTAGCAAGTGCCCCAGATCCTGGCCTATATCCGGCAACGGCCGCTGAACAGCGAGTTTCCCGTCATCGCCGGGTGGCAGCTCGAACCCGGCCGCCCGGGCCACGGCGAGCATCCGCTCGGCCTCGGGCACGTCGGCGCTCTCGTCCCACACCTGGCGGACGTCGAGCAGGGCGCCGGGGTAGTCGTTGCTGATGGCGGTGATGCGCGACACCCCCGCCAGGCGCAGCAGCAGCGCCAGCGGCAGCGCGGACTGGTGGAAGGAGGTGAGGATCACCGCCTCGTCCACGCCGCGCAGCCGGCCGACCAGGTCGTCGACGTGGCCCGCGGTCAGCGGCAGCGGCGAGTGGTCGATCCACGGCGCGCGCCAGACGATCACCCGGTCCACGCCGGGCAGCAGGCGGGCCGCGGCCGCGCCGTTCGGCCCGGCCAGGAACACCACCTCGCGGGAGCCGGCCCGCACCGCCCGGACCGCCGGTCCGGCCAGCAGCACGTCTCCCGCGTCGTCGAGCCTGGCCACCAGCACCCGGCCGGGGCCGCCGCCGGCGGATCCGCGCGGGGCGAGCACCGGCTCGCTCCTCGTGACCGGCCGCGGCCCGCCCGATGACGTCTCGTGGGCAGCGGTGCCGTTCAGCACCGCTCCCGGCATGCCACCGCTCATCGGCGCACCCTCCATTCCCCCCGTAGCCGGTGCGCGCAGGCGACCGGCGGGATCACCACGCTGGTGACGGCCATCCGCGTCACCTCGCGCGGGTCGCGCGGGCCAGGCGCGATGCGTGCCCACGCGAACTCCGCGTTCAGCGCCGCCCACGCCGCGGCGGCCGCGGCGGCGGCGCCGGGCAGCCCCCACGACCGGCCCGGCCCGCCTCGTCCCCGTGCCCGGCGCAGCGCGCCCGCCGCCCCGAGCGCCAGCGCGGCCAGCCCCAGGCCCGTGGTCAGCGCGTGACGGCGCAGCCGCCCCGGCGCGCCCCCGATGGACGTGCGCCAGGACGGTCCGTACAGGCGGCGCAGGAGTGCGTCGTCGGCGTTGCCGCGCTGGAAGCGGACGCTGGCCCAGAAGCCGTCGTCGCGCACCGGATGAGTGGTCACCCGGTCGCCCCTGACCAGCCGGTGCCCGGCCGCCAGGACCCGCAGCGCGAGATCGGCGTCCTCGCGGTAGGCGCGCGGGAAACGTTCGTCGAAGCCGTCCAGCTCCCGCAGCACCGAACGCCGGTAGGCCATGTCGGCGGTCACCCACAGCGCGTCGGACAGCCCGGCCGTGTTGCGCTCGGCGTCCGTCGGACGGCGCCCGCCGGGCAGCGGCACCGCGATGCGTCCCTGGCTGCCGGCCACGTCGTCGGGCAGGTCGACCAGGTCCTTCCAGACCGACTCCACCCAGCCGGGCTCGGGCACCACGTCGTCGTCGAGGAACACCACCCAGGGCGTGTCGGCCGCCCGCCAGCCCGCGTTGCGCGCCGCGGCGGGACCCCGGCCGCCGGAACGCACCACCCGCACGTGGGCGGGCACCCCGAGCGGTGCCACGCCGTGCCGGTCGGTGCCGGGGAAGACGCCCCCGGTACGCCTCACGCCGTGCTCCTTCGTGTGAGTCGCGCCGCCGGTGTACTTACCCTCGGTGTGCGACTCGCTACTGCTTGGAGTTCCGACTTTACGGTCGTCCACCACGATCACCGGCACCGACGAGCCGACGGACGCCAGCGTGGCGTGCAGGCTCGAGCGGCCGATCGTGGGGATCACGACGGTGATCACGAGGCGAACACCTCCCCGCGCCGCACCAGGTACGGTCCCAGCGCGAGCACGTCCACCGGCGAGGAGCCGAAGCATTCGAGCGCGTCGCGCGGGTCGTCCACCATGGGCCGCCCGGCCGTGTTCAGGCTGGTGTTGACCACCACGGGCAGCCCGGTGCGCGACTCGAACTCGGCCAGCATCCGCGCCAGCAGCGGCTCGGCGGCGGGGGAGATGGTCTGGATGCGCGCGGTCCCGTCCACGTGCACCACGGCGGGGATGCGCGGGCTCCAGTCCGGGTGCACGTCGTGCACGAACAGCATGTACGGCGACGGCACCGGGCCCCGGCCGAAGATGTCGGCGGCCCGCGACTCCAGCACCATCGGCGCGATCGGCCGGAACTGCTCGCGCCCCTTGACGTCGTTGAGCCGCTCGGTGTTGCGCGCGTGCCCGGGATGGGCCAGCAGCGACCGCCGGCCCAGCGCCCTGGGCCCGTACTCCGACCGGCCCTGGAACCAGGCCACGATCCTGTCGGCGGCCAGCTCGGCCGCCACCGCGGCGGCCAGGTCGGCCGGGCGGGTGTGGGGCATCCTGGCCACGTCCAGCCACGCGCCGAGCTCCTCGTCGGTGAAGCCTCGGCCGAGTGCCGCGCCCGGCATCGGCGCGGCCGGCTCGCCGTACGCCTGCGCGAGGTGCAGCGCGCCGCCCAGCGCGGTGCCGGAGTCCCCGGCGGCCGGCTGGACCCAGATCTCCTCGAAGGGGCCCTCGTCCTGCAGCCGGGTGTTGGCCACGCAGTTGAGCGCCACCCCGCCGGCCAGCGCGAGCCGCCGTTCTCCGGTGCGCTCGTGCAGCCAGCGCACCAGCTCCAGCAGCACCTCCTCCAGCCGCGCCTGCACGCTGGCGGCCAGGTCGGCGTGGTCGGAGGTCCAGGGGGCGCCCTTGGGCAGGGCCTTGGCGTAGACGTTCCAGTCGATCGGCTCGACGCGGAAACCGCCGTCGCTGGTGGTGTGGATGACCTCGCGCAACGCCTCCAGGTGCCGGGGCCGGCCGTAGGAGGCCAGCGCCATCACCTTGTACTCGTCGCTGGAGCGCAGGAAGCCCAGGTGCTCGGTCACGTCCTCGTACATCAGGCCGAGCGAGTGCGGCAGCTCCTGGGCGGCCAGCACGTCCAGCTCGCCGTCGCGGTAGCGTCCCGCCAGGTGGGAGACGTTCTCGCCGCGTCCGTCGCACACCAGCACCGCGCAGTCGCGCCACGGGGACGCGAGACCGGCCGAGGCCGCGTGCGCCACGTGGTGCGGCACGTACCTGACCTGGCCGGGGTCGAGTCCGGGCAAGGCGGTGGCCAGGAAGGCGGGCGCGCGTACCGCGTACCGGGTGCGCAGGTCCTCCCAGTCGCCGTCCGGGCGCTGCCGCACCAGCGACGGATCGTAGGAGTAGGCCACCGCGTCGAGGTCCTCGGGTTCCAGCCCGGCCTCGCGCAGGCACCAGGCGGCGGCCTGCTCGGGCAACTCCCAGGCGGAGAACGCCAGTGGCCGCTTGCCGTGTTTGCGGCGGCTGAAGCGTTCCTCCTCGGCCGCCGCGACGATCTTCCCGTCGGCCACCAGAGCCGCAGCAGGATCGTGAAAAATCGCATTTATCCCTAGAAATCTCATTCAATCCTCCCCCACAGGACGTGGAGAACCGCTACCGAGAGAAGCGGCTCTCAAACATCACGTGACGCCGGGAAATGCGAAAACGCGCCATAAAACAGGACACTCTCCTGCGGATTGTCACGCTGCGTAATTGTTTGCCGGGGCATCCCCCGGGTAGCTGCCGGACACGCGACGGAGGTGAATGGTGTTCGAAAAGCGACGTCCCGGCGCGGTGCTCTTCGACCGGGATGGAACCCTGATCAGGGACGTGCCGTACAACGGAGACCCGAAACGCGTGGAGCCCATGCCCGGAGCGCTGGAGGCGCTGGGCAGACTGCGCCAGGCGGACGTGCCGGTGGCGGTCGTCACCAACCAGTCGGGCGTGGCCAAGGGCCTGCTCACCCCCGACGAGATGGACCAGGTGAACGCCAAGGTCGAGGAACTGCTCGGGCCGTTCGACGCGTGGGCCATCTGCGTGCACGACGACGCCGACGGCTGCACCTGCCGCAAGCCCGCGCCCGGCCTGGTCATCAGGGCCGCCGCGGTGCTGGACGTCAGCCCGCGCGACTGCGTCGTGGTGGGCGACATCGGCAGGGACATGGAGGCCGCCAGGGCCGCGGGGGCCCGTGGCATCCTCGTGCCCACGCAGCAGACGCTGCGGGAGGAGATCCAGCAGGCCGCCGAGGTCGCCGACGATCTCACCGACGCCGTCGACCTCGTGCTCAGCGACGCCGGGCCGCCGCTGACCGCCAGCTCCGCGCCCTGGTCGCGGGCCATGGGATGGAGCCGCTGGTGAGAATCCTGATCTGGCACGTGCACGGATCGTGGACCGACTCCTTCGTCCGGGGCGGCCACGACTACCTGCTGCCGCTCGTCCCCGACCGTGGTCCCGACGGCCGGGGACGGGCCCGTACCTACGACTGGCCGGACAACGCCCGCGAGGTGCCCTGGGACCGCCTGCGCGACGAGCCCGTGGACGTGGTGGTCTACCAGCGTCCGCACGAGCTCGGCCTGGCCCGCGACTGGCTGCGCCGCGACGTGCCCGGCGTCTACGTCGAGCACAACACGCCCGCCGGCGACGTGCCGCGCACCCGCCACCACCTGGCCGGCCGCGACGACATCACGCTCGTGCACGTCACCCACTTCAACGAGCTGTACTGGGACAACGGCCGCGCGCCGACGCGGGTGATCGAGCACGGCGTGCCCGACCCCGGGCACCTCTACAGCGGCGAGCTGCCGCGCGCCGGCGTCGTGGTCAACGAGCCGGTGCGGCGCACCCGGGTGGCCGGCACCGACCTGCTGCCCCGCTTCGCCAGGGACGTGCCGCTCGACCTGTTCGGCATGAAGGTGGACGGGCTGCCGTACGGGACCTACGAGGACCTGCCACGCCCGGTGATGCACGCCGAGCTGGCCAAGCGGCGCGTCTACCTGCATCCGTACCGGTGGACCTCGCTCGGCCTGGCGCTGATCGAGGCCATGATGCTCGGCATGCCCGTGGTGGCGCTGGCCGCCACCGAGGCGGTCGAGGCCGTGCCGCCCGAGGCGGGCGTGCTCTCGACCCGCGTGGACGTGCTGGCCGACGCGCTGCGCAGGTTCGTCGCCGACCCCGAGCGGGCCGCCCAGGCGGGCAAGGTCGCCAGGGACACCGCGCTGAACCGCTACGGGCTGCGGCGGTTCCTGACGGACTGGGACCGGCTGCTCTCCACCGAGGTATAGCCTCTGATCAGCGGGGTAGGCGCGATGGTCATGATGATGCTGAACTGGTCGAACCGGGCCGCCTGCCTCGACGAGGACCCCGAGTTGTTCTTCCCGATCTCCGTGGAGGGGCCGAGCAGGTCCCAGGTGGAGAAGGCCAAGAAGATCTGCCACCGATGCCCGGTGCGCGAGGCGTGCCTGAGCTACGCGATCGACACCCGCCAGGCCCACGGCGTCTGGGGCGGCACCGACCCGGCCCAGCGCCGCGAACTCAGCCTCCTGCCCACCCCGCCGCCATGACGAGCCGTTCCGTGCTGCTGGATGCCGCTCAGCTCGCCGGGAGCGCCGCCTCGGCCAGGAAACGCGCGCGCTCGTCGGGCGCCAGGTGGTCGATGAACAGCACGCCGTCGAGATGGTCGGCCTCGTGCTGCATCACCCGCGCGAGCACGCCCAGCGCCCGCACCGTGACCGGTTTGCCGAACATGTTCCTGCCCCGGGCGGTGACCAGGTAGGAACGCTCCAGCGGCCACCACCGGCCCGGCGCGGACAGGCACGCCTCGTCGGCCACGATCCGCCGCTCCGACAACTCCAGCCGCGGATTGATCAGATGCCCGGACTTGCCGTCGTAGTCGTAGACGAGCACCCGCAGCGGCACCCCGATCTGCGGCGCCGACAGGCCCGCCCGGCCCGCGCCCGCGCGCATCGTGGCGGTCAGGGACTTCACCAGTCCCCGCAGTTCCCGGTCGAAGTCGTGGACCGGCGCCGCGACCGAGCGGAGGGCCGGATCATCGAACGTACGGATATGCCGGACTGTCACCCGCAACTCCCCGATAGCGTCGCGCCGTCAGGGATCACATTTCCCCGCCGATCCCCGGGCCAACCGCGCGACTTCCCCCTCGCACCGGGTTGTGGCAGCACGGTGACAGGCCGCTGTTAGCACAGCGGTAACAGAGGGGACCCAGGGGCGAAACCACCCGAAAGCAGTATCGGAGCGTGATCTCACTTCCGGCACACGTGCCTGTGATGCCTGGCGACCGGCCGGTCCGGGCCCGGCCATGCTTTGACGACGACCTGGAGGTGCGGCCATGAGCGACCTGCCCAGGCCGCCGGCGGGGGAGACGACGCCGGAGACCGCGCCCGACGCGCTGGCCGGTTTCACCGTCGGCGTCACCGCCACCCGCCGCCGCGAGGAGTTCGGCGCGCTGCTCGAACGGCGCGGCGCCCGGGTGATGAGCGCCCCCGCCATCAGGCTCGTCCCGCTGGCCGAAGACGCCGACCTGCTCGCCGCCACCCGGCTCAGCCTGGCCGGGCCCGTGGACGACGTCGTGGTCACCACCGGCGTCGGCTTCCGCGGCTGGATGGCCGCGGCCGAGGGCTGGGGCCTGTCGGCCGACCTCGGCGCCCACCTGGCGAGCGCCCGCCTGCTCACCCGCGGCCCCAAGGCCAGGGGAGCGGTACGCGCCGCCGGGCTGAACGACCACTGGACCCCCGCCACCGAGTCGTGCGAGGAGGTCAAGCAGTACCTGCTGGCCCAGGACCTGCGCGGCCGCCGCATCGCGGTGCAGCAGCACGGCGAGCCGCTGACCGGCTTCGTCGCCGAACTGCGCGCGGCCGGGGCCGAGGTGATCGAGATCCCGGTCTACCGCTGGCTGCCCTACCGCGACCCGTCGCCGCTGCGCCGCCTGATCAGCCAGACCGTCTCCGGCGGGGTGGACGCGGTGGCCTTCACCAGCGCGCCCGCCGTGCACGCCATGCTCGGCGCGGCCCGGGCGGAGGGGCTGGAGGAGGCGCTGCTCGCGGCGTTCGGCGGCCCGGTGATCGCCGCCTGCGTGGGCCCCGTCACCGCCGAGCCGCTGGTCTCGCGCGGCGTGCGCACTCTCCAGCCGGACCGGGCCAGGCTCGGCGCGCTGGCCCGCGTCCTGGCCCGCCACCTGCCGGAACACGGCGTCACCAGGCTGGAGGCCGGCGGGCACCTGCTGGAGATCCGCGGGCACGCGGTGGCCGTGGACGGCGAGCTCAAACCGCTGCCGCCGGCGCCGATGGCAGTGCTCAAACGCCTGGCGGAGCGGCCCGGGCACGTGGTCTCGCGGGCGGAACTGCGTACCGTGCTGCCGGGCAGCGCGGCCAGGGACTCGGCCGAGCACGCCGTGGAGATGGCCGTCACCCGGCTGCGCCGCGCGCTCGGGCCGGGCGGCATCGTGGAAACGGTGGTCAAACGCGGCTACCGCCTCGCCTGCCGCTACGAGGCGGCTCAGTGACGTCCACACCCCATGGAACGCCCACGCTGGTGATGGCGGCCCACGGGACCCGGAGCGCGGCGGGGGAGCGGACGCTGGCGCGGCTGGCCGGCGCGGTGCGCCGGGCCAGGCCCGGGCATCGGGTCGAGCTCGGCTACCTGGAGATCAGCGCCCCGCTCCTGTCCGACGTGCTGCCGGCCGTGCCCGGCCCGGTGGTCGTGGTGCCGCTGCTGCTGGCCGGCGGGTACCACGCGCACATCGACCTGCCCGAGGTGATCGCCGCGCACCGTCCCGACGCGCTGGTGTCGGGCTGGCTGGGGCCGCACGAGCTGCTGACGTCCGCGCTGGCCGGGAGGCTGGCCCAGGCGGGCCTGCGGGACACGGACGCGGTCGTGCTGGCCGCGGCGGGCTCGTCGGACCCGGCCGCGCTGACCGACGTCCGCGCGGCCGCGCACCGCCTCGCCTTACGGCTGGACCGCCCGGTCACCGCCGCCTTCGCCGCGGCGGGCGCGCCGGCGGTCGGCGCCGCCGTCGAACGGCTGCGCGCCGGCCGCGCGCCACGGGTCGCGGTGGCGACGTACCTGCTGGCCCCGGGGTTCTTCCACGACCGGGTCAGGACGGCGGCGGGCGACGGCCCGGTGACCGGCCCGCTCGGCGCCGACCCCGGCGTGGCCACCCTGATCTGGCGGCGCTTCGACGAGGCCGCCGCGGCTCACGCGTGGACGGGTTCGAGCCGCAGCTCGCGGACGATCTCCTCGGCGCTGTCGGCCCGCGTGGGCCCGGCGTCCGCGCCGACGAACATCTCGATGTAGGCCCGGTGGAAGCAGCCGGCCAGCAGCAGCCGCGCGCTGGCCTCGGGATCGACGTCCGGCGCCACCCGGCCCAGCTCCTGCTCGGCCGCCAGGTACGCGGCCAGCGGGGCGATCTCGGCGGGCGGCCCGAGCCCCGTCTCGCGCACCGCCTCACGGAAGCGGACGGTCACGTTCGGCGAGGTGAACGCGGGCAGCGCGGCGCCCTGCACCTCCAGGTAGTAGTCGATGCCCGCCCGCGCCACGGGAAGAAGATTGTCCGATACCTGCCCTCGCCCGATGCGGTGGGAGAGGTTGTGCAGAATGCTCAGCCAGAGCGGGAGCCGGTCCTGGAGCAGCGCGAGGAAATGGTCCACCGAGCCGCCGGTGCGATCCTCTCGCAGGGAGAGGGCCATCTCCAGGATGCGTCGCCGGGTGTCCTGACTTCTCTGGTGCGGATCTACATGGGAAGTCGCCATGGGAGGCCTAACGTGCGCAGTCATAGGCGTCGCGGCCGCGAAGCCGGGGATTCGTCTTATCGGTCGTAGATCTGGGGTCCCAACTTGGTGAAATCTTGTACAGGTTCCTGATTATGACCCGAATCGAGGAAAAATTTCCGCAATTATCAGCTGGAAATTAGCTGTCAGTGTCGCGATCCCTGCGCCGCAGATAGCGCTCGAACTCCGCGGCGATCGCGTCTCCGCTGGCCTCGGGCAGTTCGGCGGCGTCTTTACGCTCTTCGAGCTCCTTGACGTATTCGGCCACCTCGCTGTCCTGCGAGGCCAGTTCGTCGACGCCGCGCTCCCACGCGCGGGCCTCCTCGTCGAGGTCGCCCAGCGGCATCGGGATCTCCAGGACGTCTTCCAACCGGCGCAGCAGCGCCAGCGTGGCCTTCGGGTTGGGCGGCTGGGCCACGTAGTGCGGCACCGAGGCCCACAGCGAGATCGCGCTCAGCCCGGCCGCGCCGAAGGCGTGCTGCAGCACGCCGACGATGCCCGTGGGGCCCTCGTAGCGGCTCAGCTCCAGGTTGGTCGAGCGGGCCAGGTGCTCGTCGGTCGCCCCGCCGAGAATCGGCACCGGACGGGTGTGCGGCGAGTCGTTGAGCAGCGCGCCGAGCATCACCGCCAGCTCCACGCCCAGCTCGCGGGCCACCTCGATGATGTCGGCGCAGAACGAGCGCCAGCGCATGTTCGGCTCGATGCCGCGCAGCAGCACCACGTCGCGCTCGCTGCCCGGCGGGCGGGCGCGGAACAGCCGGGTCGTGGGCCACACGATGGACCTGGCCACGCCCTCGCCCATCTCCACCACCGGGCGCGTGACCTGGAAGTCGTAGTAGTCGTCGGGGTCGAGCGCGATCAGCGGCTCGGCCTTCCAGGCGGATTCGAGATGGGCGATCACGCCGCTTGAAGCCTCGCCCGCGTCGTTCCAGCCCTCGAACGCGGCAATGAGCACCGGGTCGACGAGCTCGGGGAGCCCTTCGAGCTCGATCACGTGTCGCCTCCTGTCTCCACCATCCCGCTTAGCCTATGCGGTAAGGCGGTGTCGGCGTCACTGATCTACGCGTCAAGCGAACCCGCGCCGCCCCGGCGGCGGCCTGGCGCGCTCATCCCCTGCCGTCGGTGGTGCGCACGATCAGGACGTCGCACGGCGCCCGGTGCGAGACGTTGGAAGGCACCGAGCCGAGCAGCCGCCCGGCCAGGCTGTTCAGCCCCCGGTTGCCGACCACCAGCAGGTCCGCCCGGTGCCGCGCGGCCAGCGCGACGAGCACGTCCACCGCGTCGCCCTGCTCGGCCGCCAGCACGATCTCGCCCGCGCCCGCCGCGGCGGCGTGCTCGCGCGCGGTGCGCAGGGCGTCGTCGGCCGGCGTCGACCCGCTCACCTTGTACGCCAGATCGCCCAGCCGGTCGGCGGCCGCGGCCCGCTCGCTCTCGCGCATGGGCAGATACGCGCAGGCCAGGACGAGCACCGCCCCGGTGGCCGCGGCCAGCGACGCGGCCGCCGACACCGCGCGGAAGGAGGAGGCGGACCCGTCGGTGCCGACGAGTACGGTGCGGTAGGCCATCGTGCGCTCCTATTGGACGTGATGTTCAATTGAACACCAGCAGAGTAGTCGCCGAAGCGCAACCGATAAGCTGAAGACCATGAGCATCTCCCCGTCTTTCCGTGAAGTGTTGTCCCAGCGCGTGATCGTCGCCGACGGGGCGATGGGCACGATGCTCCAGGCCCAGGACCCGACGCTCGACGACTTCCAGGGCCACGAGGGCTGCAACGAGGTGCTGAACGTCACCAGGCCCGACATCGTGCGCGGCGTCCACGACGCGTACTTCGCCGTGGGCGTCGACTGCGTCGAGACCAACACCTTCGGCGCCAACCTCGCCGCGCTCGGCGAGTACGACATCTCCGAGCGGGTCTTCGAATACTCCGAGGCCGGCGCCCGCGTCGCCCGCGAGGCGGCCGACCACTGGTCCACGCCCGACCAGCCGCGTTTCGTGCTCGGCTCGATGGGCCCGGGCACCAAGCTGCCCACGCTCGGCCACCTGCCCTACGCGCTCCTGCGCGACGCCTACCGCGACAACGCGGCCGGCCTGATCGCCGGCGGCGCCGACGCGCTCATCATCGAGACCTGCCAGGACCTGCTGCAGGTCAAGGCTGCCGTCATCGGCGCCAGGCGGGCCGTCGACGCGGCCGGGCGCGACGTGCCGATCATCGCCCAGGTCACCATCGAGACCAACGGCGCGATGCTGCTCGGCTCGGAGATCGGCGCCGCGCTGACCGCGATCGAGCCGCTCGGCGTCGACATCATCGGGCTCAACTGCGCCACCGGCCCCGCCGAGATGAGCGAGCACCTGCGCTACCTGGCCCGCCACTCCCGGCTGCGGCTGTCGTGCATGCCCAACGCCGGCCTGCCGGTGCTCACCTCCGACGGCGCGTACTACCCGCTGAGCGCGCGGGAGCTGGCCGACGCCCACGACACCTTCACCCGCGACTACGGCCTGTCCCTGGTCGGCGGCTGCTGCGGCACCACCCCCGAGCACCTGCGCCAGGTGGTCGAGCGGGTGCGCGGCAAGGAGGTGGCGGGCCGCCGCCCGCACCCCGAGCCCGGCGCGTCCTCGCTCTACCAGACCGTGCCGTTCCGCCAGGACACCTCCTACCTGGCCATCGGCGAGCGCTGCAACACCAACGGCTCCAAGGCCTTCCGCGAGGCCATGCTCGAAGGCCGCTGGGACGACTGCGTCGAGATGGCCCGCGACCAGGCCCGCGACGGCGCCCACATGCTCGACCTGTGCATCGACTACGTGGGCCGCGACGGCGTGGCCGACATGAAGGAACTGGCCTTCCGCTTCGCCACCGCCTCCACGCTGCCGATCATGCTCGACTCCACCGAGCCCGCCGTGCTGCAGGCCGGCCTGGAGATGCTGGGCGGCCGCGCCGCGGTCAACTCGGTCAACTACGAGGACGGCACCGGCCCCGACTCCCGCTTCCAGAAGATCATGCGGCTGGTGAGCGAGCACGGCTCGGCCGTCGTCGCGCTCACCATCGACGAGGAGGGCCAGGCCCGCACCGCAGAGTGGAAGGTCCGGGTGGCCTCCCGCCTCATCGAGGACCTGACGAACAACTGGGGCATGCGGGTCGAGGACATCATCGTCGACTGCCTCACCTTCCCCATCGCCACCGGCCAGGAGGAGACCAGGCGCGACGGCCTGGAGACCATCGAGGCCATCCGCGAGCTCAAGCGCCGCTACCCGGGCGTGCAGACCACGCTGGGCCTGTCCAACATCAGCTTCGGGCTCAACCCGGCCGCGCGCATGGTGCTCAACTCGGTCTTCCTCAACGAGTGCGTCAACGCGGGGCTCGACTCCGCGATCGTGCACGCGTCCAAGATCCTGCCGATGGCGCGCATCCCCGACGAGCAGCGCCAGATCGCGCTCGACATGGTCTACGACCGCCGCCGCGAGGGCTACGACCCGCTGCAGCGGTTCATGGACCTGTTCGAGGGCGTCGACGCGGCCGCGCTGCGCGCCGGCAAGGCCGAGGAACTGGCCGCGCTGCCGCTGTGGGAGCGGCTCAAGCGGCGCATCATCGACGGCGAGAAGAAGGGCCTGGAGTCCGACCTCGACGACGCGCTCGCGCAGCGCCCCGCCCTGGAGATCATCAACGAGGTGCTGCTCGACGGCATGAAGACCGTCGGCGAGCTGTTCGGCTCCGGGCAGATGCAGCTGCCGTTCGTGCTGCAGTCGGCCGAGGTGATGAAGACCGCGGTGGCCTATCTCGAACCGCACATGGACCGCGTCGAGGGCGAGACCAAGGGCCGCATCGTGCTGGCCACGGTCAAGGGCGACGTGCACGACATCGGCAAGAACCTGGTCGACATCATCCTGTCCAACAACGGCTACCAGGTGGTCAACCTGGGCATCAAGCAGCCGGTCTCGGCCATCCTCGAGGCGGCCGACGACCAGAAGGCCGACGTCATCGGCATGTCCGGGCTGCTGGTCAAGTCGACCGTGATCATGAAGGAGAACCTGGAGGAGATGAACTCCAGGGGCCTGTCCGAGCGGTACCCGGTGCTGCTCGGCGGCGCCGCGCTCACCCGCGCGTACGTGGAGCAGGACCTGGCCGAGCTGTTCGAGGGCGAGGTGCGTTACGCCCGCGACGCGTTCGAGGGGCTGCGGCTGATGGACTCGTTCATGGCCGTCAAGCGCGGCGTCGCCGGCGCCACGCTGCCGCCGCTGCGCGAGCGGCGCGTCAAGTCCGGCGCGACGCTGGTGCGCACCCCGGTCGAGGCGCTGCCCGCGCGCTCCGACGTGGCCGCCGACAACCGGCTGCCCACGGCGCCGTTCCACGGCGACCGCATCGTCAAGGGCATCTCGCTCAACGACTACGCCGCCTTCCTCGACGAACGCGCCCTGTTCCTCGGCCAGTGGGGCCTCAAGCCCACCAGGGGCGGCGACGGGCCGGGCTACGACGAGCTGGTCGAGACCGAGGGCCGGCCGCGGCTGCGCATGTGGCTGGAGCGCATGCAGACCGAGGGCCTGCTGGAGGCGGCCGTCGTCTACGGCTACTTCCCGTGCGTCAGCGACGGCGACTCGCTGATCATCCTCGACGACGCCGGGAACGAGCGCACCCGCTTCACCTTCCCGCGCCAGCGCCGCGACCGGCACCTGTGCCTGTCCGACTTCTTCCGCTCGAAGGACTCCGGCGAGGTCGACGTGGTCGGCTTCCAGGTGGCCACCATGGGCGCGAAGATCTCCCAGGCCACCGCCGAGCTGTTCGCGAAGGACGCCTACCGCGACTACCTGGAGCTGCACGGCCTGTCGGTGCAGCTCACCGAGGCGCTGGCCGAATACTGGCACGCCCGGGTGCGCGCCGAGTGGGGCATCGGCGGCGACGAATCGCTCGACGACATGCTCAAGGTCAACATCCAGGGCTGCCGCTACTCCTTCGGCTACCCGGCCTGCCCCAACCTGGAAGACCAGGTGCAGCTCTTCCAGCTCCTCGACCCGGAGCGCATCGGCGTCACGCTGTCGGAGGAGTTCCAGCTCCACCCCGAGCAGGCCACGTCGGCGCTGGTGGCGCACCACCCGGAGGCGAAGTACTTCAACGTGTGACGGCGAGGCCGGCGCCTGCCGCGATGCCCCCAGGTCGCGGCGGGCGTCGCGGCGGCATGCCCGTCCACGTGACGACCTGACGGCATTTCCGGCGGGCCCGCGCGCCCGCCCGCGGACGATGGGGGAACCATGATGGAAGCGGTCTTCTACGACATGGACGGCCTGCTGGTCGACAGCGAGAAGGTGTGGCTGGAGATCGAGACCGGCGTGATGGCCAGGCTGGGCGGCGTCTGGACACCCGAGCACCAGACCCACCTGGTCGGCGGCTCGATGGAACGCACCGTCGGCTACATGCTGGCCGTCTCGGGCGCGGACGTCGCGCCGGAGGCCGTGCGGGAGTGGATGATCGACGGCATGGTGGCCAGGCTGACGGAAGGCGTGCACGTCATGCCGGGCGCCGTCGAGCTGCTCGACGCCCTGCGGGCCGAGGGCGTGCCGGTGGGGCTGGTCACGTCGTCGCTGAAGGAGATCGCCGACGCCGTGCTCAAGTGGGTCGGCAGGGACCGCTTCGACGTGATCATCACCGCCGACGACGTCACCCACACCAAGCCCGATCCCGAGCCGTACCTGACCGCGGCGAGCGTGCTGGGCGTCGAGCCGGTGCGCTGCGTGGTGCTGGAGGACTCACCCAACGGCGTGGCCGCGGCCACCGCGGCGGGTTGCGCGGTGGTGGCCGTGCCGAGCCTGCTGCCCATCGAGCCCGCGCCCGGACGGCTGGTCGTCTCGTCGCTGACCGAGGTCGGCGTGCCCGATCTGCGGGCCCTCGTCACCGCCTGAGCGCCGCCCGCCCCGCTGTGTCCCGTCCCGCCGTGTCCTGTCCCGCCGCGTCCCGTCCGGTCAGGGTGTACCCCTAGGGGAGAAGTGGTTCTCGCGGAGGAGGAGCGAACGCTCGTCCGCGTGCCAGGATGGAAGGGCGAGGTCCACACGACGAGGGGCGGCAACATGACGTACGAATCGATTGCCTGGCTGCCGTTGTGCGCCGGCGTGAGCATCGCCGGGCTGGTGCTCAGCTTCCTGGCCTTCCGGCGCAGAGGGGCGGCGGCCGGGCTGCGCATGGCGGCCTGGGCGCTGCTGCCCGTGGCGGCCTACCTGACCGGGGCGCTGAGCGCGTTGTGGACCATCGGCGCGACCGCGGTCGGATTCGTGACCGGCCTGGTGTTCAACCCGCTCGTGTGGGCCGGCGTGGCGGTGGCCGGGCTCTCGGTGGTGCTGTTCGTCGTGTCGGGTGTGCTGCGCGGCAGGAGGCCGGCCGGCGGCCGGCCCAAGCGTGAGCCCGCGGCGGTCGAGCAGCCGGGCAAGGCGGGCCCGGCCGAGCGGAAGAAGACGCCCGCCGCCGCACCGGCTCCCGCGGTGGCCGCGCCCAAGGCGCGCGCGAACGACGACGACTTCTCCGACATCGAGGATATTCTCAAGCGCCGTGGCATCAGTTGAGACCTCAACGGTGCAATGTCACAGTTCCGAGACTTAACCGGAACGAGGCGTAGACATTCTCACGAAGATCGATACGAATGAGTTTCGCGTCAATCACAGTTAAGCCACATCGGGCTCTGAGGGACTAGTCATAGCAGCTCAGGCCATAGATTCTGCCTCCTGAAGGCCGCGACCCGCGGACCTGGCACGCACGAGCGACGCCCAGACCGGGATCGCGCATAGTACGGACGACGTCGTCTGGAATCCAGGGGGCCCCTGCATGACCGCACCGCTTGATCTGCCCGAGTCGGCCTCGCAGGCCGCTCCAGAAGCCGTAGTGGCGGGTGCGGACCGCAAGGCGATCCAGGGTCGCTCGCTGGGTCAGATCGCCTGGATGCGACTCAAGCGCGACAAGATCGCCATGACCGGGGCGGGCGTCATCGTCTTCCTGGTGCTGATGGCGGTCTTCGCCCCGCTGATCGTGTCGTGGTTCGGTCACCCGCCGCTGGAGTTCCACCGGGAGATGATCGACCAGGACACGCAGATCCCCAAGGGCAAGTTCGGCGGCATGAGCTGGGACTTCCTGTTCGGGGTCGACCCGGTGTGGGGCCGCGACCTGTTCAGCCGGGTCGTCTACGGCGCCCGCATCTCGCTGCTCATCGCGTTCCTGGCCACCCTGCTCTCCGTGGTCATCGGCTCGCTGCTCGGCGTCACGGCCGGCTTCTTCGGCGGCTGGGTCGACACGGTCATCAGCCGCGCGATGGACGTCTTCCTCGCCTTCCCGCTGCTGGTGTTCGCGATCGCCCTCGCCGGCGTCGTGCCCGACCAGGCGTTCGGCCTGTCGGGAGACACCCTGCGCGTCTCGCTGCTGGTGTTCATCATCGGCTTCTTCAACTGGCCGTACATCGGGCGCATCGTCCGCGGCCAGACCCTGTCGCTGCGCGAACGCGAGTTCGTCGACGCGGCCAGGAGCCTCGGCGCGCGCGGCCCGTACATCATCTTCCGCGAGCTGCTGCCCAACCTCATGGCGCCGATCCTGATCTACGCGACGCTGCTCATCCCGACGAACATCCTGTTCGAGGCGGCGCTGTCGTTCCTCGGCGTCGGCGTCAGGCCGCCCACCCCGACCTGGGGCGGCATGCTCGCCGACGCGGCGCGCATCTACACCGTGCCGCACTACGCGATCTTCCCCGGCCTGGCGATCTTCCTGACCGTGCTCGCCTTCAACCTGTTCGGCGACGGGCTGCGCGACGCGCTCGACCCGCGCGGCAACCGATGAGCTATTCGATCCCCGCAATTTCCCTGGCTCCTAAACACAAGGGGTGTAGTAACAGATGAGAAGAAAGCCCGCTCTGGCGGTGTCCGCGGTCACCGTGGCACTCGCCATGGGCCTGGCGGCCTGTGGAGGCACCAGCACCACGCCCCAGAAGACCGGCGACCAGGCCAACCAGCCCGCCGCGCAGGCGGACAAGTTCGACGCGGCGCTCACGGGGGTGTTCAACCCTTCGACCAAGAAGGGCGGCACCCTCAAGCTCGCCAACTCCGGCGACTGGGACTCCCTCGACCCGGCCGACACCTACTACGGCTACTCGTGGAACTTCATCCGCCTGTACGGCCGCGCGCTGACGATGTTCCCCGGCAAGCCGGGCGCCGAGGGCGCCAAGCCGGTGCCGGACCTGGCCGCCGAGTTGGGCAAGCCGAGCGCCGACTTCAAGACCTGGACCTACACCCTGCGTGACGGCCTGAAGTTCGAGGACGGCTCCCCGATCACCGCCAAGGACGTGGCCTACGGCGTGGCCCGCTCCTTCGACCGGGTGACCTTCCCGAACGGCCCGACGTACCTCAACGACCTGCTCGACTGGCCGAAGGGCTACGAGGGTCCGTACAAGTCGAAGGGCGTCGACTTCAGCTCCGCCGTCGAGGCCACCGACGACAAGACGGTCGTCTTCCACCTGAAGCAGCCCTTCAGCGGCTTCGACTACCTGGCCCAGATGTCGGTCACCATGCCGGTGCCGCAGGCCAAGGACACGGGCGCCAAGTACCAGGAGCACGTGGTCTCCTCGGGTCCGTACATGTTCGAGAAGAACGAGATCGGCAAGGGCTTCTCGCTGGTCCGCAACCCGAACTGGGACGCGGCCACCGACCCGAACCGCCCGGCCCTGCCGGACCGCTACGAGGTCTCGACGAACGTCAACGCCGACGACATCGACAACCGGGTCATCTCCGGCGACCTGCACGTCGCCATCGAGGGCACCGGTGTCCAGCCGGCCGCGCTGAGCAAGATCCTGCCGGACCCCGCGCTCAAGGCCCGCGCGGACAACCCGACGATCCAGCGCCTCTGGTACACCTCGATCAACCCGACGGTCAAGCCGTTCGACAACATCGACTGCCGCATCGCCATCCAGTACGCGGCCGACAAGACCGGCTACGTGGCCGCCTACGGCGGTTCGACCGGCGGTGAGATCGCGACCGGTCTGCTGCCCCCGGGCATCCCCGGCCACCAGAAGCTCGACCTCTACCCGAGCCCCGAGGGCAAGGGTGACCTGGCCAAGGCCAAGGAGCACCTGACCAAGTGCGGTCAGCCGAACGGCTTTGAGACCAACATCTCCTACCGCGCCGAGCGCGACAAGGAGAAGAAGACGGCCGAGGCGCTCAAGGAGTCGCTGGCCCGCGTCGGCATCAACGTGACGCTCAAGCCGTACCCGCTGGCCGACTACTTCTCGCTGTACGCCGGCAAGCCGTCGTTCGTGGTCAAGGAGAACCTGGGCCTGGTCGTCAACGGCTGGGGCTCCGACTGGCCTGACGGCTACGGCTTCCTCCAGCAGATCACCGACAGCCGCGTCATCCGTGAGGGCGGCGGTTCCTCCAACACCTCCGTCCGCATCCCCGACGTCGACAAGATGTTCGACGACTCCATGCTGGAGGCCGACACGGCCAAGCGTGAGCAGATGTGGGGCGCGATCGACAAGCGCGTCATGGAGGAGTCGGTCATCCTGCCGGGCATCTGGGCCAAGTCCCTGCTGGTCCGCGGCAAGGGCGTGACCAACGTCATGATCAACGACGGTCAGCAGATGTACGACTACGTCGCGATGGGCGTGCAGGAGTAGTTCGTCCGTCGTTGCCGCAAATCGAGTAGTAAGGCAGGTGAAGGCCGTTGGCGGCCGCCGGGAGCGAACCTCCCGGCGGCCGCCGGGCCGGGCACTGTGTTCACATATCTCATCAGGCGCCTGATCGGCGCGGTCGTCATGCTCGCGATCGTGAGCATGGCCACCTTCGCGATCTTCTTCCTCGTGCCACGGCTCGCCGGGGCGACCGCCGATGGAATGGCCAGCCGTTACGTCGGCCGCACGGCCTCGGAGGAGACGGCCAAGCTGGCCGCCGAACGCCTCGGCTTCAACGATCCGCTGATCGTGCAGTACGGCCGGTACCTCAAGGGCATCGTGGCCGGAGCCGAGTACGACTACGGCGCCGGCGTCGAGACGTGCCCAGCGCCCTGCCTGGGCTACTCCTTCATCACCAACCAGCCGGTCCTGCCCGACCTGATGGACCGGCTGCCCGTCACCCTGTCGCTGGCCGTCGGGGCCGCCGTCATCTGGGTGCTGATAGGCGTCGGCATCGGCGTGTTGTCGGCGTTGCGAAGAGGCAGCGTGTTCGACCGGGCGGCGATGGTCATCGCCCTGGCCGGCGTCTCGTTGCCCATCTTCTTCACCGGACTGATGTCCCTGCAGTTCTTCGCCTACGGCAACCCGTTCAGCTGGGCGGCCCAAGGCGGTACATACGTCACCTTCAACGACTCTCCGGTGCAATGGGCCTACAGCCTGCTGCTGCCCTGGGTCACGCTGGCGTTCCTGTTCGCGGCCGGCTACGCGCGGCTCACCCGGGCGGGCATGCTGGAGACGATGAATGAGGACTACATCCGCACCGCCAGAGCCAAGGGCCTGCGTGAGCGCAAGGTCGTCACCAAACACGGCCTGAGAGGCGCGCTCACCCCGATCATCACGATCTTCGGTCTCGACTTCGGCCTGCTCATCGGCGGCGCGGTGCTGACCGAGAGCGCCTACTCGCTCAACGGGCTCGGCAAGTACGCCATCGACGCCATCACCAACCAGGACCTGCCCAAGGTCATGGGAGTCACCCTCCTGGCCGCCTTGTTCGTGGTCGTGGCCAACCTGATCGTCGACCTGCTGTACGCGGTCGTCGACCCGAGAGTGAGGCTGTCGTGAGCGCTCAGAGCTTCCTCCACGTCAACGACCTGAAGATCCACTTCCCCACGGACGACGGCCTGGTCAAGTCCGTCGACGGGCTGACCTTCAGCCTGGAGCGCGGCCAGACCCTGGGCATCGTGGGCGAGTCCGGCTCCGGCAAGAGCGTCACCAGCCTGGGCATCCTCGGCCTGCACAAGGGCGGCCGGGCGCGGATCTCCGGCGAGATCTGGCTCGACGGCGAAGAGCTCGTCAGCGCCTCGCAGGACCACGTGCGCGGCCTGCGCGGCAAGAAGATGGCGATGATCTTCCAGGATCCGCTGTCGTCGATGCACCCGCTCTACACCGTGGGCGACCAGATCATCGAGGCATACCGGATCCACCACAACGTCAGCAAGGCCGTGGCCAGGAAGCACGCGATCGACATGCTCGGCCGCGTCGGCATCCCCGAGCCCGCGCGCCGCGTCGACTCCTACCCGCACGAGTTCTCCGGCGGCATGCGCCAGCGCGCGATGATCGCCATGGCGCTGTCGTGCGACCCGGAACTGCTCATCGCCGACGAGCCGACCACCGCGCTCGACGTGACCGTGCAGGCCCAGATCCTCGATCTCATGGTCGACCTGCAGCGCGAGTTCAACTCCGCGCTGATCATCATCACCCACGACCTGGGCGTGGTGGCCGAGCTGTCCGACGACATCCTGGTGATGTACGCCGGCAAGTGCATCGAGTACGGCTCGTCCGAGGACATCTTCTACCGTCCCGAGCACCCCTACACGTGGGGTCTACTGGGATCGATGCCCCGCCTCGACCGGGAGCCCACCGAGCGGCTGCTGCCGATCAAGGGCTCGCCGCCGTCCCTGATCAACGTGCCGTCCGGCTGCGCGTTCCACCCGCGCTGCCCGTACGCCGAGCAGGCCAAGGACAAGGCCACCACCGAAGTGCCCGAGCTGGCCGAGACCGAGGGCGGCCACCTGGTGCGCTGCCACCTCAGCAAGGCCCAGCGGCGCAACCTGTGGGAGACCGAGATCAAGCCAGTGCTGGAGACCCAGTGACCGACAAAGAGCCGCTTCTCTCCGTCCAGAACCTGGAGAAGCACTTCCCCGTCCACAAGGGCCTGCTCAAGCGGCAGGTCGGCGCCGTCAAGGCGGTCGACGGCATCAGCTTCGACGTGGTCAAGGGTGAGACGCTCGGCCTGGTGGGGGAGTCCGGCTGCGGCAAGTCCACCACCGGCCGCCTGGTCACCCGGCTGCTCGAGCCCACCGGCGGCAAGGTCGTCTTCGAGGGCCAGGACATCACGCACCTCGGGCAGGGCAGGCTCAGGCCGCTCCGCCGCGACATGCAGATGATCTTCCAGGACCCGTACTCGTCGCTGAACCCCCGCCACACGGTCGGCGCCATCGTCGGCGCACCGTTCCGCATCCAGGGCGTCAAGACCGAGCAGGGCACCAAGAAGGCCGTGCAGGAGATCCTGGAGCTGGTCGGGCTCAACCCCGAGCACTACAACCGCTACCCGCACGAGTTCTCCGGCGGCCAGCGTCAGCGCATCGGCATCGCCCGCACGCTCGCGCTCAAGCCGAAGCTCATCATCGCCGACGAGCCGGTCTCCGCGCTCGACGTGTCCATCCAGGCGCAGGTCGTCAACCTGCTGGAAGACCTGCAGAACGAGCTCGACCTCACCTACGTGGTGATCGCGCACGACCTGTCGGTGGTGCGGCACATCAGCGACCGGGTCGCGGTCATGTACCTGGGCAAGATCGTGGAGATCGCCGACCGCAAGCGGCTCTACGGCTCGCCCATGCACCCCTACACCAACGCCCTGATGTCGGCGGTGCCGGTGCCCGACCCGCGGGCGCGGAAGGAGCGCGAGCGCATCCGCCTGTCCGGCGACGTGCCCAGCCCGCTCAACCCGCCGCCCGCCTGCCGCTTCCACACCCGCTGCTGGAAGGCGCAGGAGATCTGCAAGAAGGTCGAGCCGCCGCTGGAGGAGCTGGCCAGCGGTCACCGCGTGGCCTGCCACTTCCCGGAGAACGCCCCGTCGACGCCGGAGCAGGCCGGCACGGCCGCCGCGGGCTGAACCCGACGCCCTTCGCGTAACGGGCGCCGTCCCCCTGGGGGGCGGCGCCCGTCGTCGTCCGCGGGGCAGGTCAGGACAGCGCGCCCGGGGTGATCAGCCCGGTCTCGTAGGCCAGCACCACCGCCTGCACCCGGTCGCGCAGGCCCAGCTTGGTCAGCACGTTGCCGACGTGGGTCTTGACCGTGGTCTCGCTGACCACCAGCTTGGCCGCGATCTCCGCGTTGGACATGCCCTTGGCGATCAGCCGCAGCACCTCAAGCTCCCGCTCGGTGAGCCGGTCGAGCCTGGCCGGCGCGGCCTGCTCGTACGCAGAAGGCAGCCGCTTGGCGAACCGGTCGAGCAGCCGCCTGGTCACGCTCGGCGCCACGATCGCGTCGCCTGCGGCCACCACCCGGATGGCCTGCACCAGCTCGTCGGGCGGCACGTCCTTCAGCAGGAACCCCGACGCGCCCGAGCGCAGCGCCTCCACGATGTACTCGTCGAGGTCGAACGTGGTCAGCACCAGCACCTTCGGCACGTGCGCGGCCGGCGCGGCCCGAGCTCCGTCCCGCACGATCCTGCGGGTGGCCTCGATGCCGTCGACCCCCGGCATGCGGATGTCCATCAGTACCACGTCGGGCAGCAACGCCCTGGTCTGCTCCTGCGCGTCCTTGCCGTCGCCCGCCTGGCCCACCACCGTGATGTCCGGCTCGGCCTCGAGGATCAGGCGGAACCCCGTACGCAGCAGCGGCTGGTCGTCCACCAGCAGCACTCTGATCGTCATTGTCCGTCCTTCAACGGGAACCTCGCCCGCACGTCGAAACCGCCCCCTGACCGCGGACCGATGCTGAGGATTCCACCATAGAGTGCGACCCGTTCGCGAATGCCCACCAAACCGTGGCCTGACCGCTGGGACAGCGCGATCGCGCCCCGGCCGTCGTCCTCGACCCGTACGTCCAGCTCGTGCGGCTGGTAGTGGACGGTCACCACGGCCTGCGCTCCCGTCCCCGCGTGCCTGAGGCTGTTCGTCAGCCCCTCCTGGACCAGCCGGTAGGCCGCCAGGTCTACCCCGGCGGGCAACGGCCGCTGCTCGCCCTCCAGGCGCAGCCGCGTGGGCAGCCCCGCCTCGCGCATCTGCTCGACCAGCGCGGGCAGGTCGGCCATGCCCGGCTGCGGCCCCAGCTCGGCCCGCGCGTCGGTGCGCAGCACCCCCACGATGTTGCGCATCTCGGTCATCGCCATCCTGCCGGTGTTCTCGATCGCCGTCAGCGCCTCGCGCGCCAGGTCGGGATCGGCCGACAGCACCCGCCGCGCGGCTGCCGCCTGCACCGTCATCACGCTCACGTGGTGCGCCACCACGTCGTGCAGCTCGCGGGCGATCCTGGAGCGCTCCTCGGCCCGCGCCGCCCTGGTGTCGGCCGCGTGCGCCCGCTCCAGCCGGGCCGCGCGGTCTTTCAGCTCCTCCAGGTACGCCCGGCGCAGCCGCAGGCTCCTGCCCGCCCCCCACACCGCCGTCAGCAGCACCGCCACCACCAGGTGATCGCTGAACGGTATCGCCGTGAACGGCCCGGACAGCACCCCCATCACGTACGTCAGCAGCGAGACCAGCAGCCCGCCCAGCGCCACCGCCAGCCCGCGGTAGGAGGCCACCGAGTACAGCAGCACCGAACCCGGCACGTACGTCATGGCCGAGGCGTAGCCGAGCGCGGCCAGCAGCGTGTGGGGCACCAGGCTCGCGCACAGCGCCGCCAGCGGCCAGCGCCTGCGCACCGCCACCGGCACGCAGCCCAGCACGGTCAGCAGGCCGCCCAGCAGGTCGGGCTCGCGCAGCCCGTCGACGGCCATGCCGTCGGCGGCGAGCTGGCGCGGGTGGTAGACCACGAACAGCGCGACCGAGGCCGCTGCCACCACCCCGGCGAGCACGGAGTCGCGGAACGTGGTTCGGTCGATGCGCACGGCTTCACTGTAGGCCCAGGCCAGAGCCGGGAACCTCCTCCCTCGGGAGGATTAGGGCTCGTCCGAGGCGGTGCTTGCGCAGGGTCGGAGCTCGTCGAGCGTCGAGCCGGGGAGGGTCAGAGCTCGTCCGTGGCCGAGCGCCGGTTGCTGCGCACGGTGTCGCCGGGCTGCCGGTCGGGCACCGGCGGCGGGGTGCCGCCGAACTCCGGGCACAGCGCCCGATGGTCGCACCAGTCGCACAGCCTGCTGCGCCTGGCCCGCCACTCGCCGGTCTCCAGCGCCCGCTCGATGGCCGTCCACAGCGCCATCACCTTGCGCTCGGTGGCCAGCAGGTCGGCCTCGTCGGGCGCGTAACGCAGCACCTCGCCGCGGCCGCCCAGGTAGACCAGCTGCAGCAGCCGCGGCACCGCGCCGCGCAGCCGCCACAGCACCAGCGCGTAGAACTTCATCTGGAACAGCGCCTTGGCCTCGAAGTCGGGGCCGGGCGCGCTGCCCGTCTTGTAGTCGACCACCCGCACCTCGCCGGTGGCCGCCACGTCGAGCCTGTCGACGTAGCCGCGCAGCATCAGGCCGCTGTCGAGCACCGCCTCCACGTAGAGCTCGCGCTCGGCCGGCTCCAGCCTGGTCGGGTCTTCCAGGGTGAAGTAGCGCTCCAGCATGCCGCGCGCCTGGGCCAGCCATTCGGCCTGCTCGGCGTCGTCGGCGAACATCGCGGCGTATTGCGCGTCTTCGGCCAGCAGCCGCTGCCACTGCGGCTCCAGCAGCTCCAGCGCCGCCGACACCGAGCGCCGCGGCGCGGGCAGGTCGTAGAGCCGCTCCAGCACCGCGTGCACCACCGTGCCGCGCACGGCCGCCTGCGACGGTTTCTCGGGCAGCTGGTCGATCACCCGGAAGCGATACAGCAACGGACATGTCATGAAATCGCCCGCCCGGGACGGGGAGAGAGCTCCGATGATCACCGGTTCGGTCAACGTCATGCACCGCACTCTAGGTCACGCCGCCGACAGAATGACCCCGTGCGTGAACCCATGAACGACCCCGTGAAAACCGGATCACCTGATCGGGCGCGTAGCATCAAGGCAGCGACACCACGTGGAACCAAGGGAGTGCGGTGAGCGAGCAGAGCCCGCGGCGGGAGTTCTCCGGCCTTCGGATGGGAAAGCCGTTCGGCATCCCGGTGTACGTCTCGTGGACCTGGTTCATCGTGGCGGCCTTCATCACCTTCTCCTTCGGCCCGCGCTTCCGCTACATGCTGCCCGACGTCAGCGAGGCCGGCGCCTACGCGGTGGCCTTCGCGTTCGCGGTGCTGCTGTACATCTCGGTGCTGCTGCACGAGCTGGCGCACAGCGTGCTGGCCAAGGCCTACGGGCTGCCCGTGCGCAGGATCACCCTCTACCTGCTCGGCGGCGTCTCCGAGATCGAGAAGGAGCCGCCCACGCCGGGCAAGGAGTTCATGGTGGCCGCGGCCGGCCCGGCGCTGTCGCTGGGGCTGGCCGGCGCCGGCTTCCTGGCCGACACCTACCTGGTCACCGGCGACGGCGTGCCCAAGGTGCTGATCCTGCAGCTGTGGCTGGCCAACCTCATCGTCGGCGTGTTCAACCTGCTGCCAGGGCTGCCGCTCGACGGCGGGCGCATGCTGCGCGCCGGGGTGTGGAAGGTCACCGCCAACCCCGGCTCCGGCACGGTCGTGGCCGCGTGGGGCGGCCGGGTGCTGGCCGTGGTGGTCATCCTGCTGCCGTTCGCGATGGCCTACTTCAGCGGGCGCGGCTTCGCCGAGGGCGAGATCGGCGACCTGCTGTGGCCGATGATCCTGGGCGCGTTCATCTGGATGGGCGCGTCGCAGTCGCTGCGCGTGGCCCGCATCAGGGCGCGCATCCCGCAGGTCAACGCGCGCTCGCTGGCGCGCAGGGCGATCCCGGTGACCGCCGACACGCCGCTGGCCCAGGCGCTGGCGCAGGCCACCGAGTCCGGCGCCGGCGCGATCGTGGTCGTCGACCACGACGGCGGGCCGCTGGCGATCGTCAACGAGGCCGCCGTCCAGGCCACCTCGGAGCACCGCAGGCCCTGGGTGAACGTGGGCTCGGTGGCCAGGTCGCTGGAGCCGTCCATGGTGCTGGCCGCCGACCTGGTGGGCGAGCCGCTCATCGACGCCATGCGCGAGGCGCCGTCCGGCGAATACCTGCTGGTGGAAAGCGGCGGCCAGATCTACGGCGTGCTGGCCACGGCCGACGTGAACCGGGTCTTCACGGGCGTCTGATCGTGAGGCGTCTGATTTGTCCCACTCGTTAAAGCGACAAGCCCTGGATAGGGTCGTACCCAGCGGTTTCCGGGTCGCTGGAAGATCGTCCGGCGATTCGAAGACGAGACGTCTGGCCGATAGTGTGCTGTTTGGCCAAACTTGCACAGTCGAGGGGTTTGTTGCGGTCCACCGGTTCATCGAATCGAGACGGGTGGGCCGCGGCCCGGCCTCGTCGTCTGGGTATGCGTATGGCTGGTGGCCGGCACGGCAGTGCGGGTGCCGTAACATCGCCGGCTTCCGGGGAGGAGAGTTGAGTGACCGAGCGTAGCGAGGGCACCGATGAGCGCAGCACGGTCGTCATGGAGGAGGGCTCATGACCGACCAAGGCTTCGGGGTGGTGCGTCCGCTCCCTGGTGACGGGCTGGTCGCCTACATGGGCGGGCTGCTGCTGGTGTGCGACGCCGGCGAAGGCGCCGCCGCCGGGCTGATCGACGCCCTGCGCGAGACCGCCGCCTCCGGCGGCGACGGCCGGGCGCTGGCGCGGCGCGCCGCCCAGGTCCTCGCGGCCAACATGGCGGGCGACCCGGCCACCTGCGCGGTCGCCGGTCCCGTCGGCGGCGGCGTCGCCGTGCTGGTCAGCGGCTCGGCCTCGGCCACCGTCGCCACCCCGGGCGGCGAGACCCGGCTGTCCGGCAGCGACTCACTCACCTGGGCCGACCGGCTCATCACCGGCACCATCGAACGCGTCGAGCTGAGCCTGCCCGGCGCCGGCACCCCGCATCCGGCCGTCGCCTTCGACGGTGGCGTCGTGCACGGCGGCGGCCTCGTCGGCGACCTCACCGACCAGCCCGCCAGGTTCGCCGCGCCGTCCCGGCCGCGCACCGCCGACCTCCCGCAGACCGGCGTGCACGTCGACCCCGACCTGGTGCCGCCGGTCGCGCCGGTCGAACGGCCCCCGTACCCGCTGGCCGACCAGCCGCAGTTCGCGCCGCAGCCGCCGTCGGGCCCGCAATACCCGCACCAGAGCCACCAGCAGAGCCATCAGCAGAGCCACCAACAAGGCCACCAGCAGAGTCACCAGCAGAACTACCCGCAGGGCCCGCCGTCCGGGCCGCAGCCCTCGGCCCCGCAGCCCATCGTCGAGCAGTCGCCCTACCTGCCGCCGCCCGAGCAGCCGCCGCCCGTCCACGAGCCGCAGTTCCCCTCCTACGACGAACTGCCCTCGAACAACGGCATGGCCGAGCAGGGCCTGCCCATGGGCCCGCCCGAGCAGCACTACGAGCAGGCCGGCCCGCCGGTGCTCGGCGTCCCCGACCACTACGAGCAGCCCGGGCCGCCCCAGGAGCAGCAGCCCGAGCACGGCGAGCGGCCGCTGGTCTACGGCGTCGACTGCAAGAACGACCACTTCAACGACCCGCGGGTGCCCTACTGCGCGGTCTGCGGCATCGCGCTGGTGCAGCGCACGCTCGTCCCGTACAAGGGACCGCGGCCCTCGCTCGGCGTGCTCATCCTCGACGACGGCACCGCGCTGCCGCTGGAGAGCGACTACCTGCTGGGCCGCGACCCCGAGCGGGCGCCCGAGGTGGCCGGCGGCTCGGCCAGGCCGGCCAAGGTCACCAGCCCCGACGGCTCGGTCTCGCGCCGCCACCTGCGCGTGGCGCTCGACGGCTGGGACGTCAACCTGGTCGACCTGGGCTCGGTCAACGGCACCCAGATCCAGCCGCCGGGCGACCCGAACTTCTACGACATCCCGCCCAACGAGCCGGTCACCATCGCGCCGGGCACCACCGTGCGCGTCGGCGTCTCCCGCACTATGCGCTTCGAGGCGCACCGAGGCTGACACCCGAGAACGCTCGCGCCCCCTCTCCTCGACGGGGTGCGAGCGTTCTCGCGTGCCGGGCCGCTGGTTGAGTAAGTCCTAAGCCGCCGCAGCGCGGAGTGCTACCCCATCGAATGCGGCCGTTCAGGCCTCACCGTCTTGCGCTCGGACCTGGCCGGTTGGCGGGCTGGGGCTACCGGCTCGACCCTGGAACTGCATGGCGGCCGTACAGTCACCGGAGTCGCCGCCCGGATCGCTCAGCGCATCCTGGCTCTGACCGCCGACATCTGGCCGGCCCGTCACCAGACCACTGATCGCCCACGACCACTGACCCGACGGTAGGACTCACTCGTCCAGGCGGCCGGCTCTACGGCAGAACCCCGAGGTTTTCACGAAACTGGCCTTGTGCGCCTTCTTGCTCTCCGCGCCCAGCCGCGTGATCTCACGAGAATCACCAACTACAAGCCGGCCTGGGCTCACGTGAGGGGATAGCGACCAATCTCCGGCCAATACACCGGAGTTGGCCCCCGTCACCTTGAGGTCAGTCCAATGCGAGAGTGCACCGCCTCAAGCCAGTCAGCAGCCAGATCTGTTTCCGTTATGCGGCCGATCAACGCCAGGGCCGAACTGATGCTCTCGTCCTCTTCCACGGGGCTGTCCTCTTCACCGACCTGAAAGCGGAGCCCATCCATCAAGTGATCGAGCGCGTGCGGGTCGCTGCCGCGCTTGGAGTCGGGCCAGGTGGGCCGGAAAGAGACGATGATGTCCCCGTCTCGGATGTACTTGAAGCGGTCATGGCCGTTGATGTCCATGCTGAAGCTGAGAGCGTGACGGCCTCCTTCGGTCAGCGACAGCAGGAAGGCGTCGTCTGAACGTGCCGGCAGGAGGCCCGTCCACCCTCCGGCCTCTGCTACCCAGAGGGAACCGTCGTCGCCGTTGTGGTCGAGGATTTCGCTCAAGTGGCTCGGGACGCGGGTGGAAAGGTCCAAGGAGAAGGCTTGGGCGAGGGTGTCGAGATCCGCTCCCTTGATCCAAAGGGCGCTGAATCCCAGCGACCACAGGTCCATGTCGTGATCGAGTTCTTCGTTGAAGAGGGTCGAGACCAGAAGGTCGTGCAGATACGTCGGCGCCCGCATGATCACCTCTCGATTGTCGGTGCGCCAGGAGGGGGCATCCCGGAGATGCCCCCTCCTGACTGTGGAGTTATGACGGTGGAGCGCCCGCGCGGATTCTGACCCAGAAGGCATTGGACGGCCAGTTGCCCGCGCCGCCTTCACGGGAGCTCGAAGTGAAGACGCGATAGCGGGAGTAGAAGGCTCCCAGATCAAAACCGGCGGCTTCGTTGTGCGCCTCGCTCACCATGCGAAGTGAGGCGTTTAACGTAGGCGTCCAGACATTGTTGACCATTTTGCCCTCGACGCCAATCGCTTGGAAGGTGGAGCGGAACGGATACTCATCACACTCCTTGCCCGGGCCGTTCCCACTGAGCCTCGGACAGTACCAGGTCATCTGGGTGCGGTTCTTTCCGTTCAGCAGCACGCCGTCGGGCGCGAGCTCGCTGTTCGCCCGCCTGGTCAAGGGCGGCCTGGGTATCACGTCGTAGTTGCCAGGGAACTTCTTGGTGATGGGCTGGCCTTGCCGATCCAGCTTCGGATCGGTCGCCTCCGGGGTTTGGAAGGCGTCCCTGATATGTCTCGCCACCTCTCCACGGAAGGGATCTTCCGTGTACATGGTGTAGACACGGTCGGCGCCGAGAATTCTGCATCCGCCGGTGTGGCCGGGCCAATAGAAGTCGCCATTGGACCTGCGCGCCGGATAACTGAGTCGAATGCTGTCGCAGCGGGCGACGAAGGGAAAATCGCCCTTTGGCCGAGTGGGGATCTGTTCGGTCCCAAGGTGGTGCCACAGCTTGAACGGTTCCGGATCGAAAAAGTCGATGCTGACCCCGGGATAGAGCTTGGGGCGCAGGGTGCAGTTTCCCCACTTGGAGCCCTGGGACCGGAAGACGAATGCAGTCTGGCCGTTTCGCTTGAATTCACCGATCGTGGCGATTCTCTTTCCGTCTTCAGGGCCCTCGATCATGTCACAGTCGGAGTTGTCGGACCCTGCGGCCTCCACCCTGACCGTGATGTTGCGCCCGTCGAGCACGTTCGTCTGGACGCAGTTGGCGCCCACGACTATGAGTTCGCTGATGTTGATCCAGATGCTGATGTCTCTGGCCTTCAGATTAGGGTTGTTCTGTCCGTATACGACCGGCCCATCCTTGGTGGTGCCGAGGTTGGTGTACATGATGACGTTGACGGTCATCCTGACGCCTTGGGACTTCGGGCACGGCGACTTCGGTACCCCGGTGTAGAGGTCGACCTCCCAGTCGCCCCATCCTGCGATCCGGCTGTAGCAACCGGTGTAGGGACGCAGGACAGTCCAGCCGAATCCGTGCCAGGGGCGCGATGACTTGAGACGCTCCGCGTTGCAGTCCGCGGGGCTCATGCGCTCATAGTCGAACGGACCGCTGGTGTTCCTGTCCGTTACGGCGGTCACTCCAGCCGGAGCTCTCACTTCAGTGGATGGGGCGGCTGCCGTAGAAGTAGACACGCTGAGAGCGTGCCAGGTGGTCCAGGCGCCGTTGACGCCTCCAGCGGTTGCGCGGGCGCGCCAGCGTACTTTCCACCCGTCGGTCAACTTGCCCGAAGCGATGGTGATGCCGGCGTAGGAGCCGTTGCCTACGGCTGTGGTGGTGCTGCCCGTCCAGATCAGACCGCTGCCTTGGCCGGAGGTGGTTGGGTCATGTTCCACCTCCACGGTCATGGTCGATGAGCGACCGTCTGGATCGTTGAGCGTGCCGATGAATCGTGGTGTCAAGGTCGAGGTGACCGTGCCCTCCTCATCGCTGGTGGGAGTCGCATATTCACTCGTCACCGTCGGTTTGGAGATGTCCACGCTGAGAGCGTGCCAGGTGGTCCAGGCGCCGTTGACGCCTCCAGCGGTTGCGCGGGCGCGCCAGCGTACTTTCCACCCGTCGGTCAACTTGCCCGAAGCGATGGTGATGCCGGCGTAGGAGCCG
>NZ_JABCPZ010000300.1 GCF_013283785.1 Nonomuraea antri
CACCCAGACTGGAGCCCCTTCCACAAGCCCGCCTAACGTCCGCCGAACCCCGAACACGGGGCCACCCGCGCGCCACCACACGCGCAACGAAAGGGGGACGTCAACGCATGTCCGGCACCGGATACCAGACACTTCTCGACTGCCGCCGCCGCAGCCGATACCTACGCCGGCACGGCTTCACCACCGACCAGATCGCCGTCATCCTCGCCCTCGACCACCCCGCCACCCCACTACGCCTCTACCGATACGCCACCGGACTCACCGCCGCACAGACCATCGACGCCTTCCACCACCTCGCTGGCACCAACGGCGCGGGACTGCGTGAGTCCCGCCTATACGACTACGAGAACTGGCCGCAAGCAGGCCGACGCCCCTCCGCCTTCACCCTGCGCCTGCTGGCCCGCATCTACGGCACCCAGCCCACCTACCTGCTCACGGCCGACACGCTGGCCACTTACTCGATGCGCGACCAGCACACCCTCCGTCAAGATCGGTCTGGCGCCGTCAGCGCCGTGAGGATGGCACTACCTCCTCTGCCGTTCGTGGTCGATTAGTGGAGAAACCGCTCACACACCTGGCGCACTTCGCTGCTCGGTGTCACGTCGATCTCCGCCAAGCGCTCCTTCAACAACCCGAACGAGCGCCGCACGGCTGAGGTCCGGCCGAGTTCTCCCTGAATCTTCATGAGCTGGCACCACAACAGCTCGCTGCACGGATCGATGCGTTCCACTGCCAGCTGCAAGACGTCGACCGCCCGATCCGGATCATCGGACCGCACCAGCGCGGCCAACCGCTCAACGGCATTCACCGCCTGTCGCTGAGCTGCCTGTCGCAACGGCAGAATCCACACATCCTCACGCCCATCCAGCAACGGCCCCCGATACAAGCCCAGCATCTCCTGCAACGCGGCAACCCGCGCCGGTTCTCCCTCCACGGTGCCCGTACACACGAACGCTTCCTCGAACCGCCAGAAGTCCACATCGAAATAGGCGGCCGCCAACTGCCGCCGCTGCCGCACCTTCACTACGAACTTCACCTCCGTCCCAAGACCACAGGCGTGCCGCGTCACCTGGTTGAGCTGCCGGACCGCCGACTCCAGCAGACGAGCGCCACGCTCACCATCACCCGGCCACAACGTGTCGATGATGCCCTGCACCGAGACGCCCTCCCGTGACGTCGACAGCAGCGCGAACAGATCGGACGCCTCCGCACGACCGAAGGAGACCTCTACCCCGCCATACGACAACCGCGGAGTCCCCAGCACCTCGGCCTTGGCCTTTCCCTTCGCCGCCACGAACCCGGACACCGTCAACACCGCGCAATGAGGAGCCGATCCCGCATCCTCCGTGCCAACGACGTCCCTCCCGCCGGTGTCTGCCTCGGCCCTGCCCGGCCCAGGCGCGACTTCCACCTCGCTTTCGGCCTCCTCGGCACGGCAGTCACCAGCAACGAACCCCGACACGGCAGGCGCGATCACAGGCGCCTCCGCGGGGACCGCAGCCACCGGGCCTCCGTTTCCCCCACCATCAGCCCGTTCCCCGACAAGCCCGCCCGTTGAGTCCGTAACTGCCAAGCCCGGTCGAAAGCGACGAACGATCAGCACAGCACCCAGCAGCATGACCATCAGCCCGAACATCAGCGCAGCACCCAACGGCCCCCGCATATCCGACGCAGTCCCCATCCGCTCGGCCGTCGCATCACTTCTTCTGCCAGTCTCCGCAGGCGAAGGAGACGACGGCGATGACGCAGATGACGGAGTGGGCAACGGCGGAGAGATTCCGCCAACCTCGGCATCACGCCACAGCCGGCGATAGCCGTTGAGACGATCTCTTCGATGATCGACGTGATTGACGTCGTCGCTTCGGCCCAAGGCGGACTTCGACGGCCGATCCTCCCGCGTAGCCGCCTCCCGCTGCCTCTCTTCCCCTCGACGGGTACTCGCCACGACCGGTGGCCTGGACGGCTTCTTTGTGGAGACCGGGGCTTCCGGAGTCGAGCGCACTCTCGGCCTCGCAGACGGGGCCGCCTTCCCCGGCACACGCCGGGACTCCGCCAGCCGCTTTCCGAAGTCAAGTGGCCGCCCCGCTGCCGCGTCCCCGTATATCAGCGCGCACCACTTCTCCATGTCGAACATCTGGCGCGCTTGCTCAGAGGCCGTCGGACAATACGGCTCAGCATGAGCCAAAGCCATACCTGAGCCGTCCAGCAAAGCCGCCATAAAGACGCTCGTGACGAGAACCCGACTAAAAGAGCCGAACTTGTCGCTCTTCCAGTCGCGAGGAAGGCATTCCTGAATCACCAGGTACCTCCAAAGGGGTTGACCACGTCAACCGATCTACCACAACCCTTCTCACGCCATGCCACGGAAATAGAATGCAGTTTACAAAGACCCGAGAACGTGCACGCACGTCAACTGAAATCGAAGAGGATCCGGTCGAAAGCGAAAATAGGCCCGGTCTTGGCCGCGAGCAGGCAGGCGTTGGCAAAGGTCTTCTGCCACCCGATAATCCGCCCCCTCCACAGGCCGTTCATCGTCGCGGTGACCGGATCGCGCTTCTTGCTGCACGGGCGCGGGCTGACAGGAAGACGGTCGAAGTCTCCGTCAACGGCATCGATCGCCCCACACGCGGCCTCCCCGAACGGGTGCTGCTCGATCCGGCCCGGACACTGGATGCCTACTGCCTTCAGAGTGTCATTTCCGTTGGCCGAGATGGCGAGGAAGACCCCGTTCGGCCGGGCGGCTGCCTGCGCCGGGATTGCCGTGAGGACGAGGCCGGCACCCAGAGCAGCACTGGTGATCAGCAGGGGGAGGCGCATCATCACTCCAAACACCTCGATGACTTAAAGTAGTCATCAGACTACTGTAAGGAGTTGTCTCTTGCTCGGTATCCAACCAGTAAGCCTTCTGAGACGAGACGGCCCCTCGTCCGAGGCGGCCCCTTCCACTCAGCCGAACCCTGTCGAGAGCATGCATCCAAAGCCCAGCCCGACGGGCCACGGGAGGAGCGTCCCTCCATCAGGGGGCGTGGTCACCCGGCGGACCGCGTAAGAGGACAACGCCATGAATCATCAAGGGAAGATCAAAGCCCGCCGGACCCCCAGAGAGCCGCCCCTACGCTACGCACTGTAATGATCACGAGAGCCGGGGAGCTGAGATGCCCGAAAAGGGTGAACGACCACGCGGACGAGTGCGCGCCAGAACGCTGCTGCTGGCGGGCGGAGCCGCAGCCGCCGTCGCCGCCGCGGTAGCGATGAGCGGGACTGGCGCACTCGGCCCCGTCGGCCAGCACGACTCCACGCCGCAGGCCTTGGACGCTCTGCGAGACGGCACCGGCCATAATCTCCCCGCCTCTTCCCTGCCGCAGCGAAAGCCGAGCCTCTCATCCGCCTCAGCGACACCGGCATCGCTGGCGCTCCCCCACCAACACCCCGCAGGACGCAACGGCGGCGGCGATGCCGAACACGTGGGCGCGGCCAGAGTAGGCGCACGTGCGAATGAGCGGCCTGGTCGCCACGAACTCGTACGCCAACAGCGGCCGGCCCGTCCTGCCGCCGACCGTCGTTCTCTCCGATCGAACCCTCGAGGAAGGCACGCATCGAACGATCCCCGCCCGGCCCCCGGCACTTCCGGACGCGGTGCGTGGCCATCGCTGATCGACATGAAGTGGGATGAGTTGTTCCCCCCGCACAAACGCGAGTTCCGGCTGCGCAACATCGGATGCCGCCGTCTCTTGGGCTGATTGTCCCCATCCAGCACGCCGACGTTGGTCAGGTTGGCCGACAGGTACAGGTGCTCGGGAGGCGCTACGACAGGCATTAGACGGTGGCGAGAGCCTCATGGAACGCCTTCGCGTCAGCGTGATCAGGCCACCGATGGCATAGTTCGCCGTCGAGGGTGCGCAGCTCGCGCCGGATACGCGCTGAACTGGTCTGCGTAGCGGCGCCATGCGCTTCGTGCCCGAGATGCGCGGCGCGCGCGGGGTCATGCTCCGCCTGGATGACCACAACGGCCAGCTTCGCCGTGAGATGACCACGGTCGCGGACCAGCTTGGCCAGCAGCTTGTCGATCTGCCCCGACAGGATGCAGGTATAACTACAGTCCGTAGTTGAGAAGGAAGAGCTTACGGCTCCCAGGGCCACCTTTGGGGGAAGTAAGAGTCGGCCCAGGCATTGCTCCTTCAGCTACGCCGGAGCCCGGCAAGGGCGGGGCACGTGCTGGCGCATGGCGTCGGTGGAGGTCCAAGACCCTCGCTGGTCGAAGCAGTGGTGCCCCAAGGAGAGCTCGTTGAAGACCGCCTTGGCGTGCGGGAACACGCCTCTGGCGGCCTCCTGCTGCTTCTCACCCTCGCCGGTCCAGCGCAGGACGAGGTATTCGCCGCCCTCGCACGCGAGTTCGTACTCGCCACAGCACGAGGTGTCGATGGTCCGCAGACGTGGCCGCGTGGGATGTGCGGTTCCCACTCGTACACATTGATCACTCCCGAATGGCGCGGCGGGACCTGTGGGTGTGTTGGGGCTCACCGCCGCGCCTGCTCGAAGGGGCCGGGGTCCGCTGTCAGGAGGGACACGAACGCCAACGCGGACCCCGGCCCGGCCCAGCGACTGCGCTCGCCGGACGTCTGGGGAAGGGTGGCCCCGCCCACCTGGAGGAGGCAGGGCCGGAGACGCGGTGGCGGGACCGGTCGAATGGAAGCGCCACCGCGCCGTCTTCGGAGCCCCGGGATCGGAGAGGTCGTCGCCAGTCCTGGAGCTGTGCCATGGCCTAGATGGCCAGGCCGAGCTTGCGCCAGGCGGCGCCGGGCAGGCGGATGGTGCCGGCGTCGGGGTTGCTCATGTCGCACACCGCGAACGTGTCCTCGTGGTCGTTGATCGGCGCGTACGCCAGGGTGGTGCCGTCGACCTCCCCGAACAGGGACTCATCGAGGTCATACGCGTACAGGTCATCGACCTGCGTTCGGTCCTTCATCTGGTCTCCCTTATAGGCCCCGGGGTGGGGCTGGATTTGCCAGGACACGGCCTGGCTGGACCCCCGGCCCGCCGCCTGCAGCACCGGCAACCGGCGGGCCAGGGTGACCTATATCGGTCCGGTGCGGGACCGGCCCCCGTGGTGGAGGAGGGACGACTGCCAAGCGAGCGTGGCAGCGAGCGCGATCGGGTCGGCTTGCCTGACGCTCTGCACGATCCCGGCCGTCACCATCCAGACGGTGACCCTCTGGCGAAGGGAGGCCGTCCAGATGAACCGCCCGTACGCATCAGGTTCGTGGCGGATGTCCCACGCCGGATAGGTGTTGCTCAGCACCGAGAGCTGACGGGCCGTCCAGTCCAGCGAGGCCGCCGCCTCCGCGACCACGTGACGAACGTTGTCGGCTGAGACGCGGAGGAGAGCATGGAGCTCGGCGTCGGTCATCACTTCGCGGTTGTCTGTGTTTCGGTGCACGGATCCATCACAACGCTGCGTAACAGCAGGCGGTAGGAGAGGATAGAGGAGAGAAGCGGAGAGACCCCCAGCCCCGCGAGGTACGCCATGGGCAATGAGCGCAAGCCGCCGTCGACCTGGGCCGTGCGGTTGAAAGCCGAACGGGGCGCACGCTTCTGGTCGCAGAAGGAGATGGCGAAACGCCTCTTCGAGGCCGCGCCCGTCGAGGTCCAGGCGCATTTCCCGACGCGGGCATCGCTGATCCGAGAGATCCGCGATTGGGAGGCGGGAAGGTGGAAGCCGAGCGACATATACCGGCGGCTGTACAGCATCGCATTCAGCATCGACGAGGGTGACCTGTTCGCCGAGCCGCTCAAGCCGCCGCGTAAGAGCCCGGACGAGGTCCTCAAGGCGATCCTGCCTGGCGGCAACCCACTCGCACCTCTTGCTGCCAGGGTGGGCCGCCGCGTTGGTCAGAGCACCATCGAAGATCTAGCCGCCCGGGTCCACAGCTTGCGCCTTGCCGATGATGTCCTAGGAGGCGAAGACCTGATCGTGCCCGCGTTCCGCGAGCTGGACGCGGCGGTTCGCATCTACCGCGAGGCCACACACACGGAGGACGGCGGACGGAAGCTGCTCAGCGTCATCGGCGAGTTCGCCCAGATCGCCGGATGGGTAGCATCCGACGCCGGCCAGCACCGGCAGGCCGAGCAAGCGTACGGGCTCGGCATCGCGGCGGCCAAAGAGGCGGGAGACGCCGCGCTCGAATCAAATCTGGTCGGCTCACTCGCCTACCAGGTCACCAACGTGAGCGACGACTCGGGCAACGGCATCGCACTGGCCGAAGCGGCGGTGAAGGCCGCCGGGATGCACGCTCCCGCCCGCTCTCGCGCTCTCGCTTGGGACCGACTCGCGTGGGCTCATGCCCGGGACAACGATCCCCAAGCAGCGATGAGGGCGCTCGGGGAAGCAAGCACGGCCCTGGCCACCGATCACGGGCAGGAGGGGCCGTCCTACCTGTATTGGGTGGACCCGGGAGAACTTCAAGTCATGGAAGCCAGGGTATACACGGAACTGCGGCGCCCGCTCCGCGCGGTCCCACTGCTGACGGACGTGCTCGCCCGGTACGACACCACCCACACGAGGGAACTCGCGCTCTACCTGTCGTGGCTCGCCGTGGCGTTGACGGACGCCAACGAACCAGAGGCGGCGGCTCTCCAGGCGCGGCGAATGCTGGAGCTGTCGGCGGATGTCGCCAGCGACCGGACTCACGACCGCGCCCTCGTCGTCATCCGCAGGCTTGAGCCGTACGCCGATGTACCTCAAGTGCGGGCGCTGTTCGCAGACTTCCCGCTCGGCGCTTGAGCTAGCGTGAACGTGGTTCTACGCGTGAGGCGTTCCTCGTGACCGCTGGTGAGCGATGAACCCCGCCTCAGTGGGCGCGGGATGGGCCACCAGCTGGTACGGCGGGGCCGCGAGCCGGCGGTCGAGATCGGCCATGACCCGCTCGGGTCCGGCAGCCGTGGCCAGCATCCCCACGGGATGTCCGTTATTCGCACGTCGAAGGAGAGGTGTCGGGCACGTCTGCGGACGGTGCGATGAGCGGTTCAAAGCTCCACAGCGGCGATAAGCCGTCGGCGGTGACGGTGAGGACCGTCACCTCTACCGGAACGGCGGGACGCCCGGCCTTCAAAGTCGATGACCAGGTAGATATGGCGGGCAAAGGCGTTAGACATCGGCAGGCCCGTGCCGGGCTGCGTCCGATGCGGCTTCGGCACGGACTTCGCACAGCCACCGGGGTGAAGGCCTTCTGATAGCGCTCGCCGTTGTCGGCGTCATCGGTGTCGTTGGCGTCGGGGTTCGGCACCGGTTCGGGTCCGTCTACTGGTCGCCGCAACGGCCCGCACGGTTCGTAGGCCGGGATGGTGCCGGTGATGGCCGTCCCATTCGGCCACGGTCAGCCCGGCGGCGGCCAGGGACGTGTCGTGGGTGGCATCCACCAGCGTCCCGGCCGTCGATGAACACCTCGGCAGCCGAATGCACGTCTTCCCCGGAAGATCGTGGTGTTGCGCCAGGTCGTGTTACCTGGAGGCAGAGCCCGCGTTGCGGTTGTCCACGGAGGCATGTAAGTCACGCAATGGCTTTCCGTGATCACAACGAAGCTGATCGTTGATCTGACTGAAGACAAGGATACGGTTTGGTGCGACGATGAGTTGATGAGCATTAACGCTCCGACCGGCCGGCGGCCGCCGCTGACTCCTCGGATGAAGTTCGGGCTAAAGATGTCCGAGCGAGAGGCCGAGTTGCTCAAGATGCGGGCCGATTTCGACCGGCAGCGCACTAGGACCTTCCAGGAAACCGGCGTGCGGCAGAGCGGCAAGGAGTCCAAGGTCAGCCCGGAAGAGAAGGTGCTGCTCGCGGAACTGCGCGAGATCGCCGCCAAGCGCTCTAGAGTCCTGGCTCAAATCGCCGCAGAATTCGAAAAGCTCAAGCCCAAACAGGCCGAATTCGAGCGGGTCCGCGCGGCTGCCAGGTCGGCGGGCCGACGGAAGAAGTTGCCGGTCAGCGAGGCTGAGCAGAAGCTCCGAGATCGGATTGCTGCATTGCAGCGCGATCGGGCCTATGTGGACGGCTCGGTGTGGCATGACCGGGAGGCGGGCCGTTATGCCGACGCGGTCTGGGCCACCTGTCATGACCCGGAGACGTTCGACTCTAACGACTGGTGAACCTTCCCGCGGGACCGGCGGCGTGAGCAGCCGAACCGTGCTGGAGGAGCGGCCTTCCCCTGAGTGTGAACACTGATCTCACGCGGCTGCCTTCAAGTTATCTGTTGTCTTGTCAAAGTCGGGCTGGTGCATGGCCCCTGGCCGATCCTCGGATCGAAACACCGTCAGCCGTACGTCGCGCGGTGCATCCGGTCGTATTCGGCATGGGGACCCAGTCCCGCTCGGGCCCGCCGCTCGTCTAGATGATCCAGGTCCTCGACCGGTTGGAGTTCGAGCCGTCCCTCGCGCATCCCGTACTGGGTGCCGTAGACCTGCAACTGCCCGTCGGCGACACGAACCCGGTCGACGAGGTAGGCGTAATCTGCCCATGTCGCTTGGCCCGCCTTAGCGGCTTCCTCCAGCAGCGGCAGGCAACTGCGCTGGAAGGCGACATCGCGATCGGCGTGCTGAGCAAGCAGCCAAGCAGCGTGCGCAGCTTGTTCACCAACCAGGTCTCGTCCCGGCCAGCCATGCTGAGCGATCACACGCTTGAGGAACGCGGTGTTGCTCACGTCAACGGCGGTCAGGTGGGCGTGCTGCTCGTCCGTCCATGGGGTGTGCGGTGGTGCGCACGTGCGCGCTGCCTGATCTTGCTGCATGCGTTGCAGCAACTCGTCGCGAAGTTCTCCAGCGTGTATCGGTCGTTCCGCCATTTCCACGCCCCATCGTCGGTTCTGCTACCTGTATACGTTGTCTGGTTCCTGCGGCAGGAGCCCATCACAGATCAACTCACGGGAGATCGATTCGGGGCGGAGCAGTGCCTTGATGTCGGCGTGAAGCTCAGCGCGGCGTAGGCCAGCCACTCCGGCGACGCGATCATCATGACCTTGCCCGTCGACCACGTTGCCTTGAGGTGCAGCGGCACAAGCGTGCATCCGCGGCTAGACCGGCGGCTGCCCTATGTTTCGTGCGCCTTCGTCGATAGACCCTCCTGATCAGGCCGACTGCCCTGCCCTGCCGCCCGCACCTTGGCGCACATCTCGGTGACGGCCTCGGCAATCAGCTTGGGCTCATCGACCTGGATGTTGTGGGCGGCTCTCTCTGCGACGATCAGCGTCCCGTTGTCGGACAGGCCGGCCAGATCGGTCTGTATACGTTCCCAGACGCGGTTGTATCGCTCCGCCACGTCCGGCGGCCTGTTGGTGAAGTACTCGTGGTAGTAGGTTCCCGGGGCCGGGTGCGGGGCCTTGGAGATGACCGTCAGCGGCAAGTCGCCGAAGCGCCTACGTTCGGCTTCCAGGGCTTTGAGCACCCCTGTCCGGCCGAAATCCTCCATGACCTCGGCGCGGCGCTGCCCGCTGGTCAGCTCCAGCGCCAGGCCCAACTCCACCAGCTCTGCCGGGACTCGCTGCCGCATTCTGCGTAGTAGATCCGGCTCTTGCCCCCGCAGGATCGCCAGGCGCAGCCGTGCGCGAACGAGGCCGCAGGGCATGACGGCGGAGGTGAGAGCCCGCTGCCAGTGCCGCACAGGTCCATATTCCCACCAGCCGAATTCGTCGACCATGCAGGTCATGCGCTCGGAGGGCGCATCGACGAGCACCATTCCCGCGACCTGGTCGCGGTGGCGAGCCGCGTAGAAGCGCGCGATCTCTCCGCCCATCGAGTGACCTACGAGCAGGAACGGGCCCGGTTCCTCGGAAGCCTGCAGCACCTCGTGCAGCTCGTCGGCCAGCGCCGGGGACCCGCGCCACTGCCACCACGGGGCGGCCTGGCTCCAGCCGAGTCCCGCCCGATCGTACTGCCACACCCGCTGGCCGGGCGCCAGCCGCCGTCGCACGCTGACCCAGGCCAGGCCGTTGTCGGTCATGCCGGGCAGGATGACGACGGTCGGCCCCACCACGCCTTCCGCCCATACGTGGATACGGCGGCCATCGACGGTGATGAGTCGGCCGGGCGGGGGGAAGCGCCGGAAGTCCGCGCGCTCGGCCGCCTTCTGATAAGCAGCGCTCGTGGCTCCCGCTGCCGCGATGGCCGCGGAGGTCACAAGGGCGAGGGTGGTCCAGCGAGGTGTCATGTCGTCCCCTCCTGCTTCTCCTCATGCCCGCCCATGGCGGGCTCTCTGGGCTTCGACGGCCAGCGCGGGTCATCAAGGGTGATGCGGCCAAGCCTTAGCGCGACGACAAGGAGTGCCGTCGTGTCTGATGGCGAATCGTTTCTCGGATTCCCTCTTCCAGGTCCACGGTCGGCTCCCAGCCGAGCAATTCCCTGGCCGCCGAAATGTCAGGGCATCGCTGCTGGGGGTCGTCCTGCGGCCGGTCGATGAGGTGCACAGGTGAAGGTGACCGCGCCTCTCTCTTGATCAATTGGGCCAGAGTGGAGATCGTGATCTCGGTCGGATTGCCGATGTTCACGGGCCCGCTGTGATCACTGGCTGCGAGTGCGAGGATTCCCCGTACGGCGTCGTCGATGTAGCAGAAGGACCGTGTTTGGCTTCCGTCGCCTGCGACGGTGAGCGGGATGTGGGTGAGGGCCTGTTGGATGAAGGTGGGGATGACGCGTCCATCGTCAGCGCGCATGCGCGGGCCGTAGATGTTGAACAGGCGCACGATCGCCGTTTTGAGACCGCAGCTGGTGCGGTAGGCGGTGGTCAGTGCCTCGCTGAAGCGTTTGGCCTCGTCGTAGGCCGAGCGAGGGCCTATCGGGTTGACGTTGCCCCAGTAGCTTTCGCGTTGAGGATGTTGCTGCGGGTCACCGTAGACCTCGGACGTCGATGCCAGAACGAAGTGGGCTTGTGTGCGGCAGGCCAGGTCGAGCGCGTGTAAGGTGCCGAGGCTGCCGGCTTTCAACGTGTCGATCGGATGCCGCAGGAAGTCAGCGGGCGAAGCCGGGCACGCGAAGTGGAGCAGCAGGTCCACCTGACCGGAGATCATCAGTGGCTCTGTGACGTCGCTTTCGACTACGGCGAAGCCGGTGTGGGAGGTCAAGGCCGCGATGTTCGACGGGGTGCCCGTGCTGAAGTTGTCGACGCACACCACGCAGTACAGAGACTGAAAGTTTGGGGTGTCATGTCGATCTCGGGTTTGTGATCAGGCCGGTGTGTGCCAGGAAGGCGTCCAAGAGGTCAGGGCGATACTGCAGCTGCTTGAGGTGGCTGCGGATGATCGCG
>NZ_JABCPZ010000301.1 GCF_013283785.1 Nonomuraea antri
CGCCCGCCCAGGCCCCCACCGCGACCCCCTCCCGCGGCGGGGGCCTACCTTTTCCCGCGTACGGGCGGGGGTCCGCCGTCAGACAGTGCCCCGTCAGACGGCGGTCCGCCGCGACGTGGTCTCCGCCAGCGACTCCATCGCCAGCCGCTCCCTGGAAGCCAGCTCGTGCAGCAGCCCGGCCGCCGCGTCCAGCGGCCGCTGCCGCCCGGTCTCACCGGCCTGCCGCAGCAAATCCGCCAGCTCCTGCCACTTCGGCGTCACCGCCGCGTACGCCTGATGTCCCGCCTCCACCGCCGGATCGCCGGTGAGCCGCGCCGCCTCGGCCAGGAAGTCCGCGTACATGCTCCTGAACAGCGCGGTCTCGTGCTCCACCTGCGCGGCCGTCTGCGTCAGATGGGACGTCGGCCCGCGCTCCAGCCACGTCGGCAGATGGTTCGCGGCCTTCTCCATGCCCGGATGGCCGAGGTTCTGCATCGGCGGGTGCAGGAAGGCGTCCGCGGTCGACTCGATGGCCTCCAGCACCGCCTCGGTGCGGTCGGTCTCCCCGCACGGCCCCAGCGTGTACGACAGGTTGTGCGAGGTCATCGGCCCGGTGGCGGTACGCGCGTGTTCGAGGCTGGTCAGCGTGGTGTGCACCCGGGTGCCGTGGTCGGCGGTGTCGACCAGGAAGGCCCGGGTGTCGTCGTAGCCGGTCATCGCCACGTAGTGGGCCCCGTTGTGGTACCGGCCGGCGAAGTAGTCCAGGTGGAAACTGTCGAGGCGGAGCCCCACGGGGGTGCCGGCGTCCAGGCTCTCGCGGACGTTGGCCCAGGCGGCGATCGGCGAGGACGTCTCGCGCGTGTCGAGCGTGAAGCCGAGCGCGTCGGCGAGCTTCTCGGTCAGCACGTGCGGTTTGACCCGCCCGCCCAGGAAGGGCGCTTCCAGGGCGGGGCTGTCCCAGTACACGAAGCTCAGGCCTTCGCCCAGCCCGAACAGCATCGGCTCGGACAGCTCCACGCCCGCGTGGCGCAGCAGGGTCCCGGCCGTCGTCGTCTCGGAGTGTCGGCCCGCGAACGGCGGGACCACGTCAATCAGCACATGGGGCATGTGCCCGCTGAGCGGGCTTTACCGGTGGGTTGGGTGATTCAGCGGCCGAGCTTGGCGGAAATCTGACCGGCGAGGTTGCGCGGCACCAGCCGGCCCAGGGCGACGATCGCCTTGTAACGCAGGTCCGGCACGGAGACGCGGCGGCCGAGTGCCAGGTCGCGCATGGCCTCCTTGGCCACGGCGTCGGCGTCCAGCCACAGGAAATCCGGAATGCCCGACACGTCCATGGAGGCTCGCTGGTGGAACTCGGTCCGCACGAAACCGGGGCACAACGCCATCACCCGGACCTGCGGCTCACGCAGCTCGGCCGCGGTGGACTCGCTGAAGTTGACCACCCACGCCTTCGACGCGCTGTAGGTGCCGCGGGTGAAGAACGCCGCCACGGACGCCACGTTGATCACGCCGCCCCTGCCGCGCTTGCGCATGCCGGGCAGCGCGGCCAGCGTGAGCCGCAGCACCGCCTCGCAGTGCAGCTTGAGCATCCGCAACTCGTCCTCGACCGGCACCTCCAGGAAGCGGCCCGGGTGCCCGAAACCGGCGTTGTTCACCAGCAGGTCGACGCCCTCGCGCAGCCGGGACTCCACCAGGGCCAGGCCCTCGTCGCTCGCCAGGTCGGCGGGCAGCAGCTCGACGCTCACGCCGTACCGGAGTTTGAGCTGGTCGGCCGTCTCGGCCAGGCGGCTCTCGTCCCTGGCGACCAGGACGAGGGTGAAGCCGTCTGCGGCCAGGCGGCGGGCGAAGGCGGCGCCGAGCCCGGCGGTCGCACCCGTGATCAAAGCGGTAGGCATGCACTGAACCTTAACGCCCGCCCTCGCGGCGTGGGAGGATGAGCCCCGTGCGCCTCGTCGTGGCCGGGCTCCTCCTCGCCCTCACCGCCTGCTCCGCAGCCCAGCCCCCGGCCCGCACGTCCGCGGCCCCGCCACCGACCCCGCCACCGGCCACGTCCGTGACACCCGCCGAGGCGGAGCCGGAGACGCAGGAGCCGACGTCCGGCAAGCTGCGCTTCACCGAGATCGCCAGGCTGGAACGCCCGGTCGCCTTCGCGGTGCGCAAGGACGACCCCACGCTCTACATCGCCGAGCAGGGCGGCAAGCTGCGCACCTCCACCGGCGAGGTGGTCGTCGACCTGTCGGGCGAGGTGAGCGGCGGCAACGAGCAGGGCCTGCTCGGCGTGGCCTTCCATCCCACCGGCCGCTGGCTCTACCTCGACTGGACCGACTCCAGGGGCGCCAGCCACATCACCGAGTGGGCCTTCGACGGCGCCCGGGCCACGGCCAGGCGCGACGTGCTGGTGCAGGAGCAGCCGTACGCCAACCACAATGGCGGCCAGCTCGCCTTCGGCCCCGACGGCTACCTCTACATCGCCTTCGGCGACGGCGGCAGCGCCGGCGACCCGAACGGCAACGGCCAGAACCTGGGCACGCTGCTCGGCAAGATCCTGCGCATCGACCCGCGCGGCAAGCCGTACCAGGTGCCCGACGACAACCCGTTCGCCGGTGAGCGCGGCGCGAAGAAGGAGATCTGGGCCTACGGCCTGCGCAACCCGTGGCGGTTCGGCTTCGACCGCGAGAGCGGCGACCTGTGGATCGGCGACGTCGGCCAGAACGCCTGGGAGGAGGTCGACCACCAGCCGGCGAGCTCGAAGGGCGGCGAGAACTACGGCTGGAACCTGCGTGAGGGCACCGAGCGCTACCGCGGCGAGCGCGGGCGCGGCCTGACCGAGCCGGTGATCACCTACCCGCTGAACGAGGGCGGCAACTGCTCGGTCATCGCCGGCTACGTCTACCGGGGCGAGAAGATCCCCTGGCTGCGCGGCAGGTTCCTGTACGGCGACTTCTGCGCCGGCTGGGTGAAGGCGACCCCGGCCGAGCGGCCGGACGACGGCGCCGAGGTGGGGCGGGTGGAGCAGCTCTCGTCCTTCGGCCAGGGCCACGACGGCGAGCTGTACGCGCTCAGCCTGCGGGGTCCGATCTATCGGATCGATCCCGCCTGACCTGCTCGATCAGCTCTTCCACCTGGGTGTTCAGCCGGGCGCCGCGCGTCCAGCCGGCGTAGTGGGTCAGGAACACCACGACCTCGCGCAGCTCGCTCTCCGACAGGTCGCCGCGCAGCGCGGCGTCGAGCTGGACCTCCACCTGGTCGTCGATCCCCTGTCCGACCAGCAGCCCGAGCAGGAGCAGACGGCGTTCCCGCACCGTCAGGACGTCTCGGGCCCAGAGGTCGGCGAACTGCCGCTCCGCCGTCATGCCGTAGGAGTCGACGGTCTCCATCGCGGGTTCAGTCATTGTGCGCTCCGGGTGTCCGGTCGGAAGGGGGGTCCTCACATCCTTCGCCACTTCTGCAGCTGAACCAATGGTGTTGGCTGGAACGTTGTACAGCGGGCGACGGTGAGGTCACTGGCACCATCCGGGCGGACATTTTTGATCTGTAACAATTAAAGCCAAGGTTCGGCCAAGATTTGGTCAAGATTTCTCACCGTACAGTGGGCTCATTCTGTCTGAAAGCGGGCACAACAACTGCGTTGGTCCGTAAAGCGGAGGTAAGCCCTGGTGAAAAAGACACGGGCTTTGGTCGCGCTCCTGACCGCGATCTTCACGCTGTCGGCGTGCGGACAGCCGGAATTCACCTACGTGCGAGATCGGGACGGCACCACCTACTTCAAGGTCCCGGCCACGTTCAGGCAGCTCGACTCGGCCCCCATCGAAAACTATCTGTCGGACGCCCAGCCGGGATCCGCCGCCGCGGCACTGCGCGCGCAGCGGGTCTGGTCCACGGCCTTCGACCAGGCGGCGAAGCCCTCGGTCAACCATCTCCTCGTGTCGGCGGACCCGTTCGTCTACGCGACCGTGCACACGCTCACCGAGGCGGAGCGGGACGCGGTCTCGCTGAACCGGCTGCGCAACTTCATCCTCCCGGTGACGGACGACGTGCGCATGCTCTACCAGCAGCGGTCGCTCACGTCCGGCCGGCCGCCCCTGCTGCGCAACTTCGAGCCACTCGGCGATGAACTCCTCGAACTTGACGGAGGCGCCAAAGGGGTCAGGGTGCGCTTCAACTACCAGATCGGGAACGACATCCAGACGTTCGACCAGACCGCCCTGATCGACGCCAAGGGCGAGAAGGTCTCCGTCATGCTGATCCGCTGCCAGTCGAGCTGCTTCGCCAAGCGCAAGGCGGAGTTCGACAAGATCGCGGAGTCCTTCAAGCTGCTCCGGCTGCCTGGATGAGGGAGCGCCATTGACCACCGCCAACCACCATGAAGGGCTGCGCGCCCCCGGCAGCGGGCCCTCCGACCCGGACGCCGTGACCAGGAAGAAGATGCAGTTCTGGGACCGGAGCAAGTTCCTCATCGGCCTGACCGTGGCGTTCCTGGTGCTCGCCTGGAAGGTGATGGCCGACCACCAGGGCATCATGCCGTTCACCGACGCCATGCGGGCGATCGCCGTCGAGCATCCGTGGATCTTCTGGCTGCTCGGCGTGGAGGCGCTGCGTCAGACGCACTTCCTCGTCAGCGAACGTTCGGCGGGATATCACCGCTTCTGGAGTCACCGGATCTTCGGCGGCACCGAGCGCTGGGCGCACCGCCGCTTCGACGACTGGACCCGCTACCGCCTCTCGCGCGCGGTGAAGATCGCCTTCTGGATCACGCTGATCGCGCTGGTGCTGGGCGCCGTCCTGGACACCAACCCGATCACCGCGCTGCTGCAGGCGCCCGCGCTGCTCTGGCAGGCGATGCCGTTCATCGTCCAGATCGTCTTCCTGTTCTTCGTGATCATCATCCAGTTCGTCGGCCTGTTCTGGTTCCTGTCCAGGGGCGGGGTGGAGACGTACTTCCCGGACGACATCAAGACCCGCTTCCGCGACGTGTGGGGGCAGGACCACGTGGTCGAGCGGGTGCAGGAGAACATCGTCTTCCTGGAACGGCCCGACGAGATCGAGAAACGCGGCGGGTACGTGCCCAGCGGCCTGCTGCTGTGGGGCCCGCCGGGCACCGGCAAGACGCTCATGGCCGAGGCGGTGGCCGGGGAGACCGGCAAGCCGTACGTGTTCGTCGACCCCGGCGCGTTCACGAACATGTTCATGGGCATCGGCATCCTGAAGGTCAAGACGCTGTTCAGGAAGCTGCGCAAGCTCGCGCTCAGGTACGGCGGCGTGATCGTCTTCTTCGACGAGGCGGACTCGCTCGGCAAGCGCGGCCGCCTGGCCCAGCAGGGCCCACCCGGACAGGGCGGCGGCTTCTCCGGGTTCTCCGGCTGTCATGGCGTGAACTACCTGTCCGAGGAGACCCGCTCCGTGCTGGCCTTCCGCGCCAGGCAGGAGGCCGGGGCGGCCGGGCGGGAGTCGGGCGAGCACGGCCTGCGCCAGCGCTTCATGATGGGCGGCGGCATGATGGGCAGCGGCGACCCCGGCACGCTGCAGGCGCTGCTCACCGAGCTGTCCGGGCTCAAGAAGCCGCGCGGCTTCTTCAACCGGCTGGTCAGGCGGCTGCTCGGGATGCGGCCCAAGCCGCCGCCCAAGTACCGCATCCTGGTCATGATGGCCACCAACCGGCCCGACGCGCTGGACGAGGCACTGCTGCGCCCCGGCCGCATCGACCGGATCTACAAGGTCGGCTACCCGTCCAAGGCCGGGCGGCTGCGCACCTACCAGGGCTACTTCGACAAGGTCGAGCACGAGCTCACCCTCGACCAGATCGACAAGCTGGCCACCATCACCCCGTACGCCACCGGTGCGACGATCAAGGACCTGGTCAACGAGTCGCTGATCACCGCCATCCGCGACGGACGGGAGATCATCACCTGGTCGGACGTGCTGCGCGCCAAACGGCTCAAGCAGCTCGGCCCGCCCGAGGACGTGGAGTACATCGAGCGGGAACGGCACGCGGTGGCCGTGCACGAGGCCTGCCACGCGGTGGTGGCCTACGTGACCCGCTTCCACCTGGAGATCGACATCGCCACCATCGAGAAGGGCGCCGACTACCTGGGCATGGTCGCCTCGATCAAGCCCGAGGACCAGTTCACCCGGTGGAAGTCCGAGTACGAGGCCGACATCATGGTCTCCCTGGCCTCGCTGGCCGGCGAGCGGATGTTCTTCAGCGAGGACAACTCCTCAGGCGTCTCCGGCGACCTGCACTCGGCCACGTTCCTGACCGCGCTGATGGAGTCGTACTGGGGCATGGGCTCCGGCGTCACCTCGCTGCCCGCGCTGCAGGAGCTGGAGATCATGGGCGGCAAGGCCATGCGCAAGCAGCCGAGCCGCGGCGGGATCGGCATCACCGACAGGGAGCCGGCCAGGTCACAGCCCGACCCGGCGCCCGACGTGCTGGGCGAGCGCATCGAGTTCAACCTGGTGCGGCTGCTGGAGAAGACCGAGCGCCTGCTGCAGGAACACCGCAGGGACGTGCTCTGCCTGGCCCACGCCCTGGAGACGCACAAGACGCTCAACGGCGACGACGTGGTGGCGATCATCGAGCGGTCCACCGGGCCGCTCATCGACGGCACCGTCTACGCCTCCGATGAGCTGTACGAGGAGCTGGAGGAATACCACCGCGACGCGGCCAGGGCGCACAAGGAGCACAGCCGCATCGAGCGGGACCTGCCGGGGCAGGCGGACGAGCCGGCCGTCGAGCCACGCGCCGCCGCGGCGGCCGTCCAGCTCGGACAGGTCGGACAGGTCGTGCAGGCCGCGCAGGTCGAGCAGGTCACGCAGGTGAGCGCGGTCGTGACACCCGTCGCCGGGCAGCCGGAGTTCGTGCCGTGGGCGCCCGCAGCCGGTCCAGGCCCGGGCCCGGGGCCCGCGCCCGTGCTCGTGACGCCGGTGGCCGGGGTCCCCGAGCCGCCGCTGGCCGGTGTGCCCGTGGCGGCCGCGCCCGAGAAGCGGCGGCGGCTGGGACGGCTGTGGGTGCTGACCGCGAGCCTGCTCGGGCTCGTGACGCTGGCCGTCATCATCGCGCTGGCCATGACCGGGGTCGTGGCGGGCTCGGCGGCGAACCTGGCAGGACCGTCCATGATGGCCGCGCCCGGGCTGCTGCTGGTGCTGTTCGTGCTGGTGGTCGCGGTGATCGTGGGCGTCGGGCTGGCGCTCGGCGTCATCCGCGGCGTCCGCGCCGCGCAGGCCAAGGCCGAACGCGAACGCGACCAGGCCCACGCCAGGGCCCAGCTCCTGGCCGCGGCCATGGACCCCGACACGGCCATGCGGCTGCTCGGCTACGACGGAACCGGGACGGAAGGGAGAGCCTGACCGGAGACGCGCTGATCGCCCGGTCACCGGCGGCCGGGCGATCAGACGCGGATGCCGAGACGGCCGATCGGCTCGACCAGTTCCTCCTCCTCGTAGGCGAAGTGCGACGACAGCACCGCGCCCAGCTTCTCCACCCTGGCCCGGACCCGGTCCAGCCGGGCCGGGTTCTCGATCAGCTCGACGCACGCCTCGTCCAGCCTGGTCAGCAGGCCGGCGATGATCTCGTGTTCCCGCTCCAGCCTCTTGATCACCGGGACGAGCGCGGCGTCACGCCCGGCCAGGGCGGGGAACAGGGAATCGTCCTCGATCGTGTGGTGCACGGTCACCAGACGGCAGAACGTCGCGCAGAACGCGCCCAGCGTCCAGTGGTTCTGCCGCATGGACAGCCGGTTGATCAGTGAGCGCAGCGCGGCGGCGTCCAGCGCGCCCGCGGCGACCTGGTCGACCGCGTCCCTGACCTGGCGCAGCTCCTGGCGGTAGCCGTCGTGCACGTCCACCAGGTGGCGGCCCTGGGCGCGCTGGGCCGGGGTGAGCATGCCGGGGTCGTGCTTGGGCGCGCGCGGGCGGCTCGCCTCGTCGAGCGCGGTGAGCGTGACCGGCCGCACCAGCGGCTCAGGCCGTTCGCGCCGCTCGTCCTGGACGGCGCGGCGCACCGCCGGGGCCACCTCCTCGGCGAAGACGCGCAGGTCGCGGTCGGCGTCCAGGCCGGGCGCCAGCACGAAACCGGACATGCCCAGCGTGAGCACCAGCTCGGTGAGCTGCTCGGCCCAGAGCCCGGGCGGACCGTCGAGGAAGCCCGGGCCCGCCAGCGGCGAGAAGCTGCCGCTCACGTTGTACACCTTGTGGATCGCCGCCGGGTCGCGCCCGGCCTCCCCGGCCGCCGCGTCGAGCACCTTGACCTGCCGCGCGACCGCGTCGGGCGGGCTGTAGAAGGACGAGGTCAGCCAGCCGTCGCCCATCCTGCCGGTCAGCTCCAGCATCCTGCGCTTGCTCGCGCCGACCCAGACGCCGATCGGATGGGTGGGGAACGGGCCGGGTCGCGCGCCGTCGAGCCGGTAGTGGCCGCCCTCGAACGTGACCGGGTCGCCCGGCGTCCACAACGCGCGCAGCACGGTGATCGCCTCGGCCAGCGCCTCGATCGATTCGGCGGGGGACAGGCGGCGGCCGCCCATCCCCGCGATCGCGTCCCAGAACGCGCCCGCGCCCAGCCCCAGCTCCACGCGGCCGCCGCTGAGCAGGTCCAGGGACGCGGCGGCCCTGGCCAGGACGGCGGGCGGCCGCAGCGGCAGGTTCACCACGTCGGGCACCAGGCGCACCCGCTCGGTGCGCTCGGCGGCGGCGGACAGCAGGGTCCAGGTGTCGAGGAACGCCGACTGGTAGGGATGATCCTGGACGCCGATCAGGTCCAGGCCGAGCCGGTCGGCCAGCGTCACGTGACGCAGCAGCCGATCGACGCCCGCGGCCTCGGGCGTCAGGAACGCGCCGAACCACACTTCCATGACGAACCCCCCTGAACCGATGGTCGCACGAGCCTGTCGATCACGACTGAACCGCCTGGCACTGGTGCGCGTTAACCGGGTGTGCGCCTCTTCATGCCGATCGCCCTGCTCGCCGCGTTGCTGAGCGGCTGCGGAACCCGGTCCTGCACGCAGATGGCCGCGCCGCCCGGCATCGGCCTGACCGTCGAGGCCCCGCTCGCCGACCGGGCGCGCGACGCCGCGCTGGAGGTGTGCTGGGACGGCTTCTGCCGGCGTCCGCGGGTGGCGCTGAGCCAGGCCACCCGTCCGGGCGCGCAGACCTGCTCTGACGGGGCCTGCGCCGTCACCGCCGTCCCCGCCCCGCAGCGGGTGGGCTTCGGCGACGTGTCCGGCCTGCCCAAACGTCCGGTGCGGGTCAGACTGACCCTGCTGGACGCGGCCGGCGCGACACTGCTCGACCGGACGATCCAGGTGACCCCGCGCCCGTTGTACCCCAACGGCCGCGACTGCGGCGAGGACGGCCCGGCCACCTCGATCACCGTCCAGGCCGACGGCACCCTGAGCGAACGCTGAACGGCCCGCGACCGCTCGGTGCGAGCCGCCGCCATGGCATTTCGATGACGCTCACGCGACGCGATTAACACGCCGTTCACATTCGGGCAAAAAGCGGGAAACGGCCGTCCGCAAGACTCGGCGTGGCTGAGAGAAACCCCGAAAGGACCGACGTGAGCTACAAGGCTGAGTACATCTGGATCGACGGCACCGAGCCGACCGCCCTGCTCCGCTCGAAGACGAAGATCCTTGCCGATGGCGCGGAGCCGCCGCTGTGGGGTTTCGACGGTTCCAGCACCAACCAGGCCGAGGGCCACGCCTCGGACCGCGTGCTCCGCCCGGTGTTCACCTGCCCCGACCCGATTCGCGGCGGCGCGCACATCCTGGTGCTGTGCGAGGTCGAGGAGACCGACGGCACGGCGCACAAGAGCAACACCCGCGCCCTGCTGCGTCCGATCGCCGAGCAGTTCGCCGCGCAGGAGTCCTGGTTCGGCATCGAGCAGGAGTACACGTTCTTCAAGGGCAGCCGCCCGCTCGGCTTCCCCGAGGGTGGTTTCCCGGCCCCGCAGGGCCACTACTACTGCGGCGTGGGCGCCGAGGCCGTGTTCGGCCGCGAGATCGTCGAGCTGCACCTCGACCGCTGCCTCGCCGCCGGTCTGGCCATCTCCGGCATCAACGCCGAGGTCATGCCCGGCCAGTGGGAGTTCCAGGTAGGCCCGGCGGGCCCGCTCGAGGTCTCCGACCACCTGTGGGTCGCCCGCTACCTGCTCTACCGGACCGCCGAGGAGTTCGGCGTGGAGGCCACCCTCGACGCCAAGCCCGCCCGCGGCGACTGGAACGGCGCCGGCGCGCACACCAACTTCTCCACCAAGGCCATGCGTGAGGGCTACGACGCCATCATCACCGCGTGCGAGGCGCTCGGCGAGGGCGACAAGCCGATGGAGCACGTCACGCAGTACGGCGCCGACATCGAGTCCCGCCTCACCGGACACCACGAGACCGCCCCGTGGAACAAGTACACCTACGGCGTCTCGCACCGCGGCGCCTCGGTGCGCATCCCGTGGCAGGTCGAGGTGGACAAGAAGGGCTACATCGAGGACCGCCGCCCGAACGCCAACGTCGACCCGTACGTGGTCACCCGCCTGCTGGTGAACACCTGCTGCGCCGCCCTGGAGAAGGCCGGCCAGGTCTGACCCGCCGCCGTCACGTGAACGCGGGCGCCCGTCACGGGCGCCCGCGTTTCCTTGTGTACGGTAGTCAAAGTTGAGTAGCGGGGGAGAGGCTGAGGAGCGGGGAGGGCGCGGATGTCGGCGATCCGGCTGCTGGTGCTCGGCGCCGTGCGCAGGCACGGCCGGGCCCACGGCTACCAGGTACGCAACGACCTGGAGTTCTGGGGCGCCGACGACTGGGCCAACACCAAACCGGGCTCGATCTACCACGCCTTGAAGCAGCTGGCCAAGCAGGGGCTCCTGCACGCGTACGAGATCGCGCCGAGCCCCGCGGGCGGGCCGCCGCGCACCGAGTACGAGCTCACCCCGGACGGCGCCGCCGAATACTTCACGCTGCTGCGCGAAGCGCTCACCACGCACGACAGGACGGACCTGCTGGCGGCCGGGCTCGGCTTCATGGCCGACCTGCCGCGCGCGGAGGTCGTCGGGCTGCTGCGGCGGCGGATCGAGGCGCTCGCCGGGTGGCGGGCCTCCGTCACGGAGCACTACACGCCCGCGGACGGGCCGCAGCCGCTCGGGCACATCGGCGAGATCATGCACCTGTGGGTCCACTCGGCCGAGGTGGGGGCCGCGTGGACGCGGGGGCTGATCGAGCGGATCGAGGGCGGGGCCTACGTGTTCGCGGGCGAGGACGGCGACCCCTACGCCGGCGTCCTCGCCGAGGACCCGGGCGATCCGGGCGATCCGGGGGATTCGGG
>NZ_JABCPZ010000302.1 GCF_013283785.1 Nonomuraea antri
CTTCCGCGACCCGTCGCGGCTGCTGTCCAAGCTGCCCGCCAAGATCGCGATCGGCGCGGTGGCGATGGTCGTGACCGTCGGCGTGGGCGTCGGCTTCTTGGTCTTGACCGGCGGCTTGGTCGTCGTCTTGACCGGCGTGGGAGTGGCCGTCTTGGTGGGCTTGACGGTGTTCTGCGGGTAGACGGGGGCGGCGCTCGTCGTCGTCTCGTCCGGCACCGGGGTGTCCTCGACCGGCGGCAGCTCCTCCGTCGGTTCCTCGGTGGGTTCCTCGATCGGCTCGTCGAGCAGGTCGGTGGGCTCGGCGCTGGGCGTCACCTGCGACGACTGCGCCCGCAGCACCGGCTCCTCGTCGCCCGAGTTCACCAGCACGATGGCCACGCCGACGGTCACGACCATCGCCACCGCGCCGATCGCGATCTTGGCGGGCAGCTTGGACAGCAGCCGCGACGGGTCGCGGAAGCGGGTCTCGGCCAGCGCGGTCTGCACCTCGGCGGGAGCGTCCGGGGCGGTCGGGAACAGCATGAGCAGCAGGCCGGCGAGCGCGATCAGGCGGCGCTTGCCGCGCTCCTCCCAGTCCGGCCCGTACGCCTCGGCCGCGACGGCCTCCAGCTCGGTCAGGAACGCCTCGGCCGACGGCGGCCGTTCCCTCGGGTCCTTGGACAGACCGCGCTCGACCAGGCCCTGCAGCGGCGCGGGCACCTCCTCGACCGGCGGCGCCGCGGTCTGGTGCTGGTGTGCCAGCGCGGCCATGTTGGTGGCGCGGTAGGGCCGGGCGCCGGTCAGGCACTCGAAGAACACCACGGTGGCGGCGTAGACGTCGGTGGTGGGCGCGGGCGAGCCGCCCTGCCACTGCTCGGGGGCCATGTACGGCGGCGTGCCCGCGACGGGCGCGCCCTCGCCGGCCCGCACCGCGATGCCGAAGTCCACCAGCTTGCTGGCGCCGTCGGCCTGCACCATCACGTTCTCGGGCTTGAAGTCGCGGTGGACGACGCCGAGCGCGTGGGCCGCGGCCAGGCCCTGGAGCGATCCCTTGAGCACCAGCAGCGCGGCCTCGGGCCCGGTCGGGCCCTCCGACCTGAGCAGTTCGCGCAGCGAGACGCCGTTGACGAGCTCCATGATGATGGCCGCGCCCTGCCCGGACTCGACGTAGTCGATGAGGCGGGCGTGGTGCGGGTCCTGCAACGTGCCGAGCATCCTGGCCTCGTGCCGGAAACGGGCGACGAACCCGACGTCGGACCTGAGCTCGTCGGACAGGTACTTGACGGCCACTTCCACGCCGTCGTGATCGCGCCTGGCCAGGACCACCCGGCCGGCGCCACCTGTGCCGAGCTCACGTACCTCCGTGTAGCCGGGGACCCCCCACTGCCCATCGCCGTACATAGCGGTCTCCTCTGGAGTTGCCTGGGCCCCCACCCGTATCAACCGGACCGTAGCTTAACCACTGCAAATCACTTTCCCGCTATCGATATCCCGATAAGTCCTGAAATTGGTGGTCAGCGGGGCGTGTCGGGTGTGTCCGGTTGAGGGGTCTTGGTCGCCGGCGGCTCCTCGCACGCGGGTGTGGGCCCACCTGCTTGATCACTGCCACTGCCACCGGGAGCGCGTGCCGCGGCCCGGACCGACCAGGTCGCCCCGCAGGGCACCTTGGGGAAGACGAAACTCACCGTTTCGAGATAGGAGAGCCGCCCGGACAGGGTGATCCGCCGGGTGGCCGCGATCGTGCCGCCCATGGCGAACGCGACGTTCAGCGTCACCGGCTGCTCGTTGACCGTGGTGACCGAGACGGTGGCGGTGGCCGCCCCGCGGGCGCCGAGCACCGAGCGGACGATCGAGACCTGCCGCACCCCGGCCGGGCAGGGGATCGTGTCGCGGGCCGTGGCCGTCCTGCCGCCGGCGCGCACCTGGACGGAGACCGTCCCGCCGCACGGCCGGGTCTTGAACGTGTGCGTGAACGTCCGCGCGTACGACCTGCGTCCCGACAGGTTCGCGGTACGCGCGCCGACCCGCTCACCGCCGAGCGAGAAGACCGCCTCGACCGGGATCGCCTCGGTGCCGCTCGCGGTCACCCTGACCAGGGCGCGGGCGGCCCGGCCAGGCGCGGCGGCCATGACCACCGAGGCGCGCAGACCGGTCACCTCGGTCGGGCAGGGCGGCACCGCGGCCGAGGCCGTCTTCGCGCCGCCGGGCGCGGCCGGGGAGGTGGTGACGGTGAGCGTGACCGTCCTGCCGCACGGGCGCTCGCCCATGGCCCAGGACAACGCCCGGCTGTACGACGTCGCCCCGGCCAGCCGCATCCGCTGGGTGCGGCCGGGGGTGCCGGGGGCGGTCCAGGCAGCGGTCACGACGACGGGCGCGGTGCCGTTCACCCGCAGGTTCACCTGGCCGGCGGCCCGCGCGCCCGTCACGGTCACCCGGCCGATCCCCAGCGCGAGCACGGCGGGCGGCGGCGTCGGGGTCACGGTGGGAGTCACGGTCGGGGTCACGGTGGGCGTCACCGTCGGGGTCACTGTGGGCGTCACCGTCGGAGTCACGGTCGGCGTCTGGGTGGGGGTCTTCACCGGCGTCGTCGTCGGTGTCTTCGTCGGCTTCTTCGTGGGCGTCTTCGCGGGCGTCTGCCGCGGCGTCGTGGCAGGCGGGTCGGTACCCACCGGGTCCGTGCCCACCGGGTCGGTGCCCGCCGGGTCGGTGACAGCGGGCGGGAGAGCCGGCGGGCTCTCACCCGAGGTGAAGGACGGGCTGGGCTCCGGACTCGACTCGGGCGTCGGCTGGGGCTCCGGGGTGGGCGAGGCGATGGCCGGCTCGGTCGTCCCCTGGCTCAGCGTGGGCCCGGCGACCGCCGCCCCGGCGGGCGCGGGCTCGACGCCCCGGCCGCGTACCGCGACGACCACGCCCACGGTGACCAGCAGCGCCACCCCGGCCGCCAGCCCCACCCGCACCGCGTTGCCGTGCACCCTGCGCAGGCCGCGCAGCCCGCGCAGCCCGCGGAACACGGTGTGCGCCAGCGACGTGCCGACCTCGGGCGGCGGCGCGTCGGGGGTGGGCAGCAGCAGCGCGAGCAGGGCCACCAGCTCGGCCAGCCGCCGCCGGCCGCGCCGCTCCCAGTCCTCGCCGTACGCCGCGGTGGCGGTGTGCTCCAGCTCGTCCAGGAACGCGGCCGCGCCGGCCGGGCGCGCGCCGGGGTCCTTGGCCAGGCCGCGCCGCACCAGCTCGCGTACCGGCTCGGGCGCGTCGTGCGACGGGACAGGCGCGTGGATGTGCTGGTACCCCAGCACGCTCGGCTCGGTCGAGCGGTACGGCCGATGTCCGGTGAGGCATTCGAAGAAGACCGCGGTGGCCGCGTACACGTCGGTGGCCGGGGAGGCGGGCAGGCCGTTCCACAGCTCGGGCGCCATGTAGCCGGGTGTGCCCTCCGGGTGCGTGGCGGCACCCTGGCGGACGGCGATGCCGAAGTCCACCAGCTTGCTGGCGCCGTCGTCGCGGACCATCACGTTCTCGGGCTTGTAGTCCTTGTGCACCAGGCCGGAGGCGTGCGCCTTGGCCAGCCCGAGCAGCGAGCCCTTCAGCACGACCAGCGCCGCCTCGGGCCCCGTCGTGCCGTTCTCGCGCAGCAGCGCGCGCAGCGACACACCGTTGACCAGTTCCATCACGATGGCGGCGCCCTCGTGGTCCTGTATGTACTCCCACATCGTGGCGATGTTCGGATCGCGCAGCGCGGTCAGCAGGCGAGCCTCGCCCTGGAAGCGCGCCAGCGCCGCCGGGTCACGACGGTAGTCGGCCGACAGGTACTTGATCGCTACCTTGACGCCCGTCTCATCGTGCACGGCCAGCGCGACGCGCCCGCTCGCGCCCGCGCCCAACTGCTTGATCTCGGTGTATCCGGGAGCGCTCCACTCCATTTGCCTCTCCCATCAGGAGTCGGCCCACCTGATGAGACGTGTGATCTAGGAGTCTGGTTTGCCAGGTGGTTCCGGAATTATGGAACTACTCCCGTTCGACAATGTGAACAGGCGCATCGATACCTTCTGGGAGCACCGGATCGGGTACCGGCTCGCCCCACGAGGTGACCAGCGGCAGCACTCCGGCCCACACCGGCAGCGCGTAGTCCTCGGGCTCGTCCTGCGGCGCGCCCCTGCGGATCTTCACCGACGCCTCCGCCAGCGACAGCGCCAGCACGGCCGTGGCCGCCAGCTCCTTGCGCGAGGGCGGCCTGGCGTAGTCCCACTGGCCGGGCGCGAGCTGTTCGGACAGCGCCCGCAGCGCGTCCAGGCGCTCCTGCTCGTCGGTGACGAGCCTGGCCTGGCCGTAGATGATCGCCGAGCGGTAGTTGACCGAGTGGTTGAAGATCGAGCGGGCCAGCACGATGCCGTCCACGTGCGTGACCGTCACGCACACCTCGGTACCGTCGCCGGCCCGCAGCGACTTGGCGCCGGTCGATCCGTGCAGGTAGAGCGTCTCGCCGATCCTGCCGTAACCGGTGGGCACGACCATCGGGTGCCCGTCGGTCACCACGCCCAGGTGGCAGAACAGCCCGGAATCGAGCACCTGGTAGAGATCGTTCCTGTCGGTGCTGCCGCGCTGCTTCTCGCGGCCGAGCCTGGTGCGGGGAGTGGTGGAGAGCATGGTTCGACCCTAGGGCGGAAGTGGACCTATCCTGTATGGCCACTATCGGACCCTTCACGGAGACCACTTTCGTGCGTACCCACGCCGACCTGCCGGTATCCCTCGATCGAGGCGCGGCCGTCCCGCTCACCACGCAGCTCGCCGACTGGTTGCGCGGGGCCATGCTGTCCGGCACGCTCGCGCCGGGCGAGCGGCTGCCGTCCTCGCGGGGCCTGGCCGCGCAGCTGGCGGTGAGCCGTACCGTGGTGACCGAGGCGTACCAGCAGCTCTACGCGGAGGGCTGGCTGGAGGGGCGGCACGGCTCCGGCACGTTCGTGGCCGCCATCGGGCGCGCTGGGCACCACCCGCCGCGCAAGGACCCCGCGTACGCGCCGCCCCCGCCCCCGCCGCCGCGCAGGACCGACGGCCGGATGATCGACCTGACCCCCGGCGAGCCCTGGGTGCTCGACTACGACCGGGCGGCGTGGAAGCGGGCCTGGCGCAAGGCCGCCGACCTGCCGCCGGGCGCCGCCCCCGACCCGTACGGCCTGCCCTACCTCAGGGAGCTGCTGGCCGACCACCTGCGCAGGGCCAGGGGCGTGGCGGTCGGGCCGGAGAACGTCCTGGTCACCAGGGGCACCGGCAACGGGCTCGACCTGTGCGCGCTGGCCCTGCTCGGTCCCGGCGCGCGGGCGGGCGTCGAGGACCCCGGCTACCACGTGGCCCGTACGGTCTTCGCGGCCAGGGGCGCCGAGGTCGTGCCCTGCCCGGTCGACGAGGACGGCGTGATCGTCGACGACCTCCCCGACGACCTGCGCGTCCTCTACACCACCCCGGCGCACCAGTACCCATTGGGCGGCCGGCTGCCGATCCCGCGCAGGGAACGGCTGCTGACCTGGGCCAGGCGCACCGGCGCGACGATCGTCGAAGACGACTACGACGCCGAGTTCCGCTACGACGTGGCCCCGCTGCCCGCGCTGTACGGCCTCGACCCGTCGCGGGTGGTGCTGCTCGGCACGCTGTCGAAGGCGCTGGCGCCCGACGTCGGCGTCGGCTGGCTGGTGGCCGAGCCCGCGCTGGTCGACCGGGTCGCCGCGCTGCGGGAGAAGGTGTCGGACCGGACCAGCGGGCCGGTGCAGCAGGCCGTGGCCACCCTGCTGGAACGCGGCGACCTCGACCGGCACCTGCGCAGGATGCGCCTGGAGTACGCCCGCCGCCGCGCCGTCGTCGTGGAGGTGCTCGGCCGGGTCTGCCGGCTGCGCGGCGACACCGCCGGGCTGCACGTGCTGGCCGAGCTGCCGCTCGACGCGGTCTCCCGGGTGGTGGCGGCGGCCAGGGAGCGCGGCGTGCTGCTCGACTCCACCGAACGGCACCACCACGGCAGGCAGCGCCTGCACGGCCTGGTGATCGGCTACGGCTCGGCGTCGGTGGCCGACGTCAGGCGCGGCTGCGCGATCCTGGCCGGGCTGATCGGCGAGAGCATCGGCTCGGATGCTCAGCGCGAACTGAGTACCTGAACGCTACCGGCGGGTAACGTCCGGGGCGCACGGTGGTCACATGAAATGGTGGTTACTGCTCGCATCGCTGCTCGTCACGCTGATCACCGCGTGGCTCGTCCTCCGCGCGGGCGTGGCGCTGTCCACGGTCGTGTCCCTGGCCGCCGGCGCGGTCAGCCTGCTGTGGCTGGTCGTCATCCTGGTCGTGCCGTGGAACGTGTGCTTCGCCGCCCGCCGCGTGGTCCACGAGATCCAGGTGTCCAGGGAGGTCGGCGTGCCCGTCGCGGGCCGCCGCGAGAACGAGGCCAGGAGCATCGCCAGGCGCATGCTGGTGCTGGCCGTCGCCCTGCACGTGGCCTCGGCCGCCGTCATCGCGGTGCTCACCTACTTCTCCGGCGTGCACATCGGGTACTACTTCTCCGGCTTCTACCTGCTCGCCACCGGGTTCAGGCCGGCCGGCGCGTACGTGTCGCACCTGCGCGAGCGGGTCTCGACGCTGGGCGAGGAGATCCGCTACCCGCGGGCCGACGTGCTCACGCTGCGGTCGCGGGTGAGCAAGCTGGAGGAGCTGGCCAACCGGCTGCAGCAGGACGTCAGGGACCTGGAGGGCGAGCTGGGATCGGCCAGGAACGCGCTGGAGCTCGCCGACCACGACCTCGACCGGCGCGTGACGCTCATGGTCCGCCGGTTCTCCGAGAAGGTGGACGGCCTCAGCGACAACGCCGAGCTGATCACCGGGCTGAAGGCGTTCCTGCGCCTGGCCCGTTCGGACCTGACGTAGGCCCGGCCAGCCCGCGCAGGACCGGCAGGGCCCGGTCGGCGTACACCGGGTCGACGGGCAGCACGTGCCTGGCCCACCAGCGGGCCGGGCCCGGTTCTTCGGACGGCTCGGTGAATTCTGGCGCGTAGTCGTCGTAGGGCGGGTCGTACAGGTAGCCGGTCGCCACGCCGTGCCGCTCCAGCCTGGCGATGGCCGCATCGCGCTCGGCCACCAGCAGCGGGACCCGGAACAGCGGCTGATCGAGCTGGTCGAGCACGCCGGGCGCGACCGTGGGCAGCTCGGCCAGCCGCGCGATCCCGGCCAGCCGGCGGCCGCGCTGCCCGGCCACCGCGGCCAGCCGCCGCGCCTGGTACCAGCGGGCCAGCGGCCCCCGGCGGGCGCGGTAGTCGTGCAGGTCGGCCCGGACCCACGGGTCGAAGGGCGGCAGCTCGGGCACCTGCTTCATGGCCAGGTCCAGCGAATCCTCGGCCAGCGCGATCCGGTAGCCCTCGCGTTCCTCCTGCATGCCCAGCGCACGCATGAGCCGCAGCGCCGGGCGCACCAGGTTCAGCCGCAGTGCCGCCTGCCTGGCCATCGAACTGGCCACGGACATCAGCTCGGCGTGGAAGGCGCCGGGCACCAGCAACGCGTCGCGGGCGCGTTCCAGCGCGCGCAGGTCGGACAGGTCGTCCACGGCCAGCACGCCGCCCGAGCCCGCGCCCGGGTGCTTGGACAGGCTGAAGACCCCGGCCTGGCCGAACGTGCCCAGCGGCCGGCCGCCGACGCTGGTCTCCAGCGCGTGCGCCACGTCCTCGATCAGGATCTTTCCCGGGAAGGCGGACACCTGGTCGGGCAGGCCGTACAGGTTGGTCGTCAGCACGGCGTCCACCGTGTCGAGGTCGACGCGCGCGGCGTCGATGTTGCCGTCGCGCGGCGACAGCGGCGCGATCACCGGACGCAGGCCGGCCGCCAGCACCAGGAACAGGATCTCGTCGGCCGAGATCGGGGACATGAGCAGCCGCTGCCCCGGCGTGCACCAGTGGCGCAGCGCGAGGTAGAGGCCGAGCCGGTTGGACGGCAGGAGCAGGCAGCGGCGCCCGGTCCGCTCCGCGATGAGCTTCACCCTTGCAGGACCGTACGCAACCGTCCGAAGGTTTTCAACGCCTTGTCGGCCGTCTTGTGCAGGATCGGGTTCGCCAGCACGGTGGCGCGGGTCTTGCGTACCGGCACGCGCATCATCCAGTGCACGCCGGCCGCCGGGCCGAGTGTGGCCACCCGGCCCTCGGCCACCTGCAGCTCGCCGTTCTTGAGCTTGTCCTTGTACTCCTTGTCGCCCCGGCCCATGTCGATCACCTGGATGCCGGACGCGGCGGCCTGCTCGGCCATCGCCAGGTGGTGGATCAGCCCGGGCGAGTATTTGGCGTAGCGGGTGTCGTAGGCGGGGAACCAGCCCACCAGCGTGGTCGCGGTACGCAGCCCGAAGTGCCCGGCCACCGGCTCGTCGCCGGCGTAGACCATGTCGAGCACCCCGGCGAAGTCGTCGGTCTGGGTGGCCAGCAGCCGCTCGACCAGCTCCACGATCCAGCGGTGGGCGAACCTGTCGGTGCGGCCGGTGCGCCGGTACTGGTCGGTCTTCCAGCTGAGCAGCGTGCGCAGCGGCGCCAGGTCGGTGGTCGCGTAGTCGTGCCTGACCGGCCCGGCGGTCCTGCCCAGCTTGCGCGACTTGGCCAGCGTGGTCTTGTACGTCTTGCCGGAGTGCTCGGCCAGGTAGGCGAGGTAGGCCGGGTGGCCGTCGCGCAGGTCGATGATCGGCGACGGGAACCGCTCGTGCCGCGCGTTCAGCAGCGGCTGGCCGGCGACCAGGTGGTCGAACTCGTAGACCGCCAGGCCGCACTCCTTGACCAGCCGGCGCGGGTCGATCTCCACGTCCTTGGCGTGGACCAGGCCCTGGGCGTCGGTCAGGCCGGCGGCCACCGGCTTGCCGATGCCCAGCGGGTGACGTTCGAAGGGGAGGAAGCCGACGATGTCGGGGCCGTCGTGGATGACCGCGACGCGCACGTCGTCACGTAGCTCGCCCACCGTGAGGGTGAACTCAGGAGACAGGAAGGGATTGTCGAAGGAGGGATCGGCCTGCTGCAGGGCCCGCCATCGGCTCACTTCGGACTGTCCCAGCTCTCCTGGGCGGGCAAGAGTGACGCGCATGGGCTCCTACTGACGGCATGCCCTCTCTTCGTGGCATGCGGGCAGACGTATTACTCACAGGTTAGGCGATCTCGACCTGTGCATATCCACGCGGATCTGGAACGTTACCGAACTCTCAGATGGTTTTAATGATCGAGCGTCGTTCTAGTCTGTGTCCATGACCGTACCTGGGATTGACCGGCCCCGGCTCGTGGCGTGGCTCGGTCGGCACGTGCCCGACGTGGGCGAGCCCCGTTCCGTCTCACTGATCTCCGGTGGCAAGTCGAACCTGACGTATCTGGTCGAGTGCGAGGGGCGCCGGCTGGTGCTGCGCCGGCCCCCGCTCGGGCACGTGCTGCCGACCGCGCACGACATGCGCCGCGAGTGGCGCGTCATCTCGGCGCTCGCCCCGACGCCCGTGCCGGTGCCCGAGCCCATCGCGTTCTGCGCCGACGAGGACGTGATCGGCGCCCCGTTCTACCTGATGGGCCACGTCGACGGCGCGGCGGTGCGCACCCGGGCCGAGCTCGGCGATCCGGGGCCCGAGCCCACCAGGCGGCTGTCGGAGCGGCTGGCCGAGGTGCTCGCGGCCATTCACGACGTCGACTACCGCGAGGTGGGCCTGGCCGACTTCGGCCGCCCCGAGGGCTACCTGACCAGGCAGCTCGACCGCTGGTGCCAGCAGTGGGAACGGTCGAAGACGGCCGACCTGCCGGAGTACGACCGGCTGGTCGCGCGGCTGCGCGAGCGGCTGCCCGCGGTGTCGGAGAGCACGCTGGTGCACGGCGACTACCGGCTGGACAACACGCTGGTGCGGCTCGATCCCGAGCCGGAGATCGCGGCGGTGGTGGACTGGGAGATGTCCACGCTCGGCGACCCGCTGGCGGACCTGGGGCTCACGCTGACGTACTGGCAGGAGCCCGGGGACACCGAACGGGCCGGCATCCCGGTGGCCGGGGACGCGACGGTCGCGCCCGGCTTCCTGAACGCCACCGAGTTCGCCGCCCACTACGCCAAAGCCTCAGGTCGCGATATTTCAGACCTTGGGTTCTATGTCGCCTTCGGGAACTTCAAGCTGGCCGTCATCGTGGAGGGTATCCACGCCCGTTACCGCCAGGGTAAGACCGTTGGGGAGGGATTCGACCGCATCGGTGCTGCCGTGCCCACCCTGATCTCCCGCGCCCACCGCATCCTAGGAGCACCATGAGCACAGTTGCCCTGATCACCGGAGCGGCCAGCGGCATCGGCGCCGCCGTCGCGCGCCGCCTGTCGTCCGGCGGCGCCAAGTGCGTGCTGGTCGATCGCGACGCCGAAGGCGTCGAGCGGCTGGCCAAGGAGGTCGACGGCGCCTGGCTGGCCGCCGACGTCAGCACCGAGGAGGCCTCGACGGAGGCCGTGGCGCTGGCCGAGCGCCGCTACGGCCGGCTCGACCTGGTCCATCTCAACGCCGGCGTCTCCGGCGGCGTCGACCTGGCCGACTTCGACCTCGACCGCTACCGCGCGGTCGTCGGCGTGAACGTGGACGGCGTCGTCTTCGGCGTGCGCGCCAGCGTCCCGCTGCTCGTCCGCTCCGGCGGCGGCGCGATCGTGGCCACCTCGTCGCTGGCCGGGCTGGTGGCCTTCGACGGCGACCCGATCTACACCATGACCAAGCACGCCGTGGTCGGCCTGGTCAGGGCGCTGGCCGCGCCACTGGCCGCGCGGAACATCAGGATCGGCGCGGTCTGCCCCGGCTTCACCGACACCCCGCTGGTCGCCGAGGCACGCGAGATGTTCGTCAACGCCGGCTTCCCGCTGCTGACCGCTGAAGACGTCGCGGCGGCCGTCGAATCCGCCTTCTACGCCGAGACCCCGGGCACGCTCTTGATCGTTCAGCCCGGCCGGCAGCCGGTACCGTACCGGTATGCCGGAGTGCCGGGGCCGGCGGGCGGACAGCGGCCCCCGTCTTCAGACTGAGGCAAGTGACCTGCAAGTAGGTACGGATACCTTGAAAAGGGCCGGGCGACGCCCGGCCCTTGCTACGTGCGTGAGGTGGGTGAGGGTTCAGTGCTTCCGACCGACGGTCGACATGCCCGCAGACGATCGCCATGGCCGATCGCCCTCGGGGCAGGGCTGCTCGCGGTCGTGCTGGTCGCGGGGATCATGGTGTACGCGGCCATGCGCGCCGGTTCCAGGGAGGGTTTCAAGGGCAAGGACGTCGCCACCGTCGAGCCCACCCAGCC